>JBJMSU010000128.1:0-24187 GCA_045801465.1 Xanthobacteraceae bacterium | reverse complement strand
GCAAGCGGGAGGTCGCTCATGGAACACCTCTACTTCGTGTGCCCGAATACCGGGCGCAATATCGATGCCGGCATCGAAACCGATCTTGAAACGTTGTTGCGCATCAAGACGCAAATGATCGAGATGGAATGCCCGATCTGCCGCGAGCGCCACGAATGGCGGGTGGCCGACGCCCGATTGGCAACGGCCGCCTGACCCTTACCGTGCTCCGCGCGGGGCCGAACGCGTTGGCCGTTTGTCATCGGTGCTCGAGGTCCTTTATCTCGTCTTCAACGAGGGCTACACGGCGACCGCCGGAGATCACTGGATGCGGCCGCAACTGTGCGAGGAGGCGATGCGCCTCGGCCGCATCCTTGCCGAGCTAACCCCCCAAGGAGCCGGAGGTCCACGGCTTCGTCGCGCTGATGGAGATCCAGGCTTCGCGTTTCGGCGCGCGCGTCGGCGCCGCTGGGGAGCCCATCCTGTTGCTCGATCAGAATCGCGCGCGCTGGGACCAGCTTCTCATCCGTCGGGGTCTCGCCGCGCTCGCGCGCGCGGAGGCGCTCGGCGGCGTGTCCGGCCCGTACGCGTTGCAGGCCGCGATCGCCGCCTGCCACGCGCGGGCACGAACGGCGGCGGAGACGGACTGGACGCGCATTGCGACGCTCTACGATGCGCTCGGTGAGCTCATGCCATCGCCGGTCGTGCAGCTCAATCGGGCCGTTGCGCATGCGATGGCGCATGGCCCGGCGGCCGGTCTCGATCTCGTCGACGCGCTGACCGCCGAGCCGTTGCTCAAGACCTACCACCTCCTGCCGAGCGTGCGCGGCGATTTCCTGACCAAGCTCGGCCGTTTCGACGAGGCGCGTGTCGAGTTCGAGCGCGCGGCAGCGCTCACGCGCAACGCCCGCGAACGCAAGCTGCTCCTCGATCGCGCGGCCGCCTGCGGCGCGCCGCCGACTGAATGACCGCGTCCTTACGGGCGAGCGCCGCCGGCCATTGCTGTTGCCGCACTGTATCGCCTCATCCCGCCTCCTTGTCTCACGCCCGCTCGGGCTGGACGATGGAGTGACGGCGCTGCAGCATCTCGGGCTCATGCCCGCGAAGTAAGTTCAGCTTCCCGCTTTTCGGAGGGCTGCTAATATTCATCTCCTTGGGGCTCATCTGGGCAATATCAGTCAGATCCTGGGTGTCCGTCGACCGGGGGAGGCGATGCTCAGGAAGGCCGCGTTCCTCGTCGGGCTTTTTCTTCTCTGCGCGTGCGTTCTCATTTTGCAGATTGTCGAGACGCGCCTTCTATCGGTCATCAGCTTCTATCATCTCGCGTTCTTCGCCATCAGCATGGCGATGTTCGGCATGACTGCCGGCGCGCTCATCGTCTATTTCAACCAGGCATTTTTTTCGCCCGAGCGCCTGCTCGCGCACTTGAGCTGGATCGCTGCGGCGTTCGCCATGACCGCCATACTCTCGACCGTTGTCCTGATCTCGACGGTGGTGCTCGGCCCGCCAATGGGAATCATCCTGTTGGCGACGCTGTGGCTCAAGCTGATTGCAGCCCTGGTGCCGCCCTATGTCTTTGCCGGAATGGGCATTTCGCTGGCGTTGACGCGCAGCCCCTGGCCCATCGGGCTGGTCTATGGCTTCGACCTTGCCGGCGCGGCACTCGGCTGCCTTGGCGCGCTCGCCCTCATGAGCACCCTCGACGGCGTTTCGGTCATGCTGATGGTCGGCGCGCTCGGCGCCTCGGCGGCTTTCGCCTTTGCGCTTGGTTGTTCCGAGACGGAGTGGCAGGCGCTTGTGCTGCCGAGGTTAGCGCGCCTGCTGCGCCGGCCCGGCATGCTGGCCGTCGCACTCCTGGTATTGGCGCTCGGCAATGCGGCTATCTATCCGCATGGCCTCGTGCTGTCCTTCGCCAAGGCGCGGGTCGAGACCACGGATGTGATCGAGCACACGCAGTGGAACTCCTATTCGCGGATCCGGGCGGAAAAGATCGTGCATGGGAGTCCGGCGATGTGGGGCGGGTCGTCGGCCATGCCGCCCATCCAGATCGATCAGCGCTACATGAACATCGATGGCGACGCAGGAACGACCATGTTCCGTTTCGGCGGCGACCTCGCCGAGGTCGACTTCCTCAAATACGATGTCACGAGCCTTGCCTATTACATCCGCAACCGCGGCCGCGCGGCGGTCATCGGCGTGGGCGGCGGCCGCGACTTGCTCGCGGCCTGTCTGTTCGGCTTCCGCGACGTGACCGGCATCGAGCTCAACCCCATCTTCATTGACTATCTCACGCGCCGCTTCCGTGACTTCAACCGCCTCGCCGACCTGCCCGGAGTGCGCTTTGAGATCGACGAGGCGCGCAGCTGGTTCGCCAATGCCGGCCGAGATCAGAACTTCGACTTGGTGCAGATGAGTATGATCGACACCTGGGCAGCGACCGCGGTGGGCGCCTACTCGCTATCGGAGAACGGGCTCTATACCGTCGAAGGCTGGCGCCAGTTCCTCGCGAGTCTGGCGCCGGACGGCGTGTTCACCGTGTCGCGCTGGTATTCGCCTGACGATGTCGACGAGACGGGGCGGCTCTTGAGCCTCGCCAAGGCGACTCTCCTCGATATGGGTGTACCAGAGCCGCAGAATCATCTGCTCCTCGCCTCGTCCGGCCGTTTGTCGACACTGATTGTCGGGCGCGCGCCGCTGTCGCGTCAGGACGTTGCGCTTCTGCGCGAGACCACCACCCGGCTCGGCTTCTCGATCCTAGTCGGCCCCGACCTGCCGGCCGCATCGCCGGCGCTCAAGGCGATCATGAACGCGCCTGATGCCGCCGCCCTCACAGCCTTGTCTGCGACGTTGCACCAGGATGTGTCGGCGCCGACCGACGACCGACCGTTTTTTTTCAACCAGCTACGCATGACAGATCCGCAGGCGGTGCTGCGCGCGATGCAGGTGCGCAGCGGCGTGATCAGCGGCAACCTCGATGCGACGATAGCGCTCCTCATTATCGTTTTATTGTCGCTGATTTTGGTCGTGCTGACGATCATCCTCCCGGCGCTCCCCTCGATACAGCGGGTCTCGGCAAGGTTGATCGGCCTCGGCACGGCCTATTTCGTGCTGATCGGCCTTGGTTTCATGCTCGTCGAGATCGGGCTGATCCAGCGCCTCTCGCTGTTCCTCGGTCACCCGATTCATGGCCTCGCTGTCGGCCTATTCGCAGTTATCCTGTCCACCGGCATCGGCAGCATCGTCAGCGATCGCTTGCCGATCACCAAAACGCGCCACGCTGTCCTGTGGTGCGGCGTGCTCACAACATATCTCGCCCTCCTCCCGTTCGGGCTGCCGTTGCTCGTCGCGAGTTTCGAGGCCTATCGCATCCTCGTACGGGCCGTCGCGGCGGTCCTCGTGGTCGCGCCGCTCGGCCTCCTGTTGGGCTTCGGGTTCCCCACCGGAATGCGGCTCGTGAATGCCATCGATCCGCGCCCCACGCCCTGGTTCTGGGCGATCAACGGAGCGGCCGGCGTGCTTGCAGCGAGCATCGCCGTCGCCGTAAACATCGCTTTCTCGATAAACGTGAGCATCTGGCTCGGGGCCGCCTGTTATGGGCTCATCGGGGTGGCGGCCATCGCTCTGATAAGCCTGTCCCCACGCGCTTCGCCAACCATCCCAGGCGCCGCTTGAGGCGCGAGGATGAGAGCCTTGACTCCTTCTAGTGCGGCTTAGAATTTGAAGTTCCTACACGAGTTTGCGGCGATCTGATAGGAACTTCAAATTCGCCGCACTAGTGCCCCTTTGCTTCCGAACTTCGTGTCGCAGGGTGCTGCCATGTATCACGAACTTCGGAAGCGGGGCACTCGCCTGTTCACCGTCCCATTGTCGCGGAGAACAGGCTTGCCGGAATGTCGGGGTCGTCGGCATCCGTCACCAGCAATAACCTGACGGCATCGCCATCCAGTCGTGCATCCACGCCTTCGATCTTGTGGGGCCGGTCGAGCCGGCGCAGCCAACGCAAATGTCCGTCGTTCGTCACGATCCCGATGGCCGCCCCGGCGCAGGGCCCGTCGTTGTAGGTGTCCTCGGTATCCTCCGCGACGGCGGTGAACACCATGTCGCCGTTCGGCAGTGCCGCCGCGTCGGTGAAGCAGAATGGGATTCCGTCGATGCGGCCGAGATCGAACCGGTCGATGGCGAATGGCTTGACGGCGCCGATGCGCTCCGGGCTCAACATGTCGAGCAAGAGCGAAAGCCGGAATCGGACGATCGCATTCTCGGCATGGCCCTTGTTGCCGCGCTGGAACAGTCGCAGCTCGTCGCGGCTGACGACGGCCCCCTCGATGTTGAGCTTAGGGAATTCCTCGTCCAGCGGAGCGAGCATCGGCGAAAGGTCGATGGCGTGCGGTGACCCGCGCACGGCGCCGTGCCCGTCCAGTCGCAGCAAGGCGCCCATGCGGCGATTGCTCCGGGAGCCGGAACCGAACGCCAGAAGCGCACCGTGACGGTAGTCCCCGAAAGCCGGAAGCAACGTGAGCGCTTCGAGGTCGGGTTTTTGCTTCTTGCGCTTCCGTTTCGAATCCGGGAGCGCGCCGTCGAACAGCCGGATAAGACGGCCGGGCTCGCTGCCCACGGCAGGAAACACGCCGAGGTGCACCTCATCGTCCGCGACCACGTAGATGAAGGAGCCGAGGCACGCGAGCCCGCTGGCGGCGCTCAAATGCAACGGCCGCCCGGCCGCCGACGCGGCTGAAAGGTCAAGCTCGCGGACCTTGGTGAGCGCGATCATTAGCCGTCGCCGGCGCACTCCTGACTACAAACTGCCATCCTCACGCGCCTGCGATCCGCTTTGCGGCTTGGCGGAACAAGGCCGCACCCTCCGGCGCGAACCGCATCGCGGTGAGGAATTGGTCGACACCGTAGCCGGGAAGCGTCTTGTGAATGGTCGCCATGAGGGCACGGGCGTCGTCGAGACGGCCGGCGAGCGCCAGGCAATAGGCGGCGATCGCCTGGACGTGTGCATGGGCGTTCGGGCGGGCGGCGGCTTTGGCGCCCCAATCGGCCGCTTCTTCGAACTGGCCGAGGCGCACCAGCGCCATGGCGCGGGAGCCGAGCATGGCGAAGAGAAGCGGGTCGAACGGGCTCAGATGACGCGAGTGGTCGGCGAATCTGACGGCCGCGCCCGGATCGCCGCCCTGCGAATGAACGAAAGCCAGCGCGTAATGACCGAGGGCGAAATTCGGGCTCAAGTCGATCGATCGCTCCAGTGCGTTGACGGACTGGTCCTGGCGGCCGCGCAGCCAAAGCGCCCGGCCCATGGCCGAATGCGCCGCCGGATCGCGATCATCCGCCATCAGGCTTTGCCCGGCCGTGTCGAACGCCCGGTCGATCTCCGGCTCGCGCGGTGCCCAGCCTTGGAAGGCGTTCTGGAAGTGCGTGAAGGAGAGGCCGGCGTAGGCACGCGCGAAGGTGGGGTCGAGGCGCACGGCCAGCGCGAAAAATTGCTGCGCCCGTTCGTTGTCGGCGCGGTTGAACCGATACATGTGCCAAAGGCCGCGGTGATGCGCCTCCCATGCATCGAGCGAGCTCGGCGGCTTCAAGATTGCGCGGTTGCGCTCGATCGTCTCGATCTCGCTGGCGATGGAGGCGACGATCCGATTGCCGATCTCGTCGAGCACGAGGAAGGCGTCGTCGAGCTTTTGGTCGAACACTTCCGCCCAGACGATGCGGGCGGTGCGCGTCTCGGCAAGCTCGACCGTCACGGTGAGGCGCTTGCCCTGCCGGTGCAACGATCCACTGACCACGTAATCCACGTTGAGCATCCGGCCGGCTTCTTCCGGACCGATGCGCCGCTCGTGCAGGGCGAAGACGGTGCCCTGCGCGATCACGAACAGGCTCCGCAGCTTGGCGAGCCGGGTGATCACATCATGGGCGAGGGCGTCCGCAGACCCGCCGCCGACGCCCGCGGTAGCGTGGCGATCGACGAACGGCATCACCGCAATGGAGGCGCGGCGGGGTTGAGCCATGCCAATCTCGGCGCGACCCACGCGGGATGCCGGCGGCGAGGCGGCAACGGCTTGCACCCGCGGTGAAGCGTCGGCCCTGGCGGCTCGCCACGTCTCGCGGATGGTCGCGCCATCGAGACCCTCTGCCTCGAACAGCCGGATGGTCGCCGCCAGATGCTCCTCGCCCTCGCGAATGCGGCCGCGCCGCGCCAGCGCGTGCAGGAGGATCTCGTGCACGCGCGGGTCGAATGGAGCAAGCTCGAGCCAGCGCTCCAGGAAGCCGAACGCCTCGTCATCGGACACGCGTCTGACGAGGTGCTCCAGCACGGCGGCGTGGTAGGCGCGGAATCGACGCCGCTGCGCGGTCACCCAATTGTTGAACGCGGGGCTGCGGTCGACCTCCAGGCCCGCGAGAAAGTCTCCGTTGAACAGGACGGCCAACGCGCGCAGCCGCTCGGGCGCAAGCGTGTCGATGCCTTCCTGCGTCGCCCGGGCAACGTCGATCGCATCGACGGAGCAGTCGGAAAGATCGAGCCTGACGGCATCGCCGCGGGCCTCGACTCTGCGCCTGAAGTCGTGGTCGACGAGGCTCCTGATCTTGCTGAGGCACCAGCGCAGCTCGCCGCGCGGATCGTTGGGCACATCCCATAAGAGTTCGCACAAGTGGCTGCGCGTCACCGAATGCGGCGCGAGGGCCAGATAGGCGAGGAGCGCCCTCACCTTGCGCGAAGCCGGCAGCGTCAGCGCGACGCCGTGCCGGCAGATCGTCAGGGGCCCAAGCATCCGCACGTGCAGCGCGGGCGCGCCACCAGCTGGGGGCGACCGATCGGATTCCACGGGCATTTCCACGGTGGCTACCACGCTCGCCTCCACGGGCGGCCATTACGGTTGGAATCGACGGTCACGGCTCGCCGCGCCGGACTCGTGGTCGCTTCGCGCACGCGAGGCCAGCCATCCCAAGAACACCGCTCGGACGGAGACCAACCATGCCGACTTCCGCCGCCGCGCCAAGCCAAGTTCGCCAGCCCGTGCAGCCCGACCTTACGGCCGTGAAGGCCCGCCAGCAAGCAGCCTGGTCGTCCGGCGACTACGCTGTCGTCGGCACGACGCTTCAGATCGTCGGCGAGGACCTGTGCGAAGCCCTCGACGTCCGCCCGGGACAGAAGGTGCTCGACGTCGCAGCCGGCAACGGCAACGTCTCGCTCGCCGCCGCTCGCCGCTGGTGCGATGTCATAGCCACCGACTATGTGCGCGCCCTGCTCGAGCGCGCGCAGGAACGCGCCATCGCCGACCGACTCAGTGTCGAGGTCCGCGAGGCCGACGCCGAATCGCTGCCGTTTCCGGATGGCAGTTTTGACGTGGTCGTGTCGAGCTTCGGCGTAATGTTCACTCCCGACCAGGAGCGCGCCGCGGCTGAGCTTATTCGCGTGTGCAAGCGAGGCGGCAAGATCGGTCTTGCCAATTGGACGCCGGAGGGCTTCATCGGTCAGCTGTTCAAGACGATCGGCAAATATCTGGCGCCGCCTCTCGGCATCAAGTCGCCGGCCCTGTGGGGCACCCGCGCGCGGATCGCCGAGCTGTTCGAGCCGCACGCCTCCTCCATCAAGTCGACGCAACGAAGCTTCGTGTTTCGCTATCGTTCAGCGGAGCATTGGCTGCAGGTCTTCAAAACCTATTACGGGCCGCTGCTCAAGGCGTTTGCCGCTCTCGATCCTCCGGAGCAAGCGGCTCTCGAGCGCGATCTCAAGACACTCATTGGTCAACTCAATCGCTCGGGCAACAGCGCCATGGTCGTGCCCAGCGAATATCTCGAAATCGTCATCACCCGGGACTGAGGCGTGTCATCTATCGCGACTTCGAGACCCCCACCTCGTTCCTCCGCCTTTCATGGGGAGGAAAGAGCGTGCCGCCCGTTAGGCGTTTCGGTCGACTCGCCGAACGTGCTGCTTGCTCCTCCTCCGACGGTCGCCGCCGCACGCCGCGCGCTCGAGCGCGATCTCAAGAGGCTGCTCAATCAATTCACCCGCCCGAACCGGGCCATGGTCGATGCCCAGTGAATGCGTCAGGAGCGTCATGACGCTGAACGACTCGAACGCAGGCCGCGCCTCCTCTTCACCTCCGAAGCAGCATGAAAGGACTGAGCCATGAAACACGCTTCAGCCATCACCGTCCGTCTCACCGCCTTGACGCTCGGCGCCGCAATCTTCGCCGCCACGCCGCTGCAGGCGGCCGAGCAGCATCACACGGTGGTTCCCGCCGACTCCGTCAAGTGGGGCCCGGCGCCGCCGTCGCTGCCGCCCGGCGCTCAAGCCGCCGTCCTCATGGGCAGCCCGGCCAAGGAGGGACCGTTCGTGATCCGCCTCAAGTTCCCGGCCGGCTTCGTCGTTCCGCCGCACCGTCACTCGAAGGACGAGTTCGTCACTGTCATGGCGGGAAAATTCGCGGTCGGGTCCGGCGAGAAGCTCGATCGCGAATCGCTCAACCCCTTGCCGCCGGCGAGCTTCGTTCACCTGCCGGCCGGAATGCCGCACTACGCCTGGGCCGAAGTGGAGTCGGTCGTGCAGATCAACGGCACCGGCCCGTTCGACGTGAGTTACATCGACCCGAAGGACGATCCGCGCAAGCAGTAGAGATTGACGGCGCGATCGCATCATCACGAGTTTGCGACCCCACCTGGTCCTCCCCTTTCAGGGGGAGGACCTTTTTATCTCAAAACTTCTCCACCCACGGCCGCAGCTCCACCTCCCAGGTCCAGACACTGCGCGGCTGCTGGAGGACGTGCAGGTAGGTCGCCGCGATGGCGTCGGGATCGAGCAAGCTGTCGGGCCGATCCGCCGCATCGGCGCGGCGCGCGCTGCGGATGCCGCCGTCGATGACGAAATGCGCTACGTGGATGCCGTGCGGGTGCAGCTCGCGCGCCATGCTCTGGGCCAGTCCGCGCAAGGCGAACTTGCCCATGGCGAACGGCGCCGATTGGGCGTAGCCCTTCACGCTCGCCGACGCGCCGGTGAACAGGATGGCGCCGTGGTGGTGCGGCAGCATGCGGCGCGCGGCCTGCTGCGCTACCAGGAAGCCGCCATAGGCACTGACCGTGAGCGATTTGGCCACTTCGCCGGGATCGAGCTCGATCAACGGGCCGCGCTGGCGATAGCTGGCGTTGTAGACGACGACGTCCGGCTGACCGATTTGGTCCGTCACGTTGGCGAAGAGCTGTGCGACGTCGGCAGGCGCGGCTGCGTCACAGGTAAAGCTCTTGGCGCCGGTCTCGCCTGCAATCGTCTCGAGCTTGGCCGTTGAGCGCGCCGCCAACGCGACCTTCAGTCCGGCCGCCGCAAAGGCGCGCGCCAGCGACGCGCTCAGGCCAGACCCCGCCCCCACGATCAGAGCCGCGCGATAGTTCATATCCGCCATGCTGACCTCGCTGCTGTGCGGTCACAGTGACGACTTCAACGATGGTTGTCATCAGGAACCCATCGTGTCCGCCGCACGTTAACGCCCCGGTGGATCTCAAGGAGCGACGGACATGCCCTTCCTGCTGTGGGTGATCTATCCCTATTCGATCTGGATGGGGTGTTGCAGCGTGCTGCTCGGAGATCACAAGCGCGACCAGTGACGCGCGACGGGGAGGACAGGACATGAGCAGGTTACATCTCGCCTGGGCAGCAGCAGTGCTCGTCGCGAGCGGCGCGGCCTTCGCACAGGACACGAGCGGAGGACCCGGGAAGTCCATCGCCCCGAAGTCGCTGTCGGGGACCACCTCGGGATCGTCCGACTCTTCGGGCGACGCCAGCACTCCCAACCAGGGTGCCACCACGCCCAGCCCCGGCGATCCCGGCCGCAGCGGCGGTGCCGGCACGCGCACCGGCGGCACGCCGCAAGGCCGCAACAACACGATGGATGATGCCGGCGCCATGAGCTCCGGTCCGGGCGAAGGCCCCAGGCGCTAATCGCCGCCGACCAGCGTGCTGACGGCAGCGAGAGCGACTTTCTCGCAGACGACGTAGATGGATGTGCAACGCTTTCTAATCGGCTTTGGATTGATCATTCTCGCGATTGGGCTCGCTTGGCCGATCGTGACCCGCCTCGGGCTCGCCCGCCTGCCCGGCGACATCGTCATTCAGCGCGACAATTTCACCTTCTACTTCCCGCTCGTGACCTGCCTCATTCTGAGCGTGGTGCTCAGCATCATCCTGTGGGCGTTCAATCGTTGATCACGACCCGGACTGCGGCAGGCCTGCCGAAACGGCGGGGTCGCTGCAGATTTTCGGGCTGGCTTGGCGGCAGGCCTGGTAGAGCGCCGGGCATGGCTTCGTCGCCTGCTCGGCCGCATCGATGGTCTTGTGGCGGTCGCCCTCGACGGTCGCCCGCGCGTCATAGGTCATGATGGCGTCGTCGCGCGCGAGGCCGCGATCGGCGATCAGGAACCGTTCGGCCGCCTCGAAGAACGCGGTCGCGGTCCGGCGCGCCGCGTCCGACTTCTTGGTGAACTGGGCATTTGCCGCGGCATCGGGCTTGACTACCTTGGCCTGAATGGCGGCGGTGGAATAGAGCGTGTTGAGCTTGAAATAGATGCCGCCGCATTGGGCCATGGCCTGCCAATAGGGATGGCCGGTGAACGGACTGCCGGGCGCGGCCACCAGGCGGTCGCGCTTGTCCGATGGCGCCGCTGCCGGCGGCGCCTGCTCGCGCTCGCGCTTGCGTCTGCTCTGGGCGTCAGCCGTCGTCGCCATGACGACGACTGCCAATAAGATCACTACAGCCTTGCCGATCGACCGCATCTTGTCCCCTGCTCGCGCGCCGTTGCGCGCGACCGATCTTTGTCGCCACTCTATGAATATAACAAAAAAATCCGCTCCGGCACGACCGAAGCGGACCTGAGGTTCATTATTGCCGACGATCAGCGCCGGGTTTCGACGCAGTCGCGGCGTCCAGGTTCTTCCACGCACGTCTTGTGAGTGACGGCGGGCGCCCGGTCTTCGATGATGACCCGATCCTGATGATGCTGCGGCCCCGACTGCGTCGCCGCCCCGACCGTGCCGCCGACCGCTGCACCCGCGGCCGCACCCGGCGGTCCAGCAACCGCTCCGCCGGTCACCGCGCCGGCAGCGGCACCGCTCGCGGCGCCGGCGGCTGGATCCTGGGCCGATGCCAGGACCGGCAACACCACGAGCCCGACAAAGGCCGCCGCGGCAATTACAAAGTTGCGCATGATCGGCCTCCGCAAAAAGCAGACGTAAACCAACGCCGCACGCGACCCGGACGTTCCTCCCCTTCGCCCGGAATAGGACGGAACATCCGGCGTAGAAAATCGCGTAAGATCATCCGCGATCGGGAGGAGACGATGCGCGCTGCCTATTATGAGAAGAACGGCCCTGCCCGCGATGTGCTTCAGCTCGGCCATGTGGAGACGCCGCTACCGGGCCCGGGCGAGGTCCGGGTCAAGCTCGCGACCTCAGGCGTCAATCCCTCCGACGTGAAGTCCCGCGCCGGAACCACGCGCAAGATCGCGTTTGCGCGCGTGATCCCGCATAGCGACGGCGCCGGCGTGATCGACAGCGTCGGCGACGGAGTGCCGAAGGCTCGGCTTGGCGAGCGGGTGTGGACCTGGAACGCGCAATGGAAGCGCGCTTTCGGCACCTGCGCGGAGCACGTGGTGTTGCCCGCCGCCATGGCGGTGCGGCTGCCCGACGACGTCGCGTTCGAGGACGGCGCCTGCCTCGGTATCCCGGCCATGACCGCCTGCCACGCCGTCGCGGTCGCCGAAGCGTGGGCGGGATCGACGCTGTTGATCGCCGGCGGCGCCGGCGGGGTCGGCCATTACGCGGTCCAGTTCGCCAAGGCGCGCGGCGCCGTCGTCATCGCCACGGTGAGCTCGGAGGAGAAGGCGAAGCTCGCGCTCGACGCGGGCGCCGACCACGTCATCGACTACAAGCGCGAGGACGTCGGCGCGCGCGTGATGGAGCTCACCGACCAGGCCGGCGTCGACGCCGTGATCGAGCTCGATCTCGCCGCCAATGCCCGGCTCCTTCCCGCCGTGCTGCGCCCGCGCGGTACTGTGGTCGTCTACGGCACCCGTGCCGAGGCGCAGATTCCCGCCCAATGGCTGCTGGTCAACGCCGTCGCGCTCAAGTTCATCTTCGTCTACGAGCTCAGCCCCGAGGAGCGCGAGGCGGCCGTCGGCACGATCACCCGCATGCTGGCGGAGAAGCGCCTGGTCAACAACGTCGCCCTCACCTTCCCGCTCGACGACATCGTCGCCGCCCACGAGGCGGTCGAGCAGGGCAAGGCTGCCGGCAATGTCGTCGTGCGCCTGACGTGAAGACGCGTTCGTCGGCGCCGAGTGACGAAGCGTTCATGACGTGAGGGAAAATTCGCGTCGGCCGAAAAAAACTCTTGCATGACTCTCCAATCGAGCTTATTTCGCGAATGCCCAATTTCGCACGTGCCTGTGGCCGTGTGTCGGTCGGTGGGCATCCGGACAAGAGGCCGGACAGCCGCCTGAGGAAGGGATTGCTTCCTTAGCACCGCGACCGGCAGCCGGAGGCGAAACCGGCGCACCCCGCGCTCAACGGGGGACGCGGCTTAAAGCAACGACGGAGCGGGCTTTTTTGGTCTCGTTGGCCCTCCAAAGGTCAACACCGAAGAGGCTTGTCCATCTTGCCGGGCGTGCGGAACGGGATTTCCCGCTCCAATCCAAGGCAGCATCGTCGGGTCGAAAAGTCCTTTGCGCTATTCGTGTCTCCATCGCACGACGGCGCTGGTCGCTTCACCCGCTGACGCCGGGCGGTTCGCCGCCTGAATTCAATTCGGGCTCTTTCGCCCGTTGAACTTGGGAAAGGAAGCGCATCCATGACCGAGCGCATCCGGGAATTCCTGCACAACCGCCGCGAAGACGGCCCCTGCCTGGTGGTCGACCTCGATGTGGTGCGCGAGAATTATCAAGCGTTTGCCAAGGCCCTGCCGGACACGCGGGTGTTCTACGCCGTGAAGGCGAACCCGGCGCCCGAGCTCCTGGCGCTGCTCGCTTCGCTCGGCTCCTGCTTCGACGCCGCTTCGGTCAGCGAGATCGACCTGGTGCTCGCCGCCGGCGCCGCCCCCGACCGCATCTCGTTCGGCAATACGATCAAGAAGGAGCGCGAGATCGCCGCCGCCTTTGCGCGCGGGGTGCGCCTGTTTGCCGTCGACTGCAAGGCCGAGGTCGAGAAGATCGCGCGCGCCGCTCCCGGTGCCAAGGTCTTCTGCCGTTTCCTGTTCGATTGCGCCGGCGCCGAGTGGCCGCTGTCGCGCAAGTTCGGCTGCGACGCCGATATGGCGGTCGACGTGCTGGAGCACGCGCAGCGGCTCGGCCTCGACGCCTGCGGCGTGTCGTTCCACGTCGGCTCGCAGCAGCGGCGCACCCAGGCGTGGGACGAGGCGCTGCGCTCGGCCGCGGCGATCTTCCGCGCCTGCGGCGAGCGCGGCATCAACCTGACCATGGTCAATCTCGGCGGCGGTTTCCCGACCAGGTATCTCAAGGACGTCCCGGCGGTGAAGACCTACGGCCGCTCGATCTTCCGCGCGCTGCGCAAGCACTTCGGTAACCGCATTCCGGACACCATCATCGAGCCGGGCCGCGGCATGGTCGGCAATGCCGGGATGATCGAGGCCGAGGTGGTGCTCGTCTCCCGCAAGGCCGAGAACGATGCCATGCGCTGGGTCTATCTCGACATCGGCAAGTTCGGCGGCCTCGCCGAGACCATGGACGAATCCATCCGCTATCCGATCCGGACGCCGCGCGACGGCGATCCGGTCGGGCCTTGCGTGCTCGCCGGCCCGACCTGCGACTCCGCCGACGTGATGTACGAGAAGACGCCCTACGCGCTCCCCGTGAGCCTGGAGATCGGCGACAAGGTGCTGATCGAGGGAACCGGCGCCTATACGGCGACCTATGCGTCGGTCGCGTTCAACGGCTTCGCGCCGCTGAAGACGTATCACATCTGAGCCAGCGCGGGGCTGGCCATGATCACGATACGTGACGAAACGCGATTCGACATCGCGGAGCGCGAAGCGCTGCTCGACGCCGCCTTCGGCGCACCGCGCTTTGCCAAGACCTCCGAGCGGCTGCGCCGGGGCCGCACGCCGGCCGACGGACTGTCGTTCATCGCCTGCACGCCCGCCGGCCTGATCGGCAGCGTGCGGCTCTGGGATGTCTCCGCCGGCCCGGGGCGCTCGGCGCTGCTGCTCGGCCCGCTCGCCGTCGCCCGTCACGCGCGCAAGCACGGCGTCGGTGCGGCGTTGATGACACGTGCGCTGGATGCCGCCAAGCACGCCGGCCACGGCGCCGTGCTGCTGGTGGGCGATGCGACCTACTACGACCGATTCGGGTTCTCCGCCCGGAAAACCGGCCGCCTGTGGCTGCCGGGGCCGTATGAGCGCGACCGGCTGCTCGCCTGCGAGCTCGAACCCGGCGCGCTCGACGGCGCGCGCGGGCTCATCACCGCCCCGGTAAAAGGCGAGTCGAAGGGGACGGCGGCGCGCCTTGTCCACAACGACAACGCTCCATGGCGGTACGCCGCGTAACAGCATGATCCTAAAAAAGCCTGGCCGCGACCTGATCCGGGCTGGGTGCCGGTTTTCCGAACGATCATGCTCCAACCACAAACCCTGTTGCCTCTGGCGGGAGTAAAATGACATGAACGCGTTTCGCCACCCCAACGGGAGCCAGCCGTTGCACGCACGTTTCGACGGTCCCATCGTAATGATCGGCTTCGGCTCGATCGGCAAGGGAACCTTGCCGCTGATCGAGCGGCACATCGCGTTCGATCGCGCGAAGTTCACCGTCATCGCTCCCGACGACGACGACCGGCACCTGCTGGACGAGCGGCAGATCCGGTTCATCCACCTGGGCCTGACCAAGGAGAATTATCGCGAGGTGCTCACGCCCCTGCTCACCGCCGGGCCGGGGCGCGGCATGATGGTCAATCTGTCGGTCGATACCTCGTCGGTCGAGCTGATGGAGTTCGCCAAGGACATCGACGCCTTCTATATCGACACCGTCGTCGAGCCGTGGCCCGGCCTCTACACCAATCAAGCGCTGCCACTGTCGGCGCGTTCGAACTACGCGCTGCGCGAAGGCGTGCTCGACCTGCGCCGCCGACGCCCCGGCGGCGTCACGGCGGTGAGCTGCTGCGGCGCCAATCCGGGGATGGTGTCGTGGATGGTCAAGCAGGCGCTGGTCGACATCGCCAAGGACCTGAACATCGCCTACGACGAGCCGGCGACGCGTGAGGATTGGGCGCGTCTCATGCGCCACGTCGGCGTCAAAGGCATCCATATCGCCGAGCGCGACACCCAGCGGGCGCGCGATCCGAAGCCACGCGGGACCTTCGTCAACACGTGGTCGGTGGAAGGCTTCGTGTCGGAGGGCCTGCAGCCGTCCGAGGCCGGTTGGGGCACGCATGAAAAGACGCTGCCGCCGGGCGGCCGGCGCCACGATTTCGGCTGCGATGCGGCGATCTACCTCGACCGGCCGGGCGCCGGCACCCGCGTGCGCTCATGGACGCCGACCGCGCAGGCGCAGCACGGCTGGATGATCACCCACAACGAGTCGATCTCGATTGCCGACTACTTCACCCTGCGCGAGGGTGGCAAGGTCGTGTACCGGCCGACCTGCCACTACGCCTACCATCCATGCGACGACGCGGTGCTCTCGCTGCATGAGATGGCGGGCGCGCAATGGAAGCCGCAGAAGACCTGGCACATCCTCACCGACGATGACATCGTCGACGGTATCGACGAGCTCGGCGTGCTGCTCTATGGCCATGCCAAGAACGCCTACTGGTACGGCTCGCAGCTCTCGATCGAGGAGACGCGGCGGCTCGCGCCGTATCAGAACGCGACCGGCCTGCAGGTAACCTCGGCGGTGCTCGCCGGGATCGTGTGGATGCTGGAGAACCCGGAGCGCGGCATCGTCGAAGCGGACGAGATGGACTACCGCCGGTGCCTGGAGATCCAGATGCCCTATCTTGGGCCGGTGATCGGCCAGTATACGGATTGGACCCCGGTGACCGGCCGCGGCGGGCTTTACCCGGAGAACATCGACAAGTCCGACCCGTGGCAGTTCAGCAACGTCCTGGTGGCCTGAAAAGGCGGCGCTCCGCGCCCGTCCCCCTCTTCGCCGCACGCGTTCCGTCCGCGTTGACGCTGCCGGCGCCGCGACGTTACGCTCCCGCCAGGTCGCCGGGGGAGCACTTGAGATGAATACGTTCTGTCGCATTGCTTTTGCCATGGCCGCGCTGGGAATCGCCATGACCGAAGGAGCCCAGGCCCAAGACGCCAATGCGGTCCATGTGGTGACCTATATCGAGGTCAAGCCGCCGGCGAAGAGCGAAGCCGCCACGTTGCTCAAAGGATTGCGCGAGACCAGCCGGAAGGATGACGGAAACCGGCGTACCGACGTGCTGGAGAGCCTCTCGCGGTCCGGGCAGTTCGTGATCCTCGCCACCTGGAGGGATCAGAAGGCGCTCGATGCCCACATGGCGGCCGCGCCGATCAAGGACGCCCGCGATAAGCTTCATGCGCTGCGCAACAGTCCCGCCGATGACCGGATTCATAACGGCCTATCGCTCGCGTCCATCGACTCCGCACGTCGTCCGTTCTATGTGGTCACCCATGTCGACGTGCCGCCGCCGCGCAAGGACGAGTGCGTCGACATGCTGAAGAAGCTCGCCGACGACAGCCGCAAGGACGACGGCAACCTGCGCTACGACGTGGTGCAGCAGTCCAATCGGCCGAACCATTTCACCGTGATCGAGGCGTGGAAGGATCGCAAGGCCTTCGAGGCGCACAGCATGGCGGCGCACGTGCGCGACTTCCGCGACAAGCTCACGCCGATGAGCGGCGCGCTGTACGACGAGCGGCTTTACCGGGTGCTGAACTGACGCTCTTGGGGGATAATCCCGAAAGAGCCTGGCCCGGACTTCATCCGGGCTGGACGCCAGGTCTTCGGAAAGCCTGCTTGAAGCACCTGATTGCGCTGGAGCGGAGGTGGGCGTCAGCGAGCGAATGGAAAGGCTTCCAGGGTGTTCACCAGCGCGGACTCCGGTGCCTGAACCCCAGCCAGCCTTCCCGCGGAGGGAAGGACCTGGCCTGGACGGGTGTCCGGCTTGGGGCGCAAGGCGATCTGCACCACGTATTCGTGCGGCGTCGGTTCGACGAAGGTGACGAGTGCCAGCATGGTCGCATAGACTACGATGCCGAGCGCAAAAAACTTCGACACGATGCGGACGACGCTGGGCACCGAGGGCTCCATCAGTGGCTAAGCCGTTTCTGAACCGGCCACGGGCGGATTGGTTCCGGGCGGCGCACGGATGCCCTGCCAATTACAAAAACTTGATGTTCACGGGGCTTTGCCGCACGTCGGTCAATCGCGTCTGGCTTGCATCAATGTGCGACGGTGCGCACCATCGATGACGTCGGCCGGCCGGCGACAGTTGCGAGCTTCAGCTCTTTCGCAACGATCTCGTCGTATCGTGCGAGCGTGGTGACCGGCTCCTTCGGCACCACATGCACGATCCTGTAGCGGTCGGCCGCAAGTCGTTTGAGAAGCTCGGGCAATGCCTGGGCGGTCGCATGCTGGAAATCGTGCAGCAGCACGATGCCTTTGCCCTGGTGTTGAAGCTGGGTCATCACCGACCGGATCACCTGCTCGGGGTTCTTCAGCCTGAAGTCGAGCGAGTCCATGTCAGTGGAAAAGACCGCGATGTTTCTCTCACCGAGATAAGTGACCATTTGCGGCGCTTGCCTCAGGTCGGGAAAGCGGAAGAACGGAGCGGCTGGCGCACCCAACACCATCCGCACCGCACTGATGCCCATCTCGATCTCTGCCTGTGCGAGCCCGGCGTTGCGGTAGGGCTTGCGAGACAGGTCCTTGTGGCCCCAGGTGTGGCTACCGATCGTGTGTCGGGCAGCCGCGACCTCACGGAGCAGCTCGGGATGCCACATGGCGTGCTTCCCGATGGGAAAGAAGGTCGCTTTCGTACACTGGTCGGCAAGGGCCCTGAGCACGGCGGGCGTGTTGCCCGGCCACGGGCCGTCATCGAAAGTGAGCACCACTTCGTGATCGCGCAGGAAGTCGTGAATCTTGGAGTGCTCCCGGCCGAACCCCGGTCCGCCGGTGGTATCGATCTCGACCACGCGGGACACGCCGAGCGGATTGGGATTGCCGGGGCAGGCGCCGGCCTGAAGGGCCGCAGGAGGCCGAACGGCCGCATCGGTTGGGGCCGCGCCCACATGATCGGGCGATCCCGAGGCGGGCACGGACGGACCCACTGAAACCTTGGGGGCCGAGACCGACTCCGGACCTTTCAGCGCAATAAAGTTGCGGCTTTCGATCCAAGCCAGGATTGTGATGCTCAACAATGAAAGGAGGAAAATCGCGGCGGCTGCCTTGGTAATGCGCATGGGAGTGTCCGTCCCGCCACTGCCCCCCGAGCACCCGGAAGAAAGACACCATTGCAATCGGCAGATCGCGCAGTTGTTCCATGTTCGAACGAATGAGCACGCGGACGTGAAGCAAGGATGCCTGCGACCCATGCAGGTCGGGGTTTCCACTAGTGCTCCGATTCCGAAGTTCGCATCAGTTCGCCGCACACTCGAGTGCGAACTTCGGAATCGCAAGGAGCACTAGGAATATCGACATTTTCCAGTGCGGCTTAGAATTTGAAGTTCCTACACGAGCTTGCGGCGATCTGATAGGAACTTCAAATTCGCCGCACTAGTCAGACGGTCGACTCTTCCGCGCCGCCCCTGAGTTTCACCGGAATACGCAGGTAGCGCACGCCGTTCGCCTCGGCAGGCGGGAACCGGCCGGCACGGATATTGACCTGGATCGAAGGCAGCAGCAGCTTCGGTGTTGCGAGCTTGGAGTCACGCGCGGTTCGCATGGCGACGAAATCGTCCTCGCCCTTGCTCCCACCGATATGGACGTTGTGGTCGCGCTCGTCCTTGACGGTGGTCTCCCAGGCGTAGTGATCGCGGCCCGGCGCCTTGTAGTCGTGGCACATGAACAGCCGGGTCGCATCCGGCAGCGCCAGCAGCTTCTTGATCGAGTGGTAGAGCTGGCGCGCATCGCCGCCGGGAAAATCGGCCCGCGCGGTGCCGTAATCGGGCATGAACAGCGTATCCCCGACGAACACCGCGTCTTCGATCTTGTAGCTGATGTCGGCGGGCGTGTGGCCGGGCGTGTACAGCACCTCGGCCGCAAGCTCGCCGATGGCGAAGCGCTCGCCGTCCTTGAACAAGTGGTCGAAGTCGCTGCCGTCCGCCTTCAGGTCAGTCGCATTGAAGATCGGGCGGAAGATGCGCTGCACGTCGGTGATGTGCTCGCCGATGCCGATCCGCGCGCCGGTCTTCGCCTTGATATAAGGTGCCCCCGAGAGGTGGTCGGCGTGGGCATGCGTTTCCAGCGCCCATACGATCTCGATGTCCTGCTCGGCGGCAGATTTCAGAATCGCCTCGACCGAGCGCGTATCCACTTCTCCCGAGTTCTCGTCGTAGTCGAGCACGGGATCGATCACCGCCGCCTGCCGGGTGGCCGGATCGGCGACCAGATAGCTCACCGTATGGGTGGGCTCGTCGAAGAAAGCGCGGATGACCGGTTGGCCCGCCATGGCTGGACTCCCGTTTGCGTCGATGCGGCTGTTTGCCTTGATCTATATTAGACGAATTGCGGGTACGTTTTCTCCCACACGCGTGTCGTGGGCAATCGAGTCAGTAGTCTAGGTTATTTCTTCAGGGCGACGCATCGATGTGCGACCGGGAGGAGCGCGGATGAACAAGGAACGCACCATTCACGAACTCTATGGGGACGATCCCGAACGGGCCGACGCGCTGGTCTTCGGGCGGGTGCCGGATACGAGGCGCCGCGGCTTCCTCGGGGGCGCCGGGCTGGCAGCGATCAGCGCGGCGGTCGGCGGACCGATTCCGTTCGCCGCCACCATGCCGGGCGGCCTCATTCCGGCGGCGCAGGCGCAGCCGAGCGGCCCGCCGTCCGGCAGTGCCGCGCCACCAAAGGGGCCGCAGCCGTTGAACTTCCCCGGCAAGGACGAAGGCCTGGTCGTGCTCGGCGATCGCCCGCTGGTCGCCGAGACGCCCGAGCATCTGCTCGACGAGGCCACCACGCCGACTTCCAAATTTTACATCCGCAACAACGGGCAGATCCCTGAAGAGACCAAGGAACCGGACAAGTGGAAGCTCACGGTCGATGGCGAGGTGAACAACAAGCTCGAGCTCACGTTGGGTGAGCTGAAGTCCAAGTTCCGTCCGGTCACGCGGCGGATGGTGCTCGAATGCGGCGGCAACGGCCGCTCGTTCTTCAATCCCCAGGCCCGCGGCAACCAGTGGACCAACGGCGGCGCCGGCTGCGCGGAGTGGACCGGCGTGCGCCTTGCCGACGTGCTCAAGGCGGCCGGCGTCAAGCCATCCGCGGTGTTCACCGGCCATTACGGCGCCGACCCGCATCTCTCCGGCGACCAGAGCCGCGTGGCGCTGTCGCGCGGCGTACCGATCAGGAAGGCCATGGACGAGAACAACCTCATCGTCTGGGCGATCAATGGCGAACCGTTGCCGCTGATCCACGGCTTCCCGGTGCGGCTGGTGATCGGCGGCTGGCCGGGATCGGTGTCGGAGAAATGGCTCACGCGCGTCTGGGTGCGCGACAAGCCGCACGACGGCCAGGGCATGGGCGGCACCTCCTACCGCGTTCCCACCCGGCCGATCGTGCCCGGCAGCAATGACGACGGGAAGACGTTCCGCGATCTCGAGTCGATGCCGGTGCGCGCGATCATCACCAACCCGGCCAACGGCGCCAAGCTTGCCGCCGGCACCAAGGAATTGACCCTGCGCGGCGCCGCATGGGCCGGGGACTACACCGTGAAGCAGGTCGATCTGTCGCTCGATTTCGGCGCCACCTGGACGCGGGCCAAGCTCGACAAGCCCAAGAACAAGTACGACTGGCAGCGCTGGACCGCAGCCGTCAAGCTGCCCAGCGACGGCTATTTCGAGGTGTGGGCACGCGGCACCGACTCGCGCGGCGTCATGCAGCCGCACGTGGCCGGAAACTGGAACCCGCAAGGCTATGGCGGCAATCCCATGCACCGCATCGCCGTGCTGGTGGGCTAGCGCAAATGCGCCGAGCACTGCTCGTCCTCCTGGTGCTCGGCTCGAGTGCGGGCGCGGTCTGCAGCCAAACCAGTCCGCCCGCATTCACGCCGCGCGACGAAAGCCCGGAGGAATTCGCCGCCGGGCCCGGGCGCGACGAAACGTTCTATGCCTGCACGGCGTGCCATAACTTCAAGCTGGTGGCGCAACAGGGCATGAGCCGCGAGGGCTGGGATGAAACGCTCGCCCTCATGACCGTGCGGCACAACATGCCGCCGCTCGAAGGCGCGGAGCGCAAGCTCGTGCTCGACTATCTGGAAAAGAGCTATCCGCCGCGCGCGCCCGCGCGCCAGGGCGGCTGGCAAAACCCGTTTGCCCCGCGCTGACGCGGAATGCGGTCCTAGACGCTGTCACCAAGGCTGCTATGGGGACGAATTCTTCTCCGGTGTGACTTCGGTCACATCGCCGGCGCGCGACGCGCCGTATAGCTCCGTCACCTTCGCACCACGGAACCGACGGAGACAGGCGATGACCAAGGGCGAAATACTTGCACGTTACAAGCATATGTCCGCTGCCGATCAGCTCAGTTTCGATCGCTGGCTGAAGGCCAATATGGCCATCGGCTCGATCATAGCGGTTGGGCTCGTCGCCATGGCTTTGGCCGGTGCCGGCGCGGAGGCCGACTCGATCGGACCACGGTCCGCAATCGCCGATGCTCGCCCTGCCCCCATTTCGCCGTCGCCGTACGAGCTCATGCTCCGACTGGCTCCCGATGCACTGCCGGTCCAGCAGGTCGACGAGCCGTTCTGACGCGCGCACGCGGCAGCATCCATTTGAGAATCTTGCGGCGGGTAACGCCTTCGGCTAACCCGCCCTATGATTCCTGGGTGCTGAATCGATGCCTGCCAAGATCATCGACGGGAAGCAGGTCTCCGCCGGCATCCGCGCGGCCTGCAAGCAGCGCGTGGCCGATCTCGCCGCGCGCGGCGTCGTTCCCGGCCTGGCAGTCGTTCTCGTCGGCGCCGATCCCGCCTCGGCCGTCTATGTGCGCAACAAGATGCGCGCCTGTGCGGACGTCGGCATCCGCTCGTTCCGCTTCGACTTCCCCGACGATGTCGCTGCGGACCGGGTCATCGCTACGATCGAGGAGTTGAACCGCCGCCCCGACGTTCACGGCATTCTCGTGCAGCTGCCGCTGCCGCCGCAGCTCGCCGTCACCCGCGTCCTGCGGACGATTTCCGCCGACAAGGATGTCGACGGCTTTCATCTCTACAACGTGGGCGGCCTTGTCCTCGGCGACACGGTGTTCCCGCCCTGCACGCCGTACGGCGTGATGAAGCTCCTCGAACACGAGGGCATCTCGGTCGAGGGCAAGAACGTGGTGGTGGTGGGCGCCAGCAACATCGTCGGCAAGCCGATGGCCTTGATGCTGATGCAGCGCGACGCGACGGTGTGCATTTGCCACGCCAAGACCCGCGACCTCGCGCAGTTCACGATCCTCGCCGACATTCTGGTCGTGGCGGCCGGCATGCCCAATCTCATCCTGCCGCAGATGGTGCGGACCGGCGCCGTGGTGATCGACGTCGGCATCAATCGCCTGCCCGACGGCAGGCTGGTCGGCGACGTGGATTTCGCCGGCGTGCGCGAGAAGGCGTCCTATCTCACCCCGGTTCCCGGCGGTGTCGGGCCGATGACCGTGACCATGCTGCTGGTCAACACGATCTCCTCGGCGGAGAGGAGCGCCCCGGCGCATGCCGTCGTCGCGCCGGCACGCGGTGCGGCGGCGATCGCGGCCGCCGGCATCGGGGTAGACGTCGACATCGACCTCCCCAGGGCTGCAACAAGTCGTTAAGCTCCCTCCCCTCACAGGTCTTGATGGAGGCTTTCGGTATGTTGACGCTGTACTACGCGCCCGGTGCCTGCTCGATGGCAGCGCACATCGTGCTGGAAGAGAGCGGCGAGAAATACGAGCCGAAGCGCGTCGACCTCGCCGGCGGCGAGCAGCGCTCGGAGGCTTATCTGAAGATCAACCCGCAGGGGCGGGTGCCGGCGCTGCGCCTCGACGACGGCCAGCCTCTGGCCGAGAACACCGCGATCCTTCCCTATCTCGGCAAGCGCTTCGGCCTGTGGCCGACGGAACCGATCGCCGAGGCCAAGGCGCTCTCGCTGATCGGCTTCTTTGCCGCCAGCGTACATCCGGCGCACGCCCATGTCGGCCGGCCCGAGCGCTACGCCACCGATCCGGCCGCTTTCTCGACGCTGAAGGAGACCGGGCTCAAGGCCTTCCATGGCTACCTGCAGCAGATCGACCGCATGCTGGCCGGGCGCGAATGGTTCTCCGACCGATACTCCGTCGTCGACCCCTATGGCTTCGTCTTCTACACCTGGGGCGCGCGCCGCGAGCTGCCGGTGGGAGAGCTCAAGAACTACACGGCGTTCAAGGATCGGATGCTCAAGCGGACCGGCGTGCAGCGCGTGGTGGAGGACGAGAAGATCAAGGTTTGACGTAAAGCCTCACCTCGTGTTCCGGGCGCGCTGCATTGCATCCGGGACACGTCACCGCGCCGCATCCGGAGCGAGCTTTTTCGCCACTCCCCATTTGGCGGGCTCGGCCTGAACGAAAGCCGTGAGCTCCGGCGGCGACATGGTGGCGAGCTCGAAGCCTTCCGCCGCCAGGCGATCGCGCACAGCCGGCGTCGCAAGCGCCGCAAGCGCCGTCGCGATCTCCTGGTTCATGCGCTCGGCGATGCCATCGCGGCGACCCGGCGGGGCCGCGATGGCGAACCAGGTGGTCACGACGAGGGCGGAAATCCAAGTTCGTGCAGGGTCGGCACGTCGGAAAATTCCGGCGTCCTTCGCCGCACCGGGACGGCGAGCGGAATGATGGTGCCGCCACGCATCTGGCCGCGCAGCCCGACGGGCACGGCGGCAGCGCCAAGTCGTCGTTCCTTATAATCGTTCCAAGGTATTGGCGATAAACGGGTTTATACCTTGACCTGTGGTCGCAGTCGCCACACATGGGGGAACAACTCGCAACAGGAAGAGCCGCTCATGGCCGACGATGCTTTGCCGTCACCAGCGCA
>JBJMSU010000072.1:0-17681 GCA_045801465.1 Xanthobacteraceae bacterium | reverse complement strand
GAAATCGCGATTGTTGAAAGCGAGTTGATCAATGTCCCCTTTGGCGACTTTCGGACTCAGGTCAGACATCACCCCGAGATTCCGAGAAGTGCCGATTGTGTTGCAAAACGATTTTGCGCCTCCGAATGCGCAAGATCGATTCAAGATCGGGCGCCAATGCGCAACGTTGATTCAAAAATCCATCCGGGCCGATTCGATCGTTTCAAATTTCTATTCCACAGCTTCGCCGCGGCGACTTTTGCAACACTATCTGCCAAATGCAGAAAAGCATTTTGCGTTTGAGAAAGTCACCCTCGGCGCAGCGTCCCTGTCAGGCGAAAGCGCAGCGCGTCAACGAGGAGAGTAAAGGCCGCCGAGGATTGGCGGCGGCTTGGGTACCAAAGATGATAGCCTGAATACGGAAGGCACCAGTCATCGAGCACGCGCTTAAGACGGCCGTTGGCGAGATACCGCCGCGCCATGCTTTCGGGCACATAGGCCAAGCCCGCTCCGGCGAGCGCCGCATTGAGGATCTGAACCGTGGCGTTGAAGGTGAACTGACCCTCGACGCGCACTTTTAAATCACGACCACCCTTCTCGAATTCCCACGCGTAGACCCCGCCATGCGAAGGTAGGCGCAAGTTGATGCAGTTGTGTCCGATGAGATCCTGCGGAGTCTTCGGCGCCGGTTTCTTCTTGAAATACGAGGGCGCGCCGACGACCGCCATCCGCATGTCCGGCCCGATCCGCACGGCAATCATGTCTTTGGCCACTTGCTCGCCGCTGCGCACGCCAGCGTCGTACTGCTGAGCCACGATGTCTGTCAGGCCATAGTCGAGAATGATCTCGACTTTGATGTCCGGGTATTCTCGTAATAGGGGCGCAAGCTTCGGGACGAGGATTGTCTCGGTCGCATTTTCGGTCGCAGTGATCCGAATGGTGCCAGCGGGCTTCTCCCGCAGTTCACTAACTGCCTGAAGCTCGGCCTCGATTTCCTCAAATCGCGGCCCAATGTTGCGAAGCAGACGTTCACCAGCCTCGGTTGGAGAGACGCTTCGGGTGGTTCGGGTCAAAAGCCGAACGCCGAGCCGCGCTTCGAGTTCTCTGATGGTGTGGCTCAGCGCTGACTGCGACACGCCCAGCTTCGCCGCCGCCTTGGTGAAGCTGCGCGCTTGTCCCACGGCAATGAACGCCAGCAGGTGATCCACGTGTCCACGCTGCATTAATCGGCTCCGCTCATAAGTCTTTGCGGATTTTAGCCATTTATCTGCAATGAGCCACGGCCTAGATCATCAGCCAAGCGGTACGCTTCGCAAAGAGGAGAGCGGCGTATGCAAGACGCGGATAACCCTCAAACGCCGATGGTCCCGAGTCCCGATGTGACAAGACGGGAGCTTTTGGCGGTCGCTGCCGTTAGTGGCGGCGCTCTTGTGGGAAGTCAACTCATGCCTGGGCTCATACCGCAGGCGGCTGCGCAAACGGCCGGCGCCGCGCCTGCTCCGCTTAACCTGGTGCTGGGCGTCAACGGAACCGAGCATCGGCTGACGCTCGATCCACGGACGACGCTGCTCGACGCGTTGCGCGAGCACCTCCATCTGACCGGATCGAAGAAAGGCTGTGGTCTCGGCCAGTGCGGCGCCTGCACGGTCGTGATGGACGGCAAGCGCGTGAAATCGTGTCTCTCCCTCGCGGCCCTCGTCGAGGGACGCGAGATCACGACGATCGAAGGCTTGGCGCAGGGCGATCAACTTCATCCGCTGCAAGCCGCCTTCATCGAGCGGGATGCGTTCCAGTGCGGTTATTGCACGCCCGGACAGATCATGGCCGGTGTCGCCTGCATCAACGAGGGTCATGCCGGCTCGGCGCAGGAGATCCGTGACTGGATGAGCGGCAATCTCTGCCGCTGCGGGGCCTACGATCACATCGTCGCGGCCATCCACGACGCTGCCCGCGCCACGGGCGCCGTGCGCGGAGGTTGAGCCATGCATCCTTTCATCCTTGAGCGTCCTCGCGACCTCAATGCCGCCCTTGCGCTGCGGGCCCAAGCCGGCCGCAACGACGCGGCTGTCGAATACATCGCCGGCGGCACCGATATGGTGCAGCTTCTCCAGGAATACGTTCGCCGGCCTGAGCGATTGGTCAGCCTTGCGGGTCTTCTTGACAGCCGGATCGAGGCGGGAGCGCAGGGCCTCAGGATTGGCGCCGCCGCCACGATGGCGGAGGTAGCCGCTCACCCCGCCGTGGTCGAGCAGTTCCCGGTGATCGCCGAGTCGCTGCTGGCTTCGGCAAGCGCTCAGGTGCGCAATCAGGCAACCATGGGAGGTAATCTGCTACAGCGCCCCCGTTGTCCTTACTTTCGCGACGTCGGATACAGCGCCTGCAACAGGCGCTCGCCAGGCTCGGGATGCTCCGCGATGGCCGGCGTCAATCGCTGGCACGCTGTGCTCGGCACGAGCGATCATTGCATTGCCGCCAACGCGTCCGATCTCGCGGTCGCGCTGGTGGCGCTCGATGCCGCGGTCGAGGTAGTCGGCCGCGGCGGCCGACGCACGGTGCCGCTCGACGACTTCTATCGCTTGCCCGGCGACGCGCCGCACATCGCGACCGTGCTGGAACCGGGTGAGTTGATCACCGCAATTACGGTCCCTGCCAGCCCGGCGGCGCGTCGATCGCACTACCTCAAAGTGCGCGACCGCGCCTCCTTCGAGTTCGCGCTGGCGTCAGCCGCGGTCGCGCTCGACATGGACGGCGCGCATATCCGTCAGGCGCGCGTCGCGCTTGGCGGCGTTGGCACGAAGCCGTGGCGTGTTCCGCGGGTGGAGGCGGCGCTCGTCGGAGCGAGCCTCGATCCTGCCGCGCTCCGCCGCGCAGCGGCCCTCGCCGCCGAGGGCGCACAGGGCCGCGGGCACAACGAGTTCAAGATCGAGCTCATGCAGCGCGTCATCGTGCGCGCCGTCGAAACCGCGGGAGCCCGCGCATGACCACCGCTTTTATTGGACAACCCGTTAGTCGCGTCGACGGCCGTCAGAAGGTCACGGGCAGCGCCCGCTACGCAGCCGAGTTCGACCAGTCCGGCCAGGGATACGGCGTGATCGTGCGGAGCACGATCGCGAACGGCCGCATCGCCTCCATCGACAGTGCAGCGGTGGAACGCGCCCCCGGCGTGGTCGCGGTGTTGACGCACCGAAACGCGCCGAGGCTTGCCTATCGCCCGCACAGAGCCGCCGTTGACCCGGACGTGGGCGAGCGCCTGTACGTGCTGCAGGACGACCGGGTCAGCCATCAAGGTCAGCCGATCGCCCTCGTCATCGCCGAGACACTCGAACAGGCGAACCACGCGGCGACGTTGATGCGCGTCAGTTACGCGCGCGAAACTGGAACTACCGATATCACCCGCGTCGAGCCGGTGCTCCCGACGCAGCAGAGGACCGACCAGGGCTCGGGCCGGCCGCCGGAGACCCGGCGCGGCAATCCCGAAGAGGCCCTCGCCACCGCCGAGCTGAGGGTGGACGAGAGCTATGTGATTCCGCGAGAGAACCACAACCCGATCGAGATGCACGCCACCATCGCCGCATGGGACGGGGACCGCCTGACCCTGTGGGATAAGACGCAGTGGGTGCACAACGTCGCGGACGAGATCGCCGCCGTGTTCGGCATTCCTGCGCAGAACATCCGCGTCATCTCCCCGTTCGTGGGCGGTGCCTTCGGCTCGGCGCTGCGGACCTGGCCGCATGTGACGCTGGCCGCCCTCGGTGCCCGCGTGGCCGGCCGGCCGGTCAAGGTAATGCTGGCTCGGCGCGAGATGTATTACGGCGTCGGCTACCGCCCGCACACGGTCCAGCGCGTTGCCCTCGGCGCATCCCGCGTCGGCCGCCTCACCGCCATCGTGCACGACGGCTACCAGGAGAGCTCCACCTACGAAGAATTCTCTGAGGCGCTCCTCAACGCGAGCCGGTTTCTGTATTCGTGCCCGAACGTCTATACGCGCCACCGTATCGCGCGCATGAACGTGCACACGCCGACCTACATGCGCGCGCCTGGCGAGGTGAGCGGGATATTCGCCCTCGAATCCGCCATGGACGAGCTCGCCGTGGCGCTGAACATCGATCCGGTCGAGCTGCGGCTGCGCAATGAGCCGGAGCAGGACGAGTTCAAGAAGCTGCCGTTCTCGAGCCGCTCGACGCGGGAATGCTACCGGGCGGCCGCCGAGCGCTTCGGATGGCGCCGGCGCAACCCTGAGCCGCGCTCGATGCGTGATGGCCGCTGGCTGATTGGGTTGGGCATGGCGAGCGCCACCTATCCGATGAACTACGCACCTGCGTCGGCCATGGCCCGGCTATTGCCGGACGGCACCGCCGAGGTGACCAGCGCGGCGAGCGACATGGGGCCGGGCACCTGGACATCCATGACCCAGGTTGCAGCTGAGACCCTCGGCCTCCCCGTCGAGCGGGTGAAGTTCAGTCTCGGCGACAACCGGCTGCCGAGAGCGCCCGTGCATGGCGGTTCGATGACCATGGCGAGCGTTGGCAGCGCCGTGCAGGCGGCCTGTCGCACGGCGCGTGAGGACGCGCTCGCCCGCGGCGGTGCCAATGACCTCACGGAGGCGATGCGCCGCCTCGGCCAGCCCGTCGAGGCCTCTGCGGATGTGAAGCCGGGCGATGCGAGCCAGCGATTCTCGATGCACGCCTTCGGTGCTGTTTTCGTGGAGGTGGCCGTCGATCCGGATCTCGGCGAGACGCGCGTGCGGCGTATCGTCGGCGCCTATGGCGCCGGCCGCATCGTCAATCCGAAAACCACCCGCAGCCAGTGCATCGGCGGAATGATCGGTGGCATCGGCATGGCGCTCATGGAGCATTCCGTCGTGGACGCTCGCAATGGACGGGTTCCGAACGCCAACCTCGCCGAGTACGCCGTGCCGGTCCACGCCGACGCGCCTCCGGCCATGGACGTGATGTTCGTCGAGGAGGACGATCCGCACGTCAACCCGCTCGGCGTCAAGGGAGTCGGCGAGATCGCCATGGTGGGCGTCGCGCCAGCAATTGCGAATGCCGTCTTTCACGCCACCGGTAAACGCATTCGCGAGCTGCCGATCACGCCGGACAAGCTGATTTAATCGGCGTGGTGCGCATAGACCGTTTCGTTCAAGCGGAACACCAGGAGTGACGCATGAAATCAGGAGCTCGGCACATCACCGGCATCGTTCTCTGTGCAGCATCCGGGTTGGGGCCTTCTGCGTCCGCCGAGGAGGGTCAACGGATTCGGATTCGCATGGGTGACCAAACAGTGACCGCAACGCT
Organism: Xanthobacteraceae bacterium; assembly: GCA_045801465.1. GTDB lineage: Bacteria > Pseudomonadota > Alphaproteobacteria > Rhizobiales > Xanthobacteraceae > DATFWC01. Next base: position 12,405 of record JBJMSU010000072.1, on the reverse strand, counting down.
CAATAGCAGCGAGGCCGCTCGGGATCTCATCGCAATGCTTCCTTTGTCCATCCGCATGCGTGACCATTTGAGGCGCGAGAAGACCGGCTCCATTCCCAGACCGCTTTCGGAGCGCACAGAGGCGAGCCCGAGCTATCAATCGGGAGACCTGGGCTATTGGCGGCCGGGCGGCAACTTCGTGATCTTTTACCGGCACGATGGGCTGACGATCCCGTCGCCCGGCATCGTCCTTCTGGGACGAGTCAATTCTGGAGCCGAAATATTCGATGTCCCGGGCCCGGTCGAAGTGACGGTCGAACTGATCCACTGATCCGAGCCAGACGCCGGGGAACTGACCGTGAGCACCAAGCATGGAATTCATCATCACGCGAAGACGAAATAGGAGCGGATAGTGCCGAATAAGAATGGGAGCTTTGCAGGGAAGGTCGCCTTTGTGACCGGGGGGGCGAACGGCATAGGCCGCGCTACCGCCCTGGCGTTCGCTCGCGAGGGTGCCGACGTAGTGGTCGCCGATGTTTCGGAACAGGGCAATCAGGAAACAGCCCGAATGATCGAGGAACTCGGCGGACGGGCGCTTGCCGTCAGGTGCGACGTGACGCGAACCGAGGACGTCAAGGCTGCCCTGCACAAGGGCGTCGAAGCGTTCGGGCACCTCGATTTCGCCTTCAACAACGCCGGCTCCGAACAGGCGATAACCGCGACAGCCGATCTCAGGGAGGAGGAGTGGGACCGGATCGTGCGCGTGAACCTTCGCAGCGTATTCCTATGCATGAAGTACGAGATTCCCTTGATGTTGAAGCAAGGGGGTGGCGCGATCGTGAACACCTCGTCAGGCGCCGGGGTCAAAGGCATCGCGGGTCAGGCCGCATACTGCGCCGCGAAATTCGGCATCGTCGGCCTCACGAAGGCGGCGGCCCTCGACTACGCGAAGTCGAATATCCGCGTGAACGTCGTGTGCCCCGGCATCGTCGACACACCGATGATGGACCGCTTCAGCGGGGGCACCCCCGACGGACGCGAGCGGGTGATCGCGCAGGAGCCGGTCGGCCGGATGGGAAAGCCCGAGGAGATCGCCGCGGCCGTCGTCTGGCTGTCTTCGGACGCGGCCGCCTTCGTCGTCGGGCACGCCATGGTTATCGATGGCGGCCAGACGGTGTAGTGGCCCTCGGAGCTGTCCGAGGGGCGCTAAGAGGGACCGTTAGGTTTCAGGCTGTCCCTTGTCGCCGATATGTCGGGCGGCGGATGCGAGTCGAACGAGCTCGAATGCTCAAAGCCCAGGGACAATGTCCGATTAGGGGTCAGACTCAGTCATTGGGTGATGTCGGCTCAATTCCCGGTTTGCTCGAAAACGGACACGGCTGGGGCGATTCATCAGTGCACGCCCTGCCAGTCCTCCGGCACGAAGGCGCCGGGCGGCACGTGCCGGGGCGCCACATAAGCGTGGTAGAGCGCGTCGAGCATCGCCCACAGCACGTCGCACTTGAACTCGAGCGCCGCCAGCACCGCCTGCTGGCTCGGCGGTGTCACCGCATGGCGCTTGACGTAGTCGAGCGCGAAGTCGGAATCGCGCGCCGCCTGCGGCGGGCGCTTGTCGAAATAGGCGAGCGTCTCGCGGGTGACGAAATCATAATTCGCCAGCATGCCGGCGATCCGCTCGTTGATGATGGTGGGCGAGAACAATTCAGTGAGCGAGGAGGCGACGGCCTCGAGGAGCGTCTGCTCGCGCACGAAACGCACATAGGCATCGACCGCGAAGCGCGTCGCCGGAAGGAGCCCGCGCAGCGAGATGACGTCCTCGCGGTTCAGCCCAAGGCCATCGGTGAGCTTAAGCCAGCGCGCGATGCCGCCGTCGCCCTCGCCTTCGCCATCGTGATCGACGAGGCGCGAGCGCCACTCGCGCCGCAATGCGGGATCGTCGCAGCGCGCGATCAGGCCCGCATCCTTGAGCGGAATCGAGGCCTGATAATAGTAGCGGTTCAGCGCCCAGGCCTGGATCTGGCCTTTGGTGCATTTGCCCTCACGCATGAGCACATGGAAGGGATGTAAGCGATGATAGCGCCGCGCGCCGATTTCGCGCAGCGCCGCCTCGAGCTCGTCGGGACTCATCAGCTTCATTCCGGGCACCAGAGCGGACGACCCTTTTCGCGTCGTTATCCGATCCAGCCTATCACACCGCGATCTCCATGCCGTCTTCGGCGACGGCCCAGCCGGCCGCGACCACGCGGCGGCGCTCGGGCGAGCCGTCGACCAGGATGGGATTGGTGTTGTTGACGTGAATGTAGACGCGCCGAGCCTCGAGATCGGCGAGCGCGGCGAGCGAGCCATCGGGCCCGTCGATCGGCATGTGCCCCATGCGGCGGCCGGTTTTTTCGCCCGTCCCGCTGCGGATCATCTCGTCGTCCACGAACAACGTGCCGTCGAACAGCACCACGTCGGCGCGCGCAAGCCGTTCCTTCAGCGACGGCGGGACAGCGGCGGCGCCCGGCACATAGGCAAGCCGTGCCCCGCCGAGGCGAAGCTCCACGCCCACGTTGACTTCCGTTTCGACGGCGGTCGGCGGAGATTCCCCTTCGCGATAGAGCGGCATCTTTCCCGGCACGGCGAACAGCCGCGCTTCGATCCCGCCGGGCAAGGCAAAAGGCTCGTCCAGCGCCACCGCGCGGCGCCGCACCAGGTCGGGCGCGAGCACGGCAAAGATCGGGTTCTCGGCAATGAGAGCAAGCGTCTCGGCAGTGCCGAGCAAGGCAAAGCCTTGACGCTCGCGCAGCGTCAGGAGGCCGGCGATCTGGTCGATTTCGGCGCCAGTGAGCAAGACGGCGGCGATGGGGCTTCCGCGCGTACCGGTGGCCGGTCGCAATGCCGGAGTTGCCGCGATCTGGGCCCGCAAATCAGGCGATGCGTTCAGCAAAATCCAGGCTTCGCCGTCCGCCGAAACGGCAACGCTCGCCTGGGTGCGCGCCTTCACCCGCCGGTCACCCTCCCAGGCGAGGCGGCACACCGGGCAGCGGCAATTCCATTGCGGGTAACCACCCCCGGCCGCCGAACCGAGCACGATGGCGGTCAGGCGCCCCATGCGGTGGGGCCGAGGGCTGCAATATTACGCGTCAGAACTCGGCCGGCAGGTAGCCGTTGATCTCGAGCCCGATGCAAATTTCAACGAGGGTCGGTGTCGTCCAGGCCATGGTTTCCTCCTCCATTGCGTGAAGCCTTTAAGCCGCTTCAGCGTGCATCGACCAAAACGTAGTGCAGGGCGAACGGATGCGCAATGCGGCTAAGTCGATTCAGGTATGCACACCTGCTCCCATCATGGGCGATTGGCGAGAAAGTGGGCGCGAGGCGCCGACTCAAGCCGGCGGTGTGGTCGACCGCCCTGTTCCACCGCGCGCCAAGTTACCGCGATGCGGAATAATGTGCGAGCGCCACGAGGTCGGCGTCGGGCAATCCGGCGACGGTGGCGCTCATGAGCGTTTCGGCGCCGCTGCGGGTATTGTCGCGGTAGGATTTCAACGCCTCGATCAAGTAGTCGACGCGCTGCTTTGCCACTCGCGGCATCTGCTCCTGTCCGGCAAAGGTCGGCAGGTGGCAGGAACCGCAACGCAGCGACCGGGCAAGCTCGGCGCCGCGCTCGATGACCGACCGGTCGATCGCCTCGTCGCTCGGCTTGGCCTCGAGCGAGGCGTAGTGCTGCGCCAATGCGGTCAGCTCGTCGTCCTTGAGGTCCTTCACGAACGGCATCATCGCTTCGACCCGGCGCACGTTCTCGCGCATCAGGAACAGCTGGTTCATCACGAAGTAGGCGGGCTGCCCGGCCAGCGACGGGACCTTCTCCAGGCGCGAGTTGCCATCCTCGCCATGGCAGCCGCCGCACTGCGCAATTCGTTCCGCCAGCGGCATGTTCTGCGCCGCCGCGCAGCCGACGGAGAAGAATGCGGCCGCCAATCCGAGGATCAGCGACCGCCACGGCTCAGGAATAACGAGCATCAGCCGTTGGAGACCACGCTCTATTTGCTGTACGAAACGCGATAAATCGCGCCGTTCTGCTCGTCGGACACGAGCAGTGAACCGTCCTCCATTTGCAGGATATAGGTCGGCCGGCCATGGAACTCGTTCTTGGCCTCATCGAGCAGCCCCGTCATGAACGGTTCGATCTTCGCCGTTCCATCCGGCTGCGGTCGCGCGATCACCACGTCATAGCCGAACTTCTGTTCCCGGTTCCACGATCCGCGCCGGGCGATGAAAGCGACATTCCGATATTCCGGCGGGAACATGGTGCCGGTGTAGAACTTGATGCCGAGTCCGGCCGAATGCGGTCCGGTCAAGGCGGCCGGCATGACCACGCCGGCGCACGGGTTCGGCCGCTTGATGTCGGGATCGGGAATGCCGTTGGCGTGGCAGTACGGGAAGCCGAAATTGGCGCCTTCCTGGTCCCTCGGAATCCGGTTGAGCTCGTCCTCGGGACCCGCGTTGCCGGCCCAGTCGCGACCGTTGTCGGTAAACCACAGCTCGCGCGTCTCGGGATGCCAGTGGAAGCCGACGGTGTTGCGGACGCCGCGCGCGACGATCTCCATGCCGGAGCCGTCCGCATTGTAGCGACGGATCTGCCCGTGCACGCCGGGATTGATCTCGCAGATGTTACAGTTGGCACCGGTCTGGATGTAGAGCTTACCGTCAGGTCCGAAGTCGGCGTATTTCCAATTGTGGTGGATATCCGGCGGCAGATTGAACTTGTCCGTCAGATCGACCGGTTCGCCGACGTTGTCGAGCTTGTCCTCGATGTTGTCGTAACGCAGCACCTTGTTGATGGCGAGCACGTAGAGCGCGCCGTCCTTCATCGCGAGCCCGTTGGGCTGGGTCAGCCCCTGAAGCAGGACCTTGGCCTCGCGCTTTCCATCCTTGTTGGTGATGGCGTAGACGCGACCGATCAGCCGCGTGCCCATGAACACCGTGCCCTTGGGGCCCATCACCATGGTGCGCGCGGCAGGATGGCCATGCGACCACACCTCCGCCTTGAAGCCAGCCGGCAGCTTCAGCTTGTCGACGGGAAGCTTGTCGGGCGTGGCTGCGACCGGTGGCGTTGGATGCGGCTTGAGATTGGTGTCCTGCTGACTCGCCGCGGGATTTGACCGATCCAACGGGCTGAAGCCGGGCGGCGGACCTGGAGGCGGGGCAGGCTGTTGCGCCACGGCGGGCGCAACAGCCAAGACAAATCCGGCAACGGTGCCGGCAAGCCAGACTTTGCGCGTGATGCAGGTCGCGACCATGAATTTCCTCCCTCGCGGACGTCTTTCCCGCAGAAAAACGGGGCATCCCGCTCCAGTGTCCGACAACCATGTGCGTTGCGCAATGGCCATCCTGGCACGCGCGATCAGGTGACGGCGGTCACCGGCGGCAGTTCGCTCCTGAAAAACGAGCGGTGCCTCGTCAGAGGAACAGCCGCAGCGCCGACCCGAGCGCCAGGATGCCGCCGAAGGCGATAAACAACCCGCGCAGCCAAGACCCATCGGATTGAGGTGCAGGATCGGCAGCCGCGAGATCGATCTCGTTGACCTCGCTCTGTGAAGCGACCGGCACCGGCTTCACCGGAGCGGGCTCGCTTGCCGGCTCGCTCGCCTCAGTCGCGGTGGCGGCCCCGACCGGCGCGGCTGCGACCGGCGCGGCCCCGACAGGCGCGACGCCGACCGAGGCGGCCCCGACCGGTTCGGCCATGCCCGTGCTGCGCTCCCATGCGGCGGCAAATCCGGGATTGGCGTCGTTAACTGCCTCGGCAACGGCCGACGGAACCGCCGGCTTCTGAGCGCGTTCGCTCGGCTTCGGCGGCGCGATTCTCGTCGGTTCGTTCGGCGTCAGACCCAAGTCCTCGGGCAATGCTGCCGCGACGTCATGGTGGCGCGGGCGCAAGACCAGGCGTCGGGCCGGCGGTTTGCGCGCAACGTGCTTAACTCTCGCTTGCGCCACTCTCGCTTGCGCCGAACGCTGGACCCTTGCCTTGGCTGACTTGACGGCGGTCCTCGCCTTGGCCGGCTTGGCTGCTCTGGCCTCGTTCCGTTGCGTGGTGATTGGCAGCGGCTTTACGGCTTTGCTCGTCTCCGTCGTCTCGGACGGCTCGATGCTGGGAACGGGTTTGCACAGCCATGGATAATTGGAGTCGCAGGCGTGAGCCGGCAGCGCGGGGGGCAGCAAGGCCGCCACGGCTATCGCGAGCGCTACGGTGCGAAAGATCGCCATTTCACGTCTCCTGCCCGTTCTAACCCATTGGACGGAGTTCAGAACTGCTTCGCATGGCGTCAGATGGGCGAGATTGCGAATTTTCAGCCCAATCCACGGCTAAAACTAGGCAGCCCGAAACAGTAATCCCCAGCTTTCTAACCTTTGTCCGAATTGGCGCGCCTGCGCCGAACTCATCGTGGGCAGGGAACTGTCATTGCCAAGCGACGTTCGCTCTTAGGGCATGATGCCGAAAAAGCCTGGCCCTGACTTGATCCGGGCTCGACACCAGTTTTCGGAACAGACCATGCTCGAACAAGAAAAGTCCTTCCGCTCTACGAGTCAGGCAGATGGAGGAGCGCGATGGCGGTATTGACGCGAGAAGATGTCGTCGCCGTGCTGGGCCGCGTCGATGATTGCACGATCGGCGAGATCATCGCTTCCGGCGCTACCCGCCAGGAGCTTGCGGAAGCGAATGCATGGCTCGCCAACGACGAGCCGCTGTTGAATGCCGGCAGGCCGCTTGCCACGGGACGAGTCGGGCGTTTGGTCGAGTTGCTGGCGTCGCTTCAGGAGGAGGAAGAGTCGCTGTTGGAGAGCGGCAAGACCTGATCGGCAACGGTGCACCTCACCGCACGAGGAACCGACGTTCCGATTTTCTCGTTTAATGTGGCGGCGCTCGACCGCGCAGCTGCGGCCAGGCGAGTGGGTCCCCCATGCACACACCGTCCCAGGCGGTCGTCGAAACCGATACACCGGCGCGGCTCGATCGCCTGCCCTGGGGCCGCTTTCACACCCTCGTCGTCGCCGCGCTCGGGATCACCTGGATTCTCGACGGGCTCGAAGTAACGCTGGCCGGCGCCCTGTCGGGCGCCCTGAAGGACAGTCCGACGTTGCGGTTCAGCAATACCGACGTCGGGCTGGCCGGCAGCGCCTATCTGGCCGGCGCCGTTCTCGGCGCCGTGTTCTTCGGCTGGCTCACCGACCGGCTCGGACGCAAAAAGCTCTTCTTCATCACCGTCATCGTCTATCTGACGGCGACGGCCGCCACCGCGCTGTCGTGGAACGTGTGGAGCTTTGCGCTGTTTCGCTTCTTCACCGGGGCGGGCATCGGCGGGGAATATGCCGCGATCAACTCCACCATCCAGGAGCTGACGCCTGCGCGCGTACGCGGCTGGACCGACCTCGTCATCAACGGCAGCTTCTGGATCGGTGCCGCCATGGGAGCGGCCGGCTCCATCGTGCTGCTCGACCCCACCATGTTCAGTCCCGACGTCGGATGGCGCCTCGCCTTCCTCATCGGTGCCGCGCTCGCGCTCGTGATCTTCTTCATGCGGTTCTGGATTCCGGAGAGCCCGCGCTGGCTGATGACGCACGGCCGCGCGCCGGAAGCCGAGGCGATCGTGGCCGACGTGGAAGCGGCATTTCGCCGGCACGGCCACGATCTACCTCCCCCCGATCAGCCGCGCGTGCGCTTGCGGACGCGGAGTCACACCCCGATTCGCGAGGTGATGCACACGCTGTTCCACGTGCATCGCGATCGCACGCTGGTGGGGTTGAGCCTGATGGCCGCGCAGGCGTTCTTCTACAACGCGATCTTTTTCACCTACGCGCTCGTGCTGACGGACTTTTACGGCGTGCCCTCGGATCAGATCGGCTGGTACATCCTTCCCTTCGCGGCGGGCAACTTCCTCGGCCCCCTGCTGCTCGGGCGATTGTTCGACACGATCGGCCGCAGGCCGATGATCGCCTTCACTTACGCGGCCTCCGGGATCCTGCTCGCCATCACGGGATATCTGTTCCTGCGCGGAATGCTGTCGCCGGCAACTCAGACCCTCGCCTGGACGGTGGTTTTCTTCTTCGCTTCGGCTGCTGCGAGCTCTGCCTATCTGACCGTGAGCGAGACGTTTCCGCTCGAGATCCGGGCGCTCGCCATCGCCTTCTTCTATGCGATCGGCACCGGCATCGGCGGCATTGCCGGCCCGTGGTTGTTCGGCATGCTGATCGATACCGGCTCGCGCGCGAGCCTGTTCGGCGGTTACATCCTGGGCTCGGTCTTGATGATTGCGGCGGCGCTGATCGCATGGCGCTGGGGCGTCGCGGCCGAGCGCAAGTCCCTGGAAATGGTGGCGCGGCCCCTCGCCTTTGTCGATTGACCGCACTGCGGATGTCAGAGGATCATCCCGGGAGGCGGATGGCGATGATCACGCGCTGCGCCCGGCAATATGCTCCAGCCCGTTCTTCCACTGCGCAACGCTCTCGGCGATGATTCGCGTCGACTTCGTCGCTTCCTCGCTCAGGCGCACATAGCCTTCGATCTCGCGCTGGATGCGCACGCTTTCCTGCCGCACGAAGTCGCGCAGCCGCTCGAGCTCGCCGATCAGGCTGTCGATTTCCGCCACCGACGTGACGGCGACGCGCTGCATGATCGAGCTCGCGTGCCCGACGACATTCTCCGGAGGCGGCTCCGCTGGCCGCTTGCGATAGAACGGCGCGTCGCGGCGCGGAAATTCCTGCACCGACCGTTCGCTCGCTTCACCTTGTCCGCTTTCGTCAGCTTGCGGCGCACCATCACCCGCGCGCCGTCGCGTTGGAAGATCGATCATGAGTTTACCCCTACGTCCGACCGTGACTGGTCCCCAAGCACCGATGCGTGGGCAATCGGCTGCAGCGTGAATGTCCTCGGCGTGAACCGCGGCGACTTTATGGCTCGTGCGTGAATCCCACCGAAATCCAAGCTGTTACCGGACTGCACGACGATCCGCAGCCGCCTTCGCGGCGGACGGAAATTGTTGATCGATGAATCCAATGCGACGTCTCGCGCACAAACGACATGAGGATTACATCACGCCACAGGGGCGACTTCGAATCGGATTTTCGAACGAGGACCGCCATGACATACAAAGTGTTCACCGGAGCGCCGGGCTCCGAATCGATCTCTCCGCTGGAGAAGGATCGTTGGCTGTTCAAGGAATTCGCCGACCTGGACGAGGCGTTCGCCTTTGCGCAGAACGTCAAGAAGAAAGGCGCCGTGCCGTTGCTGATCGAGGGTGATGACGGCACCCACCTGAACAAGTACGAAATTGCCGACGCGCTGGAAGTCCGGGAGCGTGCGGTCGCCAGGCCCTGAGCGCAGTCGGCACGCGCGATGGTCGCATCGTCGGCGCGCGTGCTCGGCACGAGTGCACGACGATGCTTGGCGAGCCGACGTCAGGAGGCGAGGATGAACGAGGATGCACTGAACACGAGTGTGCGCAAGTTCCTGAAGAAGCTCGGCGTCACCGCCCAGCGGGAAATCGAGAAAGCGGTTCGCGAGGCAGTGTCGACTGGCCGACTGAAAGGCCGCGAGGCACTGCCGGCCAAGGCTATCGTCACCGTCGAGGGAATTGGCTTATCCTTCGAGATCGACGGGGCAATCGAGCTCGAATAGGGGTCTCCGGTACCGATGCGACGAAAGACGAAGGAACCTGTTTTCAGTTTTTTCCTGCGTCCGGGGGAACCCTCGCCAACGTTGCATCGTTGACAGGATGCCGGACGACATTTCTCCCCCCTCCCCTGGCGTCCGGCTTAATGGGCCCCGGTCTCTCCCCGCCGGGGTCCTTTTATTTTCCGCGCCGGAACGTGCGTCAGCAGCCGCGGCAGATACCGTTCAGCACCCGGTTCAGCTGCGCATCCAGGTCGTCCGCACCCGAGCCCGTCGTACTCGTCATCGGGGCCGGCGGTGACGGATTCGCTCCCGTTTGCACGTCGCTCGGGCGCGGCTGGCGATGACCAACCGGCGCGGCCGGAGCGATCGGCGCGGCCGGCTGCTTCGGCGTAACCGACGGTGATGATGTGCCCTGGGCATGACCCGGGTCACTTGCAGCAAGCCCGCCGATGAGAGCGAAAGCGGTGATGGTGGAGCGCATGATGTCCTCCCGCACCGTCTGCATCGGCACCGCGACTGCCGCATCGGCGAATCCAGTGCCACCGCGCCAGATTAAAGGATTTTCGCCGCGGCGGCGATATCCATGACTTACCGCGCGGCCCGATGATATATCGGGAACCCGACACACAGACAGGGATGCAGGTATCGTGGGGACGCGCCAACTCGGCATCATCATGAACGGCATCACCGGCCGCATGGGGCTGAACCAGCATCTCGTGCGGTCGATCATCGCTATCCGCAACCAGGGCGGCGTTGCGCTCGCTGACGGTGAGCGGGTGATGCCGGATCCGATCCTGGTCGGCCGCAACGCCGACAAGGTGGCGGCGATCGCGCGTGAGCACGGCATCGAACGCTGGACCACCGATCTCGATGCGGCGCTCGCCAATCCGGCCGACACGGTGTTCTTCGATTCCGCCACCACGCAGATGCGCGCCGAGCTCATCACCCGCGCGATCGAAGCCGGCAAGCACGTCTACTGCGAAAAGCCGGTGGCGGACTCGCTCACCAAGGCGCTTGCCGTCGCCCGGGCGGCGCGCGAGCGCCGCATCAAGCACGGCGTGGTGCAGGACAAGCTGTTTCTTCCCGGGTTACGCAAGCTTGGGCTTCTGCGCGACTCCGGCTTCTTCGGCCGGATCTTCGCGGTGCGCGGCGAATTCGGCTACTGGGTTTTCGAAGGCGATTGGGGCCAGCCGGCGCAGCGGCCGAGCTGGAACTACAAGCGCGCGGAGGGCGGCGGCATCATCCTCGATATGCTGTGCCATTGGCGCTACGTGCTCGACAATCTGTTCGGCCAGGTGACGGCGGTGAGCTGTGTCGGCGCCACCCATATTCCCGAGCGCGTCGACGAACATGGGCAACGCTACAGCGCCGACGTCGACGATGCCGCCTATGCGACGTTCCAGCTCGCCGGCGGCATCATCGCCCACATCAATTCGTCGTGGTGCGTGCGCGTCAGGCGCGACGATCTCGTGACCTTCCACGTCGACGGCACGCACGGCTCGGCGGTGGCCGGGCTCACCCGCTGCTTCACGCAGGCGCGGGTCAACACGCCGCGCCCGGTGTGGAACCCGGACGAGCCGCAAACGATGAATTTCCACGCGCAGTGGAGCGAAGTCCCCGACAACGTCGGCTACGACAACGGGTTCAAGCTCCAATGGGAGGATTTCATCCGCCATGTGGCGGCCGACACGCCGTGGAAACATGATCTCATGGAAGGCGCCAAAGGCGTCCAGCTTGCCGAGCTCGGCTATAAGAGCTGGTCCGAGCGGCGCTGGGTCGACGTCCCGGAACTGAAGCTATGAACTGTAGCCCGAATGAAGCGTAGCCAAATCCGGGGCCGGCCGCCCCCGATTCCGCTTCGCTCCACGCGGGCTACGGTCCGTCCTCGGACTGAACTTGTGAGGAGAGCATTGTGGCGACCGTTTCGCTTCCCACCAAGGACCGACGCGTGGAGCGTTACGTGACGGGCGAGCCGATCGTGCTGCCGAAGAAGGGCTCAGGCCCGCCGGCATTCAATCGCATCGCCTATGCGGCGGCGCACGTGGTGGCCGACCCGCTCGCCGACGTCGATCCCTGGCTCGGCGCCGCCGTCGATTGGGAGCGCACCATCGCGTTCCGCCACTACCTGTGGGACCTCGGGCTCGGCGTGGCCGAGGCCATGGACACGGCGCAGCGCGGCACAGGGCTCGACTGGTCGGGCGCCAAGGAACTGATCGCGCTCGCCCTCGATGCCGCCAAGGCGCGGCCGGGCGCGGCGCTCGCATGCGGGATCGGAACGGACCATCTCGAGTCAAGCATCATCGGCATCGATGACGTCATCCGCGCCTATGAGGAGCAGATCGAGACGGTGGAGCGCATGGGCGGGCGCCTCGTCATCATGGCGAGCCGCGCGCTGGCGGCAGCGGCCAACGGACCGGAGGACTACGCGCGAGTGTACGGTCGCATTCTCGGGCAAACGCGCGAGCCGGTGATCATCCACTGGCTCGGCGAGATGTTCGATCCGGCGCTTGCCGGTTACTGGGGCGCCGCCGATCATTGCGCCGCGATGGAGACCTGCCTCGCGATCCTGCAGGAGCATGCCGGGAAGATCGACGGCGTGAAGATCTCGCTGCTCAGCGGCGAGCACGAGATCGCCATGCGCCGGCGCCTGCCGAAGGGCATGCGCATGTACACCGGCGACGACTTCTATTTCGCCGAGCTGATCGCGGGCGACGAGCACGGCCATTCCGATGCGCTGCTCGGCATTTTCGACGCCATTGCGCCGGCGGCTTCCG
>JBJMSU010000049.1:0-18002 GCA_045801465.1 Xanthobacteraceae bacterium | reverse complement strand
TTCCCGCCGGACATGGCTTGCGGGCTTGGCGGCCGTTTTGGCTTCAGGCATGGCGGCCTGTTCGATGAATCTTGCCGGGCTTGGCACCCGCCAGCCCGAGCCGCAGCCCCAGGCCGGCAGCGCCATCGGCAGTGGGCAGGTCAAGGTCGCGCTCCTCCTGCCGCTGTCGGCGAGCGGCAATGGCGGCCTCGCTGCCCAGTCGATGAAGAATGCGGCCGAGATGGCGCTTGCCGAATTCAACGCACCGAATATCCAGCTTTTGGTGAAGGACGATGCCGGCACCGCGCAGGGCGCACAGCAAGCCACCCAGCAGGCGCTCGACGAGGGTGCCGAAATCGTCCTCGGCCCCTTGTTCGCGCATTCGGTGGGGGCGGCGGGCCAGCTGGCGCGCGGACGCGGCGTGCCGGTGATCGCCTTCTCTACCGACGCCAATGTCGCCGCGCGCGGCGTGTATCTGTTGAGCTTCCTGCCGGAATCGGATGTCGACCGCATCGTCGGCTATGCGGTGAGCCAGGGTAAGCGCTCGTTCGCCGCGCTGGTGCCGGACAACGCGTATGGCAATGTTATTCAGGCCGGCTTCCAGCAGACGATTGCGCGCCGCGGCGCCCGCATGGCTGCGCTTGAGCGCTACGGGCAGGATCCGCAGCAGATGCAGGATGCCATCAGTCGCATCGCGCAAGCCGCGGCGGCGGCCGACGCGATTTTCATTCCCGATGGATCGGATTCGATTGCCGTCGTGCAGGGGCTCACCGCGGCCGGCGTGAACCCGAAGCGGACCCAATTGCTGGGAACGGGGCTGTGGGACGACCCGCAGATATTCAGCAATCCGGTGCTGCAGGGCGCGTGGTTCGCGGCGCCCGAGACGACAGGCTATCGCGCCTTCGCGGCCCGCTACCGCGCCCGCTTCGGTCGCGATCCGGTGCGCACTGCGACGCTCGCGTATGATGCCGTGTCGCTGGTGGCGGCCCTGGTGAAGACGCAAGGGCCGCAACGGTTCTCCGATCAGGTGCTGACTAACACGTCGGGCTTCTCCGGCATCGACGGCGTCTTCCGCTTCCGCGCCGACGGCACCAACGAACGGGGCCTCGCGGTGCTGCGCGTCACCGCCGGCGGCGGGCAACCCGTCAGCCCGGCGCCGCGGGCTTTCTCCGGATCGAACACGTGAATGGTGTCTACGCTTTCCTCCCCGATGCTTGAGATGAGCCGGCTTGCCCCGTTTGAGCACGCGACCTAGGAGATGAACGGCGGGATTTGATTTTCGCGGGCAGCTTCTCTTTTGTTTTACGAGGCGCAAAACGCTCGCCAGTTTTCCGCAAACTTCGCAAAATCTTTTCGATCATCTCCTCTGGCGTAAGATCGATCATCGGCTTGCCTCCTCGATCAGGCCCCAGCGAAGCTGGTCATGAACTACAAGCGGTGCGCTCGGCCGACGCTCCGCGATCAGAATGCGGGCTCCGTCAGAATTGTCGTACACTAGGCCGATGTCTGCAAGCGGCAGGTAATGCCGCCGCATGTTGCGCAATCCGGCACGGTATCGTCGCCTGACAACGTCGTCGGCTACGGGATGGCCACCTTGGGCGACGCGACGGGCAACGCGGGCAAGGGCGGCGTCTGTCGACGGGAGCCACAGAAATATCAGCGTAAGCCTATATCCACGAGTTCGGCACATTTTCAGCAGGCGCAAATACCCAATGCCGGCACAGGTCGTTTCAAAGGCGAAGCTCTTACCCTGATGCGCAAGCGCATTGATGCGTTCGATCATCAGCCTGCCAGCGGCAAAAGCACTGCCCTGCTCATTGAACGGAGATAGTCCGCGTGCGATGTTGTCCGCATTAATGAATTCGCGGATTCCGAGGGCTCCAGGTAGCAAATCTTCAGCGGCCGTGGTCTTACCCGCGCCATTCGGTCCGCCGATGATGATCACCTCTTTCACCGGGCCCCCTGCCGAACAGCTCTCGAGTGGCCGGAGCTGAATTCCGCATCATGCCTCAGGCCGCCAGATCGGCCACGATGGCGTCGAGAACGGGAAAACCTTCCGCCGTGACGCGGAGGCGTCCGTCCGGATCGACGGTGATGAATCCATGCTCACGCAGTGCCGCGATGCGTGCAGGGTCGAGCGGCCGGCCGGCGAGCGCCGCGTAGCGGTCGGGCGCGATGCCTTCGGCGAGCCGCAACCCCATCAGGAGGAATTCGTCGGCGCGTTCGCTGCGCGTGAGCACCTCGTCGGTGACCCGGCCGTGGCCACGCGCCTCCACGCGCATGAGCCATGATTCCGGCCGCTTCTCGGTCGCGGTCGCATGCCGTTCGCCGCCGATGTCAAGGCGGCCGTGGGCGCCGGGGCCAATGCCGGCATATTCATGCCCGCGCCAATAGATGAGGTTGTGCCGGCACTCGGCGCCTGGCCGCGCGTGATTGGAGACCTCGTAGGCGGGAAGCCCGCGCGCGCCACACATCTCCTGGGTCAGCTCGTAGAGGGCGCGCGCAGCGTCACCATCGGGCATCGTGAGCTTGCCGGCCGAATGGAGCGCGGCGAACGGCGTATCAGTTTCGATGGTCAATTGATAAAGCGAGAGATGCTCGGCGGCTTCCGCGATGGCCGCCTCGAGCTCCGCGCGCCAGGCATGAGGCGTCTGGCCCGGCCGCGCGTAGATCAGATCGAACGAGGAGCGCGCGAAGATTTTCCGCGCCGTCGCGACCGCGTCGAGCGCTTCCCGCGCCGAGTGGAGGCGGCCGAGCGCGGCCAGCGCCGCATCATCGAGCGCCTGCACGCCGAGCGACACACGGTTGACCCCGGCCGTGCGATAGCCGCGAAACCGTGTCGCCTCGACGCTGGTGGGATTGGCTTCGAGCGTGACCTCGACGTCGGGGTGAACCGTCCAGCACCGGGCAACGGCGTCGAGGATTGCCGCTACGGTCGACGGCGCCATCAGCGATGGCGTGCCGCCGCCGAAGAAGATCGTCGACACCACGCGATCCGGGACCTGCGCCGCGGTCGTGGCGATCTCGGCCGCAAAGGCGCGGACAAAGCGGTCCTCATCAATCGCGGCGTGACGGACGTGGCTGTTGAAATCGCAGTAGGGACATTTCGACAGGCAGAACGGCCAATGGATATAGACGCCGAACGCAGGCGGATTGCGTTCGTCCGGCGCAACGGCCGCCGCGGCATCAATGGTGTCAGCCGCCGGCAAGGCAGGCCTCCGCCAGTTTGAGAAAGGCACGGGCGCGATGCGAAAGCCCCTGGCCTTTGGGCGGAAGGCCGTGCTTCTCCTCCGCGCTCATCTCGCCGAACGTGCGATTATGGCCGGCGGGCAGGAATATCGGATCATAGCCGAAGCCTTGCGTGCCGCGCGGCGGCCACACCAAGGTCCCGTCGATACGGCCCTCGAAGTCCTCCACGTGTCCGTCCGGCCAGGCGACGCACAGTACCGATACGAAATGCGCACGGCGCGCGGCGGGACCACGTGCGCCGCGGGCGCTCAGCTCGGCCTCCACCTTTTCCATCGCGCGCGTGAAATTCCTGTCAGGTCCCGCCCATCGGGCCGAATGAATGCCGGGCGCACCATCGAGGGCATCGACCACGAGCCCGGAATCATCGGCAAATGCCGGGAGCGTCGTTGCCGCGGCGGCCGCCTGCGCCTTGATCCGCGCATTGTCGCGGAAGCTCGCGCCGGTCTCCGCGGGCTCGGCGACGCCGAGCTCGCGTGCCGACAACGCGTCAACGCCATAGGGTGCGAGCAGCTCGCGCATTTCCTTGAGCTTGCCGGGATTGTGCGTGGCAACGACCAAGCGGTCGCCGATGCGGCGGTGATTCATGTGCGTCTCGCCGGCCGTGCCAGGCGGCGGGTGATCGGGCCAGGATGCGCAAGGCGCGCGTTCCATCCGCTCACATCACCGCCATTTTCTGCAGATCGATCAGCTTGGCGATGCCTTTGCGCGCCAGCGCCAACAGGTCCATGAGCTGCGCCTCGGTGAACGGCGTGCGCTCGGCCGTGCCCTGCACCTCGACCAGATGACCGGTCCCGGTCATGACGAAATTGGCATCCGTATCGGCTTCCGAATCCTCCGCATAGTCCAGATCGAGCACCGGAACGCCGTTGCAGATGCCGCAGGAGATGGCAGCGACGTGGTCGCGCAACGGCTCGCTCAGGATGATGTTGCGCGCCTTCATCCAGGCGAGGCAGTCGTGCAGCGCCACCCATGCACCCGTAATGGCGGCGGTGCGGGTGCCGCCATCGGCCTGGATCACGTCGCAATCGACCGTGATCTGCCGTTCGCCGAGCGCCGTGATATCGACCACGGCGCGCAGGCTGCGTCCGATCAGGCGCTGGATCTCCTGTGTGCGGCCGCTCTGGCGTCCGCTCGAAGCCTCGCGCCGCGTGCGCTCGAGGGTGGCGCGCGGCAGCATGCCGTATTCGGCAGTGATCCAGCCGCGCCCTTGTCCCTTGAGCCAAGGAGGCAGTCGGTCCTCCAGCGTGGCAGTGACCAGGACATGGGTGTCGCCGAACTTCACGTAGCACGAGCCCTCGGCATATTTCACGACTGCACGCTCGAGCGTGACGGCGCGTAATTCTTCGGGCTCTCGGCGGCTCGGCCGCATTGCATCTCCTCGCCGGCGGTGCACCGGCATCGTGACGAAGCCGACTTTGTAAGTGGCAGGGCAGGGCCCGACAAGAGCACGCGCGAAGTGTCGCTCGCTATGTCCAACTGGCGAAGCTCAGTCCCGTCCCGGTTCCCGCCGGGGTGCGATAGCCCGGGACGTATTCGAACCAATCGAGATCGAGGTGCTCGACGGCACCCGCCAGCGCCACCCAATTCAGAATCTCCGAGCTTCCGGCGTGGAGCTTGTTGCGCGGCAGGTTTTCCAGGAATGCGCCGTCCTTCTCGGTACAGGCCTTGAGGATGGCGCGATCGAATTCCTCGTCCACGAGGAAATGGCTCAAGCCTCCCGAAGCCACGATGCCGACGCGCGCTTCGCCGGAAAAGGATTCGATCGCTTGGCGCAGCGCCTGGCCGAACGCATAACAGCGGCGCGGCCGCGGCTGGTTCGGCGGGTAGTAGGTGTTGAGAAAAATCGGCACCACCGGAATCGGGTTCGCTTCGTCCATAACCCGACGATGCACATAGGCGATGGCGTGACCCTCGCCTTCGCCATTGGGCAAAGTCTGCGAGCTCGCCATGTCAAAGTCCGCGTCCATCAGCTGTTCGATGAGATGAACCGCCAGAGCGGAATGGACCGGATAGTCGCGCGGCGTATCGCGCTCGAAGAAGCCCTGCCGGTTCTCGACGTACCATTCGGGAAAGCGGGTACGATAGCTCTCGTGCTGCTCGTTGCTGTTGCGGATCGTCTCGCCGTAATAGATCGCGAAAGCCGGCCGGCAATCCTCCTTGTAGCTCTCGTTCTGGTCGTCACCCATGACGACCAGGGCGTCGAGCTTTGCGCCGCTCAAAACCTCCTGGAGGTGGCGGGCCGCAGTCCTCGCCTTGTCCTGGCGGGCAACGAGGTTTGCCGGCGCCACCAGATGGGCGAGCCTCGGATCGGCCTTCTCCAGGAGCTCGCCATAGGTCACCGGCCGCCCGTCCTTGTCGCGATGCTTGATGTTCTGGTCGGTCTCGACGAAACGCGGCAGCGTCTCGTTCGACGCAAGCAGCATCGGCGTGTGCGAGGTCCCCATCCCGAGCACGATCTTGGCCATCGAATTTCTCCAGGCGAATATTCGCTTAGTCGATCCTGATGTTGGCGGCGCGCGCGACCGCGGTCCATTTTTGCAGCTCGGCCGCCATGAAGAGGCCGAACTGCTGTGGCGTTCCCGGATTCACCAGGGCTCCCAGTCGTACAATGTGGTCCTTGATCTCCGGGTTGCTCAGTCCGTCATTGATGGCGGCGTTGAGCTTTTCGATGACCGCGGCGGGCGTACCTGCCGGCGCCACGAAGCCGTTGAACGTCGTCACCTCGTAGTCGGGAACGCCCGCCTCGATCAAGGTCGGCAGGTCGGGGGCGAGTGACGTGCGGGTGCGGCTGGTCACCGCGAGCGCACGCACCTTGCCTTCGCGGATCAGCGGCAAGAGGATGGTGATGCCCTCGAAGGTCAGGTGCACCGCCTCGCTCAGCACGGCGGTGACGGATTCGCCGCCGCTGCGGAACGGCACGCCGACGATGTCGACGCCGGCCCGCGCGAGGAACAACTCGCCCGTCAGGTGGGGCAGCCCGCCGGCGCCGGTATGCGCATAATTGAGCTTGCCCGGATTGGCCTTGGCATAATCGACCAAGTCCTTGACCGACCGCCACGGCGACGACGGATGCACCACCAGGATCTGGAAGCTCTCAGAAAACTTGGCGACCGGCGCGAAGCTCTTGGTCGGATCGTAGCCGGCGCTCACCGATACGGCCGGGATCACCGCGAGCACGCTGGTATTGGCGACGAGCAGCGTGTAGCCGTCGGGCGCCGCCGTGGCGACGAAGCGTGCCGCGATGGCGCCGCCGGCCCCGGGCCGGTTTTCGATCACGGCCGGTTGGCCGAGCTTGGGCAGGATTTGCGTGGCAAGGCGTGCCGGCACGTCGGTCGGCCCGCCCGGCGCGCCCGGCACGATGAGCCTGATCGGCTTGTCCGGATAGGCCTGGGCGTGCGCCGGCGCAATGAACAGCAGGGGGGCGAGGGCTGCGAGCAGCACGACCGGCTGGCTCTTGGCGCACCGATGTCGACGCGGTTCGAGCATATTGATCCGACCCTTCCGGCAATACTGTTCCGTGCGCACGCCGTCGTGCCGCTTCCAAGGGCACGTGTCAGCGTTGCGGTTCGTTCCAGTATCGTCAAGCCGGTCGAGACCAGCCTTGAACTCGGCGCGCCGAATGGACAATTGTGTCGGGAGTCCTGAGGGGAGTTTCTTTCTTGTCCCACGACGTTCAGATCGGTGCGACCCAGGTCACCCTGGCCCAGCTCAACGAGCGCTCGCGCGAGATCTTTCGTCAGATCGTGGAGAGCTATCTGGCGACCGGCGAGCCGGTTGGCTCGCGCAATCTCGCTCGCCTGATCCCGATGACGCTGTCGCCGGCGTCCGTGCGCAACGTCATGTCGGACCTCGAGCAGCTCGGGCTGATTTTTGCGCCGCATACCTCGGCCGGGCGGCTGCCGACCGAGCTCGGGCTGCGTTTCTTCGTCGACGCCCTGATGGAGATCGGCGATCTCACCGAGCAGGATCGCCGCGCCATCGAGGCGCAGGCCGCCGCCGCGTCCGGCGGCGCAAAATCGATCGACGCGATCCTCAACGAGGCGTCGGGGCTGCTCTCGGGCCTGACCCGCGCCGCCGGTGTCGTCTTGACGGACAAGTCCAATATCCGCCTCAAGCATATCGAGTTCGTGCGGCTCGAGCCCGAACGCGCTCTGGTCGTCATGGTCGCCGAGGATGGCCAGATCGAGAACCGCGTCCTCAATCTGCCGTTGGGCCTTCCCACCTCGGCGCTCACCGAAGCCACCAACTTTTTCAACGCCCACATCCGCGGACGAACGCTTTCCGAAGCGAAGGCGGACCTGGAACGCGCGCTCGCGGCCGGCCAGGCCGAGCTCGACCAGCTCACCCAGAAGATCGTTGCGGCCGGGCTTGCCAGCTGGTCCGGCGGCGAGGACCCGGAGCGCCGGCTCATCGTCCGCGGCCATGCCAATTTGCTCGAGGATCTCAAGGCGCTGCAAGACCTGGAACGCGTGCGGCTCCTGTTCGACGATCTCGAAACCAAGCGCGGCTTAGCCGACATTCTCGGCCGCGCCGAACGGGCCGAGGGTGTGCGTATCTTCATCGGCTCCGAGAACAAGCTGTTTTCCCTGTCCGGCTCCTCGACCATCGTGGCGCCGTACCGGGACGGCGCCGACCGCATCGTCGGCGTGCTCGGCGTCATCGGCCCGACTCGGCTCAACTACGCGCGGATCATTCCGATGGTCGACTACACGGCCAAGGTCGTGAGCCGCCTCCTGGCGGGCCCGGCGGCTTGATTTTTTTTGGCCGAACCCTGATATCCGGGGCGACAGATCCAAACAGAAACGGGATTTGGCGATGACGGACACGACCGGCCGTACGCCGGATGCTGCCGACAACGAAACCGAACCGACCGCTCGGGAGGCCGATCCGGCTTCCGCTGCGCAGGCCGCCGAGGCGGCCGAGCTGGCAGCCGTGCTGGCCCGCGAGGCGGCGGAGTACAAGGACCGTTGGATGCGCGCGCTGGCCGAGATGGAAAACTTGCGCCGGCGCACCGAGCGCGAGGTCGCCGATGCGCGGCTCTACGCCATCACCCAGTTCGCGCGCGACATCGTCACCGTCGCCGACAACATGGAGCGGGCGCTGGCCGCGCTCGACAGCGAGCTGCGCGAGAAGGCCGACACCGGCGTCAAGGCGCTGCTCGATGGCGTCGAGCTCACCGAGCGCGAGCTCCTCAAGGTGCTCGAGAAGCACGGGGTGCAGAGACTCGATCCGCACGGCCAGAAGTTCGATCCCCATCGACATCAGGCCATGTTCGAGGTGCCCGACGAGACGGTGCCTGCCGGCACCGTGGTGCAGGTGGTGCAATCGGGCTACACGATCGGCGAGCGCGTGCTGCGGCCGGCGCTGGTCGGGATCGCCAAAGGCGGTCCAAAAGCCGCTGCCATGGATGCGGATGCCAATATCGCCGAGGCGCCCGCCAACGACAATTTGGGTTTCCCGGATAACGAATAAGCTGGATCGCGCCCTCTATCCGCTTAGCGGAGGTCGATCCCGTCGCGGACGGCCCGCAGGCGCGGGAAGATCTCGGACCAGCCGTCTGTGCGCGCCATCCCGAGCACGCGAAGGTGGCCGCTATGTCCGAAGCGCAGCCACTGCGCCACCATCACGTCGCTGTTGGTTTTGATGTCCTTGGCCTGGGCGATGATCTCATGGCCTTGCTGCCCGCCCATCCGGAGCGGCTCCGATCGCACCAGCCGAATGTCCTTGATGCCGCGGGTTTCGGCCAGAACTCCGCGGGCAAACCGGTCGCGGTCGCTTGGCTGCGCCGGCAACGCGCCGGCAACGGCCACGATCAGCACCAGGGGCTGTTCGGCGACGTCGAGACTTTCGTTCGGTCCGTCGGTGAGCAGGGTGGCACTGCCTGCCACGACGCGGGCGACGCGGAATCCGGCGAGGTCGCGCAGCCGGAACGGCAATGCATCGAGCTGCTCCTCGGCCGGCGCCGTCGCGCGCACAACAAAGCCCGTGAGCGCCGCCCGCATCGTCGCATCCGGATAGGCCTCTTTCTCGGCGTCAGGCACCTGCACCGAGATGATCGCCGTGAAATCGGGTGTCGAGCCGAACAGGATCCAGCGCCGGAAGAGCTGCCCTTCCGCCTCCTGGCGGCCGGTGACGAGGAAAGCAGGGCCGGTGCCGAGCGTCATCGGCTCGCGCGTTTCGACGATGACGCCCTGCTTCCACAGCTGTTCGTCCGCGACTTGTCTGTCGAGATCGGCGTAGGCCGATGCCGGCAATTCCGTGATCAGGACGAGCGCCCTTTTCTCGCGGTTCTCGAATCCCGCATAGGTCTTGCCGGGAACGAATCCTTCAGGCAGCGCGAGCCCGACCCGCGAGCCCGGCGGAAACACGGGATCGGCGGCCCAGGCCGGAACGGCCGTGACCATGAAGATCAGCAATAGCAACAGGTGGCTCGACATGACGTTTCTCTGAAACGCATTCGGGACCAAAATGCGGCACGGACGAGGCATGATAGGTGGCTATGCGCCGTCGGCTGTCACGCGTCGCAGCGTCAGGTTGATGCGCCCGCCCTGCGACAGGAGGGTCGACGTTCCGGGCATGATCCGATCGACGCCATGGAACGCAAGCCGCGCTTCGGCGCCGAGGACCAACGCGTCGCCGGAGGTAAGATGCAATGATCGAGTCGGATCGTTGCGCCGCATCCCGCCGACGCGAAACAAACAGGTGTCGCCGAGCGAGAGCGAGACCACGGGCGCGGCGAAATCTCTTTCGTCACGATCCTGGTGCAACCCCATCCTGGCCGCGCCGGCATAATAGTTGATCAGGCAGCACTGCGGAGGATGGCGATAGCCGGCGAGCTCGCGCCATGCCGCCAGCAGGACGTCGGGAATTGGCGGCCATGGATCGCCGGTTTCCGGATGGGTGGCTTGGTAGCGATAGCCGGCCGCGTCGGTGACCCAGCCGAGAGGTCCGCAATTGCTCATGCGTACCGACATCGGCTTGCCGCTCTTCGGCATGCGCGGCGTATAAAGGGGCGCCGCGCGCAGCACTGCTTCGATGGCGGCGAGCAGGTCTTTCTGCGCGTTGCGGTCGAGATAGCCCGGCGTCAGGACGGCGCCGGGCTGGATCATGGTTGCGGCCATGTCCCAACAGATAGTCCTGCGCCGCGGCGCGCGCGAATCCGACTGCAAAACTTGAGAGATCGCCAGGACCCGCGCTTAGCTTGACAGCGCCGGAATAATTGATTATTCATGTATTGAAAGTTCAACTATTGAAAGTTCACTCAATGCCCAGTCCGTCGATCAAGGCGGTCGCTCCCGCGCGCCGGAAGGGTTCAATCCCGGCCGCTTCCTCGGCCGATGCCAACTCCAGCACGCTCCCGCCGATCGTGCCGTCCGCCACCGGCGCGCCGCCGCTCGCGCGCGTTGCCGGCGCGCTGGCGCGCCGCTTTCAGCAGGTCTGCGCCACCATGATTGCCGATGCGCTCGCCGGCGAAGAGGTCGTGCAATTGGAGTACGGGTCGCTTGTCTGTCTCGAGATCGAGCCGGGAATCGACCAGCGGCGCCTGGCAGAGGCCATGGGCATCGATCCCAGCCATGCGAGCCTCATCGTCGATCGGCTGCATGCCAAGGGGCTCATCGAGCGCCGCATCAATGGGGCGGATCGGCGGGCGCGAGAGCTGTACCTTACGCCCAAGGGGCGGAAGCTCTGGCGACGCCTGCGCCCCAAGACGAGCGTTGCGAACGAGCGCGTGTTGGGGCCGCTCTCGCCTGCCGAGCGGGAGCTGTTCATCGACTTCCTGATCCGCGTCATCGAGGAAAACCGCGCCTTTGCCCGCCCCGGCGCGGGTCGCCGCAAACGCGGATCTGGTACGACGCCTGCCGTCGAGACGTGAGGATACCATGCACAACTCGCCGGCTATCCTGACGTGCTGCTCCGCTAACCCGCAGCTCCGCTTTTCACCAATCTACTCCGACTCGATCGATCGATTGATGCGGGCGCGCCGGCCCCTCCGGCACGATCGCGCGCCTATCTGATGATGGAGGACTCCATGCGCCTGATCTTGTCCGGCAACATTCGGGGTTCCGCATGCGCCCTTGCGGTCGCCGTTCTGGGCGCTCTTGCGTCATGGGTCGCGTCCGCTCGTGCCGAGCCGTGGCCGCAACGGACGGTTCGCTTCATCGTGCCGCTGCCGCCCGGCACCTCGACCGACTTGGTGGCACGCCTGTTCGCCGACAGGCTGGCGGAGCGCTGGCGCCAGCCGGTGGTGGTGGAAAATCGCCAAGGCGGCGACGGCATACCGGCAGTCGGCGGCTTCGTCAGCGCGCGCGACGACCATACGCTTCTGTTTTCGTTCGCCGGAATCGTCACGATCAACCCGCTGATCTACGACAAGCTGCCTTACGATCCGCTGCGCGACCTGGTGCCGGTCGCCTGGGTCGCCGACAACTTCATCGGCGTCGGCGTGCCCGAGATGCTGAAGGTCAATTCGCTCGATGATTTCGTGCAGCTCGCACGCTCGCAGCCGGGCAAGCTCAACTGGGCCGCCAGTCCCGGTGTTCCCCACTACGCATTCGTCGCACTGCAGAAGAGCGCCGGCATTGACATGCTGCAGATTTCATATCGCGACTTCCGGCCGGCTCTGCAGGACGTCGGCGAGGGCCGCATACAGGCCGTCGCCACCGGTGTCGCTCTGATGCTGCCGCAGATGCAGGCCGGCAAGATCAAGTTGCTGATGGTCAACAACCGCCGGCGTTCTCCCCAGGCACCAGACGTACCGACCGCCACCGAGGCGGGATATCCCGACATCACGTTCGAGGGCGCGGTCGGCCTCTACGGATGGCGGGATATGGCGAGCGATCTCCAAGCGCGTATCGCCAATGACGTCCGCGCCGTTGCGGCCGATCCGGCGATTGCCCCCCGCGTCGCCAGCATGGGATCGGCCTTGCGCGTCGGCCCGCCGGCCGAATTCGCGGTTGCGATCGAGGAGCAGCGCGCCAAGATCGCGGCAATTGCCCGGAGCATGAAGCCCACGCAATGAACGGCGGCTGCTTCAAGCCGGACAGGCATCATGGAAAGCCCCGTGGTCACGCCCGACCGAATCGTCAAGCTCAGCCTTGCCTTCCGGGCCGCCAAGGCGCTGCTGAGTGCGGTCGAGCTTGATGTTTTCACGGCGCTCGCGGAAGGGCCGCTCGGCCTCGATCCGCTCCGGACGCGGCTCGGCATCGACCAACGTGGCGCCCGCGACTTCTTCGATGCCCTGGTCGCGCTTGGCATGCTTGAGCGCGACCAACGCGGCCGCTATGGCAATACGCCGGAGACCGATCTCTACCTCGATCGCCAGAAGCCCACCTATATCGGCGGAGAGCTGGTTCACTTCAGCACCTATGTCTACCCACACTGGGACCTGCTGACGCCGGCATTGCGAACCGGCGAGCCGCAAAGCGGCACCAGAGCCACCGGCCATTATTCCGCGCTCTATGCCGATCACGCGGCGCTGGAAACTTTCCTCAAGGGAATGACCGGGGGGAGCCTGCAGGTTGCCAACGCTGTTGCGACGAAGTTCCCGTGGCCGGACTACGAAACCTTTGTCGATATCGGCACCGCCCAGGGCGGCCTGCCGGTGCAGATCGCGACAGTCCACACCCACCTCACCGGCGGCGGCTTCGACCTGCCGCCGGTGCGGCCGCACTTCGAGCGGTACGTCCAGGAGCACGGGCTCGCGCCGCGCCTGCAATTCTACCCGGGAGACTTCCTGGCCGACCCATTGCCGGCGGCTGACGTGCTCATCCTCGGCCGCGTGCTGCACAACTGGGATCTCGCGACCAAAAGGCTGCTGCTGAAGAAAGCCTATGACGCGCTGCCGGACGGCGGCGCGCTCATTGTCTACGAGCGGCTGATCGATGATGAGCGGCGGGCCAATGCCACTGCCTTGCTGGCGAGCCTCAACATGCTGATCATGACGGCCGGCGGCTTCGACTTCACTGGCGCCGATTGCATTGGTTGGATGCGCGAGGCCGGATTTCGCGACCTGCACGTCGAGCTGCTCACGGACGATCAATCCATGGTCGTCGGGACGAAGCAAATCGACAAATCGACCGGCGCGGGCGCCGCGTCGGGCGTCGCCTGAGCGTCATGGCCGGGACAAGCCCGGCCATAATGAGGAAACAGGTTCGACCTTCAGCGGCTGTGGAGCTACGCGGCCGCCGAAGCCTTGCGCGGCACGAGCCGCTCGCTCGTGAGCGCGGCGTTTACGCCCGACGTGCCAGCCTCGTGGTATTCAGCGTCCTCATTGACGTCCCAGACATCGTAGAGGCGCGTGCCGGCCAGGATGTTCCGCGCCGTGAGCATCGCGGTCATCATCGCGTGGTCCTGGTTGTTGTACTTGTGCATCCCGTTGCGCCCGACCAGATGCAGGTTCGGAAATCCTTGCTCCAGATCGAGGCGGATCAGGCGCAGGTTCTCGCGGTAATCGTCATCGTAGACCGGATAGGCCTTGGGCTGGCGCACCACGCAGGCGTCGACCACGTCCTCGGGCATGACGAGGCCGATCTTGGCGCACTCGGCTTTCGCCAGCGCGATCAGGTCGGCATCGGAACTGGCCCACAGGCCGTCGCCCTCGAAGCAGAAATATTCGAGCCCGAGGCAGCTCATTCCCACCGGCACCATCTCGGGCGACCATGAGCCGAAGTTCTGCACGCGACCGACCTTTACGCTGGGATCGTGGATGTAAATCCAGTTGTCGGGAAAAAGGTCGGCCTTGTTCACCATCAGGGCGACGGTGAGGAAATCGCGGTAGCGCAGCGCGCGTGCATGAAACAGCGAGATCGGCCGCGGTACGATCTTTTCGATGAGCTCGCGCACCGGCGCCGAGCTGATGACGTGGCGCGCCGTGTAGCTTTCAGCCTGTCCGTCGCCGGTCGACACGTCGACGCGCCACAGCTTGCGGCCCGGATCGTAGGCGAGCCGCTGCATGTCGCGGCCCATCAGCACGGTGCCGCCGCGCGCCGTGATCTTGCGCGCCGCCGCTTCCCACATCATGCCGGGGCCCTTGCGCGGATATTGGAAGCTCTCGATCAACGTCTTCACCATCGGCCCGCCGGCGGCGGGGGCCGGGCGGTGCGGCTTCAGCGAGCGCTTCAATGCGTTGATGACGGCGACGCCAAGATCGAGTCCCTTGATGCGCTGGGCCGCCCAGTCGGCGGAGATCTCGTCGCACGACATGCCCCACACCTTTTCGGTGTAGGTCTTGAAAAAGATGCTGAACAAGCGCTCGCCGAACTGGTTGCGCACCCACTGATGGAAGCTGCGCGGCTCTGGAATCGGCAACGCCTTGGCGCAGGCGTAGGAGAGCATGCAGGCGGCGCTCTCGACGAGCCCAAGGTTGTTGAGCGCTTCGAATGCCTTGAGCGGATAGGAGTAGAATTTTCCGTCGTAGTAGATGCGCGAGAGGCGCGGCCGCGTGATGAAATCGTCAGGCAGGATTTCGTGCCAGAGGTCGACCACCTCCTGGGACTTCGAAAAGAAGCGATGGCCGCCGACGTCGAACAGATAGTCTTTGTAGCGCACGGTGCGGCTGATGCCGCCGACGTGAACCGGATCCTTCTCGATGACCAGAACCGAGCGGGTTTCCTTGGTCAGGCAATAGGCGGCGGTGAGACCTGCCGGTCCGGCGCCGATCACCAGCACTTCCGCATCGACACTCATCGTGGCGCGACCTTTGGATTGTGCTTCACTGCTTCGCGCGCGAGCGCCATCCGGCAGCGCGCGAACGAGAATATTCGGTGACCGTTGTAGGAAAGCAGCGCGCCGGCAGCGGCGCCTGCGAGCACTGCGGCTTGCGGCCAGGATTTCAACGCCGCGACCACGAGGGTCGCGAACACGGCGTAATTGGTTCCTGCCGCAATTGCCGTCACGCAGGCATAGCGCGCCGCTTCCTTGCTCTGATGCCGGCCGCTTGGCTCGAACGTCAGGACACGGTTGAGTCGCCACGTGACGACCGTCGCCACGGCCATCGAGGCGAGGCGCCCCAAGAGCGGATGCAGGCCGGTGCCGATCGCGATCGTGAAGATGGTCAGATCCGCGAGGAGACCGACGCTGCCCACGCCGAGGAATCGGATCGGCCGCGGCAGCTTCCGCACGTGACGGCGCAACTCGTCCCAGCGTCCGGCCGTTGCCGGCACGCTTGCCGCGATGTCCAGCTCTTTCATGATGCTCCGCTGCCGCGGTCCCCACCTTGCGGACAAGGTCCGTCGTTCGGCGCCAGCGTTGCATCATTTCCTTAATGGCAGCCCTATCCGGCACCGCCATGGGGTTCGGAAAAACCCCGACAACGTTAACTGATCCTCAACATGCTTCGCAGCTTCACCCGGCCGGCAGCTGCCCTTACAGTCGCTGCGCGCGTCGAGCGCCGAAATCTTTTGCCCCGCTCTTGCCGCGAGCGCGGCCCGTCCGCGCAGCGACCTCATGGCTTCGCGCCGCGGATGTCGGGGGCGGCGGCCGCGGGGACCCTCATCACCCGATCGATTTCCGGCAATGGCGCGACCCGCGGCTCTGTCCTCCCTTGATCCGGATTGGCCGGCGCTCCTGGCCGTCTGCGCGGGTCTGCGGGATATCCGCTGGCTCCGGGGATCGCGCCACGCTGCCAACGCCTCGCCCCGCGGCGAAAACCCCTGAGCTTTCATGGCCTGCTGTCTTGCAGGCCGATACGGCCCTCCTATATGAGCGATGGCCGCCGCGATACGCGGCGAAAGTGTATCAAATGGGGGTCGGACGAGGGGGTGGTCCGCGGGTGTCAGGCCCGCACGATCGACCTTCCCGCGGGCGCTGTTCAGGCCTACCCGACCTGCCGCAAAGAGAGGATATAGAACCATGGCGAAGGTCATCGGCATCGACCTCGGCACCACCAACTCCTGCGTCGCCGTTATGGAAGGCTCGACCCCGAGGGTCATCGAGAACGCCGAGGGCATGCGCACCACTCCCTCGATCGTTGCCTTCACGGACGACGGCGAGCGCCTCGTGGGCCAGCCGGCCAAGCGCCAGGCCGTCACCAACCCCGAACGCACCATTTTCGCAGTCAAGCGCCTGATCGGCCGGCGCTATGACGATCCGATGGTCGAGAAGGACAAGAAACTCGTCCCCTACAAGATCGTGCGCGCCGGCAATGGCGACGCCTGGGTCGAGGTGGACGGCAAGACCTATTCGCCCTCGCAGATTTCCGCCTTCGTCCTGCAGAAGATGAAGGAGACGGCCGAGGCGCATCTCGGCCAGAAGGTCGAGAAGGCGGTCATCACCGTTCCGGCCTACTTCAACGACGCCCAACGCCAGGCCACCAAGGACGCCGGTAAGATCGCCGGCCTCGAAGTTCTGCGCATCATCAACGAGCCGACCGCGGCCGCATTGGCCTATGGCCTCGACAAGAAAAAGTCCGGCACCATCGCGGTGTACGATCTCGGCGGCGGCACCTTCGATATTTCCATCCTCGAGATCGGCGACGGCGTCTTCGAGGTGAAGTCCACCAACGGCGACACCTTCCTGGGTGGCGAGGACTTCGACATGCGCCTCGTCAATTATCTCGCCGACGAGTTCCAGAAGGAGCAGGGCATCGATCTGCGTCGCGACAAGCTCGCGCTGCAGCGCCTGAAGGAGTCCGCCGAGAAGGCGAAGATCGAGCTCTCGTCGACCACGCAAACCGAGATCAATCTGCCGTTCATCACGGCCGACGCCTCGGGTCCCAAGCACCTCACCCTGAAGCTCACGCGGGCCAAGTTCGAAGCGCTGGTCGATGACCTCGTCCAGCAGACCATCGAGCCGTGCCGCAAGGCCATCAAGGACGCCGGCATCTCCGCCGGCGAGATCAGCGAGGTCGTTCTGGTCGGCGGCATGACCCGCATGCCGAAGGTCCAGGAGGTGGTGAAGCAGTTCTTCGGCAAGGAGCCGCACAAGGGCGTCAATCCGGACGAGGTGGTGGCGGTGGGCGCCGCGATTCAGGCCGGCGTGCTGCAGGGCGACGTCAAGGACGTGCTCCTGCTCGATGTGACGCCGCTGTCACTTGGCATCGAGACGCTCGGTGGGGTGTTCACGCGTATCATCGATCGCAACACCACGATCCCGACAAAGAAGAGCCAGGTGTTCTCCACCGCCGAGGACAATCAGACTGCCGTCACGATCCGCGTGTTCCAAGGCGAGCGCGAGATGGCGAGCGACAACAAGCTGCTCGGCCAGTTCGATCTCGTCGGCATTCCGCCGGCGCCGCGTGGCGTGCCGCAGGTCGAGGTCACCTTCGACATCGACGCCAACGGCATCGTCAACGTGTCCGCCAAGGATAAGGCGACCAGCAAGGAGCAGCAGATTCGCATCCAGGCGTCGGGCGGTCTCTCCGAAGCCGATATCGAACGCATGGTGAAGGACGCCGAAGCGCACGCCGACGAAGACAAGCGGCGCAAGGCGCAGGTCGAGGCGAAGAACCACGCCGAGGCCATGATCCATGCCACAGACAAGGCACTTGCCGAGCATGGTTCCAAGGTCGGCGACAGCGAGCGGCGCGCGATTGAGAACGCCATGGCCGATCTCAAGGAAGCGCTCAAGGGCGACGACGCCGACGCGATCCAGGCCAAGACCAATGCGCTGGCGCAGGCTTCGATGAAGCTTGGCGAGGCGATGTACAAGCAGCAGGAAGGCCAGCCGGGCTCAGGCGAGCCGGGTTCTGGTGGGCCGGGTACTGCTACGTCGGGCGAGCCCGGCAAGAAAGAGGACGTCGTCGATGCGGAGTTTACCGAGGTCGACGACGACAAGAA
>JBJMSU010000040.1:0-13694 GCA_045801465.1 Xanthobacteraceae bacterium | reverse complement strand
GGCTTCTCCGCGATTGCGAGTTGCGTGGCGCAATTGCCATGGCGGCGTTCCTCGCTGGCAGCTCGTCATTTAGCCTGCCGCGAGCGATTCCGAAACGTCCCTGTCGCGGCGTTGGTTGGTTGACGAACAAATCGCGCGAGTCAGCGACCACTCTCCCAACCGTAGGATAGTGGCCGCGGACGCGGGTCAGTCTATGGTATTTGCCCGCGGGTTCACCAAAGAAGGACTTGGATCACTGTGCCCAGGATGACCGGTGCGCGTCTGTTTGCCGAAATGATGCAAGGCTACGAAGTCTCGCACATCTTTTTCGTTCCCGCTTTCATGCTCAAGGCGTTTGCCGAGATGGAGGACCGGCCCATCCGCCGCATCATGGTGCACGGCGAGAAGGCCGCCGCCTACATGGCGGACGGCTACGCGCGCGCGAGCGGCAAGCCGGGCGTGTGCATGGCGCAGATGATCGGCGCATCCAATCTCGCCGCGGGCCTGCGCGATGCGTTCATGGCGTCGGCGCCCATCATCGCCATCACCGGTGGCCCGACCCCGCAATCGCGCTACCGCCATGCCTACCAGGAGGTCGACGACGTTTCGCAGTTCGACGCGGTGACGAAGTTCAATGCCCAGATCGACCACGTGACCCGCATGCCCGATCTTATCCGCCAGGCCTTTCGCGTCGCCACTTCCGGCGCGCCCGGTCCGGTACACCTGCGGGTGCAAAGCCATCTCGGCCAGATCACCGAGGAAGAGGCGGACCTCGATCCGCTGGTCGAGCCGATGTACCGGCGAGCGCCCGCCTTCCGGCCCGAGCCGGAGGTGGCGCGCCTGCGCGAGGCGCTGGCGCTCATCACCAAGGCAAGCCGGCCCATGATCGTCGCCGGCGGCGGCGTGATCCGGTCCGGCGCCGAACGCGAGGTGGTGAAGCTCGCCGAGAAGCTTGCGGTTCCGGTCGCGACCTCGATCAATGCCAAGGCGGCGATCCCCGACGATCATCCGCTGGCGGTCGGTGTCGCCGGGTCCTACTCGCGCGATTGCGCCAATCGCGCGTTGGCGGAAGCCGACCTCGTCTTCTTCATCGGCAGCCACACCGGCGGCCAGGTCACCAACAACTGGATGTTCCCGCCGCCCGGCACCAAGGTGATCCAGCTCGATATCGATCCGTTGGAACTGGGTCGCAACTATCCCAACGCGGTCTCGCTCCTGGGCGACGCCAAGGTGACGCTGCGGCGCATGATCGAAGCGGCATCGCAACAGCCGGCGCCGAGCGGCTGGCCGCAGCGGGTCCGCCAGCTCGTGGCGGAATGGCGCGATCTTAACGAGCCGAAACGCAGCGGGGACGCCGTCCCGATCCGGCCCGAGCGCATCTGCCGCGACATCTCCGAGGTCCTTCCCGAGGACGGCCTGGTGGTCGCCGACACCGGCCACGCCGGAATCTGGACCGCCGCCATGATCGCGCTCCGGCATCCCGGACAAGGCTACTTCCGCACGGCAGGCTCGCTCGGCTGGGGCTTCCCGGCCGCGCTCGGCGTGAAATGCGCGCTGCCGGAGCGTCCGGTCGTGTGCTTCACCGGCGACGGCGGCTTCTACTACCACATCGCCGAGCTCGAGACGGCGGCGCGCCACAACATCAACGCGGTGATCGTCGTCAACAACAACTCCTCGCTCAACCAGGAGATCAGGCTGAACGATGTAGCTTATGGCGGCAAGCAGCGCGGCCGCGCCGAGGAGATGTGGCGATTTCCCGATATCGATTTCACCAAGGTGGCGGAGGCCTTCGGGTGCGTCGGCATCCGGGTGGAAAAACCGGGCGAGTTGCAAGATGCGCTCAAGCGCGCGATTGGCATGAACCGGCCGGTGGTGGTGGACGTCGTCACCGACATGTACGCGATCGCCGACAAGCCGTGGACGCCGAGCGGCGCGCCGGACTTTCATTCATTCCAACGGAGCAAGAGCTGATGAGCGACATCAAGCCGATCCGGCGCGTGGTGACCGGCAACGATGCGCAGGGGCGCTCGCGCGTGCTGTTCGACAGCGCCGCGCCGAACGTGAAGGCGAGTCCGTTCCAGCAGGGCACCAGCATGACGGATATCTGGGTCTTCGACACCTGTCCGGCCGTGATCAGCGGCGAACGGGACGACGGCAATCTGCCGTTCCACTTCGAGCCGCCGCCCACCGGCGGGCACCTGCGCATCGTACAGTCGGCAGCGAGGCCTGCGGACTACGACCCGGCGCGAGACGCCAACATCAGACCTGAGCATCCGCCGCGGAAAACGGAGGGCGGAACCTGGGAGCGCGGCGGGCAGAACCTTTTCACCACGCGCATCCACAAATCCGAGACGCTCGATTACGGCATTCTCTTGTCGGGCGAGCGCGTCTTGATCACCGATGACGGTGAGCGCAAGCTCAACGTCGGCGATGTCGTGGTGCAGA
The DNA here is from genome assembly GCA_045801465.1 of Xanthobacteraceae bacterium. GTDB lineage: Bacteria > Pseudomonadota > Alphaproteobacteria > Rhizobiales > Xanthobacteraceae > DATFWC01. Next base: position 11,270 of record JBJMSU010000040.1, on the reverse strand, counting down.
TCGGCAGCTGGCATGCGTGGAGCAATCCCGATGCGCCGAGCCAGATGGCGTTCGTCATGATGGCCGGACGCTTCGAGGATTGACCCGATGTCCAGCCTAGCGAAACCGGTGCGCCGCGTCGTCGTGGTCGACGAGAACGACCGTTCCAAGGTGATCTCCGACGGCCCCACGCCGGATGTGCGCACTGATCCGGCACGGCCAGGCTTTGCGTCGCATCGCCTCTGGGTCACGGACCGCACGCCAATCCCGCTCAAGAACGTGCGCGAATCCTTGAGCACGCCCCACAGGCTCGAGCCGCCGCCGGGCGGGTCGGTGTGCCGGATCGTCACCTTTCCGCCCGATGCGAGCTTTTCCGGCAAGGTCGGCGGGCGCGAGATCCGGGCCTATTTCGCCGCCACGGGCTCTCCGGGGGCGTCCACCTACTCAGGCCAGGCGCCGCACCCGTACATGCAGAAGACCCGCACGCTCGACCTCTGCCTGGTGCTGGAGGGCGAGATCACGCTCATCCTCGACACGCAAGAGGTGCAGCTGAAGGCCGGCGACACCGTGGTGCAGCGCGGCACCAACCATGCCTGGAGCAACCGCTCCGACAAGCCTTGCATCGTGGCGATTTCCTCGCACGATGCGGCAGGATGAGGGAGGACATCATGTCCCGCTGGCTCCGCATCATTCTGTTGCCGCTGGCGATCGCGTGCATGCTGGGCGCGGACGCTGCACGCGCACAGGACTATCCGACGCGCCCGGTGTTCATCGTCGTCGGGCCGGGTCCCGACGCCATGGCCCGGCTGTTCGGCCAGAAGCTGACGGAGGCATTCGGTCAGCAGGTGCTGGTCGATATCCAGGCGACCGCGGGCGGTGTCGTGGCCGCGCGCACAGTGGCGAAGGCGGCGCCCGACGGCCACACCATGCTGCTCTCCACCGGCGTCTATTCGATCATGGAGGTAACGCGCCGAGACCTGCCGTTCAGCTTCCTGCGCGACTTCGAGCCGGTCGCCGAAATCGGCTCGCTGTCTTTCGTGCTGCTCGCCAGCCCTTCGCTCGGCGTTTCCTCGCTCGCCGACCTGATCGCACTCGCGCGCAAGAGGCCCGGCGAGATCAACTGCGCCTCCTCCGGCGTCGGCACCACGGCGCATCTCGGCTGCGAGCGCCTGCGCCAGGCGGCCAATATCGATATCGTGCACGTGCCCTATAAGGGCGCGCCGGCTGCCTTGGTCGATCTGTTGGGCGGCCGCGTGCACGTGACCTTCTCGGTGCCGACCGCGGCCGCGCACGTCAAGAGCGGTGAGCTGCGGGCGCTCGCCGTGACCGGCAGTCAGCGCATTGCCGCCCTCTCCGACGTTCCGACCGTCGCCGAGGCCGGCTTGCCGGACCTGGAATTCGGCTCGTGGAACGGCCTGCACGTGCCGACCGGGACGCCGAAGCCGATCATCGACAAGCTCAACGGCGCCGTCGCCAAGGCGCGCAACCTCGCCGACGTGCAGACGCGCATGCGCGACGTCGGTCTCGAGCCGGAAGGCGGCACGCCGGCGGAGTTCGGCGAATTCGTCAGGCGCGACGTCGAGCGCTGGGGCCGCATCGTGAAGGAGACCGGCGTGAAGATGGAATAGCGGCGGCCTGTGCGATATGTGGCGGTGAACGGACATTCACCTCTGCGGCGTGCGCGCGCCACAATTCCGGTATAATTTCTCTCACATGGACAAGATGCGAATCGCCAAATTCAAGCTCGGCGAAGTCGTGCGCCACCGCGTGTTTCCGTTCCGCGGTGTCGTCTTCGACATCGATCCGGTCTTCAACAACACCGAGGAATGGTACCAGTCGATTCCCGCCGAGGTGCGGCCGCACAAGGATCAGCCGTTCTATCACCTGTTCGCCGAGAACGCGGAGAGCGCCTATATCGCCTACGTCTCCGAGCAGAATCTGCTGCTCGACACCTCGGGCGAGCCGATCCGCCATCCGCAGGTGAGCGATGTCTTCGACTTCGACGGTGAGGCCTACCGCCCACGGTCAACGCAGTTGAACTGATAATCCGACGAAACCACCGCCGCCCTTCCGGCGTTCACGCAATGCAGGGACTTTAAGTCCGCGGCGGAGCGAACGCTGCGTCTTGCCTTGATCTCGCGCGTATCCCGGCACGGCGGCGATGTGGACACGCCTTCTTCTTGCACTTGTGGTCGTCCTCCTGCTTGCGGGAACCGGGTTCGTCATGTGGGCCTGGGAGCCGGCCATAGCGCTCACCACCCCGCCCGATGCGTCCTCATTCGGCCCCGAGCTCAAGGAGCGCGGCGCGGAGCTGGCGCGAATCGGCAATTGCAATGTTTGCCACGCCGGGCGGAACAAGGCGTTTGCCGGCGGCCGGGCGCTGCCGACGCCGTTCGGTACCATCTACGCGACCAACATCACGCCGGATCCCGAGACCGGCATCGGCCGCTGGTCGGAGGCTGCGTTCGCACGCGCCATGCGCGAAGGCGTCGACCAGCAGGGCCGGCATCTCTATCCGGCCTTTCCGTACGACCACTTCACCAAGCTCACCGACGACGACGTGAAGGCGCTCTATGCCTTCCTGATGACACGCGAGGGCGTGCGCGCCGAAACGCCGGCCAATGAGCTGCCGTTTCCACTCAACATTCGCCTCACCGTGGCCGGCTGGAAGCTCCTGTTCTTCCGCCAGGGCCGCTTCAACCCTGATCCGGCGCGCGACGAAGCCTGGAACCGCGGCGCCTATCTGGCCGAAGCGGTGGGCCATTGCGGCGCCTGTCACACTCCGCGCAACAGCCTCGGTGCGGAGGAGAAGCATCGTGCGTTCGCCGGCGGCAGCTCCGAGGGCTGGCATGCGCCGGCACTGAATGCGCAGTCCCCTGCCCCGGTGCCGTGGAGCGCCGACAGCCTCTTTGTCTATCTGCGCAGCGGCTTCGAGCCGCTGCACGCCGCCGCCGCCGGGCCGATGATGCCGGTCGTGCGCAATCTGGAGCAGGTCCCGGAAGAGGACGTGCGCGCCATTGCGCTGTACGTGGCATCGACGATCGGGCCGCCGACGCCGGAACGGCAGCACAAGGCGGACGAGCTGATCGCCAAATTGAACCGTTCCAGCCGCGAGACCGTGGGGCTTGGCAGCGCCGGTGGTGAGGGGCGCTCGGCGGTGTTCGCCGGCGCCTGCGCGCCGTGCCACAGCGAAACCCGCACGCGCGGCGCGGCCGGTACCATCAACCTCGCGCTCAGCACGGCGGTGAACTTACCGGATCCGCGCAATGCCATCCGCATCGTCCTCGACGGCAGCGATCCGGGCGCGGGCCGACGCGGCCCGTCGATGCCGGGCTTTGCCGATGTGCTGACCGATGCCCAGGTCGTCGAACTCCTCAAATATGCGCGCGCCCGGTTCACCACGCTGCCGGCGTGGAGCGATCTGGAAGCGCGCGTGCGCCGGATTCGCGAAGGAAAGGACCAGTCGTAAATGGTCACGCTCACCGTCAACGGTCGCACGCATCAGAGCGATGCCGATCCCTCGACGCCGCTGCTCTATGTCCTGCGCGACGACCTTAAGCTCAACGGCGCCAAGTTCGGCTGCGGCCTCGGCCAGTGCGGCGCCTGCACCGTCATCGTCGACGGCCAGGCGGTCTATTCCTGTCTCGCCCCGATCGCGGCACTCGAGGGGCGCGAGATTACGACCCTGGAAGGGCTCGGCACGGCCGATCGCCCGAGTGCGCTGCAGCGCGCCTTCATCGCCGAGCAGGCGGCCCAGTGCGGCTATTGCATCGCCGGAATGATCATGCGGGCGCACGCGCTGCTGCAGAAGACCTCCGCACCGAGCGACGAGCAGATTCGTGGCGCGCTCGAGCCGCACCTGTGCCGCTGCGGCACGCACATGCGCATCTTGCGCGCGGTGCGGCGCGCCGCGCAGGAGACGAAGTCCGCCGCGATGACCGGGACCAGCAAGGAGCATGCGCCATGACGGCGATGCTGCGTCAGGCCGACCCGTCGCGCCGCGCGCTGCTCGCCGGCGGCGGCGCCCTCATCGTCAGCTTTTCGCTTTCCCGCGCACTGGCACAGGAGGCGCAGAACAAAGGCGAGGAGCCGCGGCAGGCACCGTTGCCGGGCAGCCTCAAGGACAGCCCGATGCTCGACTCCTGGATCCGCATTGCTGCGGACGGGAGCATGACGGTGTTCACCGGCAAGGCCGAGCTCGGCCAGGGCATCAAGACCGCGCTCCTGCAGATTGCCGCCGAGCAGCTCGGCGTGGATCCAGCCGCCATCACGCTCATTACCGCCGATACCAGCCAGACGCCGAACGAAGGCTACACGGCCGGCAGCCACTCGATGCAGGACAGCGGCACGGCCATTCTTCATGCCGCCGCGCAGGCGCGCGAAATCCTGATCGGCCTCGCGGCGACGCGGCTCAGCCTGCCGGCGGAACGACTGAAGGCCGAGGCGCGCGCAGTCGTTGCCGAAGATGGGCGTAAGGTGAGCTTTGGCGAATTGGTCGCCGGCGACGTCCTGCACGTGCGGGCGCAGCCCCAATCCCGGCTGAAGGAGCCGAGCGCCCACACGATCATGGGCCGCGCCGTGCCGCGGGTGGACATCCCGGCGAAGGTCACCGGCGGGGTGTCCTATGTCCAGGATCTTCGCCTGCCCGGCATGGTGCATGCGCGCGTGGTACGTCCGCCGAGCTACAGCGCCCGCCTGCGCGAATTGGATCCGAGCCGCGTGGAGCGCGCGCCGGGCGTGTTGAAGATCGTGCGGGACGGAAGCTTCCTCGCCGTGATCGCCGGGCGCGAATACGAAGCCGTCCAGGCGATGCACGCGCTTGGCGAGGCGGCAAGCTGGAACGAAGACAATGCGGCGATGCCCGACGAGAGCGACATCTTCTCCTATCTGGAGGGGGTGCCGACGCAGGACACGACCATCCTCAACGCCGGACAACCTTCATCCGCAGCAAACATCATGGAGGCGAGCTACCACCGTCCCTATCAGATCCACGGCTCGATCGGGCCTTCCTGCGCGGTCGGCCTGTTCGACAACGATGCCCTCACGATCTGGACCCATTCGCAAGGCGTCTATCCGCTGCGCAAGGCGGTCGCCGAGATGCTGAAGATTGCGCCGGAGCAGGTGCGGTGCATCCATATGGAAGGCTCCGGCTGCTATGGCCACAACGGCGCTGACGACGTGGCGGCCGACGCCGCCCTCACCGCCCGCGCCTTTCCGGGCCGGCCGGTGCGCGTGCAATGGATGCGCGAAGACGAGCACGCCTGGGAGCCGTACGGCCCGGCGATGATCACCAAGGCGCGCGCGGCCCTCGACGCCGACGGCAGAATCGCGGACTGGGAATATCACGTGTGGAGCAACACCCACTCCACGCGGCCGGGCGCGGCCGGCAACCTGCTCCCCGCCCTGCATCTGGCGGCGCCGTTCACCCACCCTCCTCCACGGCCATTGCCGCAGCCCGAAGGCGGCGGCGACCGCAATGCCATTCCGCTCTACAAACTCCCCAACGCCCGGGTCGTGCATCATTTCATCCCGTCGATGCCGCTGCGCGTGTCCGCGTTGCGCGGCCTCGGCGCTTACATGAACATCTTCTCGCTCGAGAGCTTCATGGACGAACTGGCGACGGCGGCGGCGGCCGATCCAGTGGAATTCCGCCTGCGCCATCTCGACGACGAGCGCGCCCGCGCGGTGATCGAGACGGCGGCGGAACGCTTCGGGTGGCGCAAGGGTGAGCGGCTGCCGCAGGGCCGCGGCCGCGGTTTTGCCTTTGCGCGTTACAAGAATCTCGGCGCCTATGCGGCGATCGCCGTGGAGGTCGAGGTCGACCGGGAGAGCGGACGGGTGCGCGTCAAGCGTGCGGTGGCAGCGACCGATTCAGGTGAAGCGGTCAATCCGGATGGAATCCGCAACCAGATCGAGGGAGGTATCATTCAGTCGGCGAGCTGGACGCTCTACGAGGCCGTCAGCTTCGACACCACGCGCGTGACCAGCCGGGATTGGAGCAGCTATCCGATCATGCGTTTTACCGGCGTTCCCGACAGCATCGATGTCCATGTGATCGACCGTCCGGGACAGCCGTTCCTGGGGACCGGCGAGGCCGCGCAGGGTCCCGCCGCGGCGGCCATCGCCAATGGCGTCGCCGACGCCATCGGCGCGCGCCTGCGCGACCTCCCCTTGACGCCGGAGCGTGTCAAGCGCGCGATCGGGGTTTGACGCGTCCTCCGGTTGCCTGATGCGCCCGACCTCGTCAGTGCCGCGCCTTGGGCCCCGGCAATCCCGCTTAGGCCGGCGAGGCGGTGCGAAAACTAAGCGCAGTGGCCGGGCCAAGCCCGGCCATGACAGGCGGAAATGCGCCAATCAGCGGCTGGGGGCCGCAGCGCCGGCTCCCGGGGGTGCGTTCTGGCGCTCGAGCTTCTTGCGCGCTTCCTCGGCCCGGCGCTGCAATTCTTCCTGCAGCTTCCGCTGCTGCTCCTCGAACACCTTGGGATCGGTGGGGGGACCCTCGTTGGCTTTGGCGAAGTCGGTGAGCGGGAGGGGATAGCTCTGCAACTGGCCGGGCAGGTTGATGCCCTGCAGCGCGATGTTCTGCCCTTTCTTCAGCTTGCCGACGAAGTCCGCGTTGACGTCGAAATCCGCCATGCATCCGTTGGGCAGGCAGACGATGTAGTTTCCGGGAAGCGGCGGGTCCTGGTCGACAATAGCGCGCGCGCCCTGCGGCAATTGCATGCCGAGCGGCAACGTCACGCGGAACGTCTTCTTTTGCTCACCTTCCACTTCGATCAGCGCCGCGCCGGCAAGGAACTGCCCGGTCTCCAGGCGCGCCTCCTTCACGGTCAGGCAAACTTCCTTGGCGCTGGCCTGGTTCTGGTCCTTGCCGCAGAACTTGGTCCACGGCGAATAGACGACCGGCATCTGCTCGCGGGACGCCTGGCCCTGCTGTTGCTGCTGCTGCTGCTGCTGCTGGGGCGCCGGCTGCGCGGGTTGCGCCTGCGGGGCCGGTTGCTGCTTGGGCGCTGCTTTGGGCGCCGCCTTGGGGGCCGCCTTGGGGGCGGCGGGAGCTGGGGCCGGCGCTGGAGCCGGAGGCTGCTGCGCGAAAGCGGCTGATGTGGTGAAGGCGAGGATCGAGGTTGCCGCAATGCGAATGAACGCACGGCGCACCGGGCGCACCGGCGCCGACAGGACCTGACATGTCATACTTGAGTTCCTCTTCAACCGCCGCGCGCGCGACGCCTCTCCTGCGCAAAACAGCAGGTCAGTCGCAAGCTGTCTCTTCGCGAAATACGGCATTAGCGTGACCTGGACTTGGCGCCTCATAGCCGATCTTGCGCGGCCGATAAAGGCTTGGGCCGCAATGATGATGCCAGGCTTAACGACACCCGCCGCCGCCGGGCCTTTGTCGACAACGGCGCCAGCAACGCACCCATCCTTCGGCCGTCCCGCGCGCGAGGCGCGGCCGATCGATGTGCTACATTGCCCGTGATCGGACGAATCGCAGAGGACCGGTGATCGCCTTCGCCAGAACCCACCGTCACGCCGGCTCAACCTTCCTGCCGTGGCTCTGCGCCCTGGCTTGTGCCCTCATGGCAGCCGGTACCGCGGGCGGCGCTGAAGCGCGCCACGCCATCGCGATGCACGGCGAACCGGCGCTGGCCGAGGGGTTTTCCGCCGCCCGCTACGTCAATCCTGGGGCCCCCAAAGGCGGCCGGCTGGTTGAAGGCGTGATCGGCACGTTCGACAGCCTCAATCCCTTCATCATCAAGGGCTTGGCGGAGCATCGGGTGCGCGGCTACGTCATCGAGAGCTTGATGGCGCGCGGTTACGACGAGCCGTTCACGCTTTACGGGTTGCTGGCCAAATCGGTGGAGACCGACGACGAGCGCAGCTACGTCACGTTCGTGCTGAATCCGGCGGCGCGATTTTCCGATGAGCATCCGGTCACGCCCGAGGACGTGATCTTCTCCTGGGAGCTTCTGCGCGACAAAGGGCGCCCCAACTACCGTGCCTATTACGCCAAGGTGACCAAAGCCGAGGTCGTCAGACCCGGCACGGTGCGGTTCGATTTGTCCGGCGCCCAGGACCGCGAGCTGCCGCTCATTCTCGGCCTGATGCCGGTGCTGCCGAAGCACGCGATCGATCCGGCGACGTTCGAGGACACCTCGTTTGCGCCGCCGGTGGGATCGGGGCCCTACGTCGTGGCCGAGGTGCGGCCCGGCCGCAGCGTACGCCTTGCGCGCAATCCCAAGTATTGGGGCCGCGACCTCGGTGTGAACCGGGGCTTGTGGAACTTCGATGAGATCCGCATCGACTACTACCGCGATGCCAATTCGCATTTCGAGGCGTTCAAGAAGGGCCTGTTCGACGTCAACGTGGAACGCGATCCGAGCCGGTGGGAAACCGCCTACGACATTCCCGCGGTGCGCGACGGACGTATCGTCAAGGACACGTTTTCGGACGGCATGCCGAAGGTGCTTTCGGCGTTCGTGTTCAACACGCGCAAACCGATCTTCGCCGACATCCGGGTGCGCGAGGCGATCATGCTCCTGCTTGATGCCGAATGGATCAACCACAACTTCTTCTTCGACCGCTATCGCCGGACTGCCAGCTATTTTGAGGATTCCGAGCTCTCGGCGCGTGGCAGACCGGCGGACGCGCACGAACGGCGGCTGTTGGCGCCCTTCGCGGACGCGGTGCGGCCCGACGTGCTCGATGGCACATGGAATCCGCCGGTCAGCGACGGGTCGGGACGTGATCGCGACGCGCTCAAGCGCGCGCTCGCGCTCCTCGGCGATGCCGGGTACGAGCTCGACGAGGCGGTGCTGCGCGCGCGCAGCACCGGCGCGCCGTTTGGCTTCGAGATCCTGGTCACCACCAAGGACCAGGAGCGCCTGGCAATCGCCTATCAGCGCGACCTCAAGCGCGCCGGCATCGATGCGCGCGTGCGCGTGGTCGACGCCGTTCAGTACGACCGGCGGCGCCAGACCTATGATTTCGACATGATCCAGAACCGCTGGGATCAGTCGCTCTCGCCCGGCAACGAGCAGAGCTTCTATTGGGGCTCGGCGGCCGCCGATGCGCCGGGCACGCGGAACTACATGGGCGTCAAAAGCCCGGCGATCGATGCCGTGATTGCCGCCATGCTGGCGGCGCGGTCGCGTGCGGATTTCGTCGCCGCGGTGCGGGCGCTCGACCGCGTGCTCATGTCCGGCTTCTATGTCGTTCCCTTGTTCCACCTTCCGGAGCAGTGGGTGGCACGCTGGGCACGTATCGAGCATCCGGCAGCGACCTCGCTGTTCGGCTACCTGCCGGAAACCTGGTGGCGAGCGCCGCACATCCAATGAGGCCGCGATGATTCTCGGCAAGCCTTTTCGTGACCATACGGCACCCGACAGCCCATTCCGCCGCACCACCCTCGACGACCTGTTCCGTCGCGCCGTCGAGCGCCGCGGCGATGCCCTTGCCATCATCGATCCGCCCAACCGCGCATGCTTCACCGACGGCGCACCACGACGGCTGACCTATGCCGAGGCCGACCGGGTCGTGTCGACCATCGCCGCCCGCCTGACCGAGCTCGGCCTCAAGACCGACGCCATCATCGCGCTGCAGCTGCCGAACACGATTGAAAGCGTGCTCACTCTGCTGGGTGTGCTGAGAGCCGGCATGATCGCGGCGCCCCTCCCCCTGCTGTGGCGGCAACTCGATGCCGTCCCGGCGCTCAGCCGGATCGGAGCGCGCGCGCTGATCACCTCTCGCCGTGTCGGACCGGTCGATTATGGCGAGCTTGCCATGCATATCGCGGCGGAGACGTTCACGATCCGCTTCCTCTGCGCGTTCGGCGAGGAGCAGCTGGACGGGTTCGTGGCGCTCGACGACGTGTTCGATGCAGCAGCGCCGGCCGACATCCACCACCAGCGGGGCGGCAATCCGGCCGACCACGTGGCGGTCGTCACGTTCGACATCATGGCGGCAGGACTGGTGCCGATCGCACGCAGCCATGCCGAGCTCGTTGCCGGCGGCATTGCCGTGGCGCTGGAAGGCCGGATGGGGCGCGATACCCATTTTCTCGGCGCGCTGGCGACCTCTTCGTTCGCCGGACTGAGCAGCATCGTCGTGCCGTGGCTCTTCAGCGGCGGGACACTGTCGTTGCACCAGGCTTTCGACGGCGCCGCATTTGCCGCGCAATGCTGCGAGCGCTGCGACGTGGCGGTGCTGCCCGGCCCGCTGATCTTCCGGCTTCCCGAAGCCGGGCTGGTGGGCGGCCGGCGCGGACCGCACACGGTGGTCGCGGTCTGGCGCGCACCCGAGCGCTTCGCCGGCAGCCCGCCCTGGCCGGAGCGGGAGTGCCCATTGATCGATGTCGTCGCCTTCGGCGAAATCGGCGTGGTGGCGAACCGCCGCAAGGGCGAAGGCAAGCCCGCCGCCATCATGGCCGGCTCGACTGCGGCGCCGCGCAACCTGGGAGACGGGCTCGTGCTGGTGCATGTGGCGCGCAACGCTGCGGGGACGATCGCGCTGACCGGCGCTATGGTGCCGCAGCACGCGTTTCCGCCCGGCGTCGAACGCGGCGGCGTGCCGCGCCTCGAGATCGCCGAGGACGGCTCGATCGACACCGGCTACGCCTGCCGCCTCGACCGCGCCCACGGCGCGCTGACCGTCAACGCACCGCCGGCCGGGTTGATCAGCGTCGGCGGCTATCGCTTTGTGCTCAAGGAACTGCAGGACCTGGTCGCCACGCTGGCGCCCGGCAGCACGCTTGCCGCTCTCCCGGACGGGCTCGCCGGCCATCGCCTGGCCGGAGTCGCCACCGATCGTAACGCGCTCCGCCGCTTGCTGACCGAGCGCGGCGCCAACCCGCTGATCGTCGATGCGTTCCGCGAGCGGCGCGGCGACCGCGCCTCGGCGGCGTGAGACGAACCGACCCGCGAGTCTTCGTCAACCAACATTCAGGCCGCGGATGCCGCCGCCTTGAGCCTGGCGACGCGCCGGCTGGAGCACCTGATCGAGTATCGTCGGAATAATGCTCAAAGCGGGACACAAACAGGAGGCGCGGCGCATCGCCAAGGCGTAACCTCAGGATCACGAAGCCGGCCGACCAAGCTTGGCGACCGAACCGGCGAAGCTCGACCTCATTTGATGAGAAGCGCCCCGGCGCATCTTGTTCGTAGATGAACCAAGGGAGGTTCGCAATGATGACTGTCGCACATTCCGATGTCGCTTCCGCCCCGCGGCCGATGCTGCACGCGCTGGCAAAGGCCTGGTGGCTCGTCCTGCTGCGCGGCATCGCAGCGATCGTTTTC
>JBJMSU010000012.1:0-26332 GCA_045801465.1 Xanthobacteraceae bacterium | reverse complement strand
ACCATCGTCTGGGCAAAGCTCAAGGCGCTGAGCGACGGCGCGCGGCTGGCGACCAAGCAGCTGTCGGGGAGGTGATTGCACGGCGCGCATTCCGCCCTCATCCTGAGGAGGCCGCATAGCGGCCGTCTCGAAGGATGGGGCAGCCACCGGGGCCTTCATCCTTCGAGACGCGCCCTCCGGGCGCTCCTCAGGGAGGAAGAACGGCTTCGTAGCCCGGATGAAGCGAAGCGAAATCCGGGAATGGCTGCTCCCCGCATTGCGCTTCGCTCCATGCGGGCTACGCGGCTACGCGACGAGCTCGCGCATGATTTTATACAGCGCGTTCTGGCCCTCGAAGCCGATGCCGGGGCGCTCAGAGAGCGTGAGATAGCCGTTGTCGAGCACCGCGTCGTCGGCGAAGCCGCCGAAGGCGCCGAACACGCCCGGATAGGATTCCGCGCCGCCCAGACCGAAGCCGGCCGCGATGGCGAGCGACATCTGGTTGCCGCCGTGCGGGAACAGCGACCGTCGGCTCCAGCCGTGGCGTTCGAGCATCGCCACCGTGCGGGCGAACTGCACGATGCCGTAGGACTGCGGCGGATCAATCTGGATGATGTCGCGATCGGAACGCAGGCCGGCGAAGCGCACCAAATTCGCGACGTCCTGGGTGGAGAACAGGTTCTCGCCGGTCGCGAGCGGCGCGTCATAGGCGCCGGCGATGTCCGCCATCAGCGCGTAGTCGTGCGGATCGCACGGCTCCTCGAACCATGCGAGCCGGAGCGGCGCGAGCGCCTTGGCATAGGCGAGCGCCTCGTCGCGGGCGAATTTGCAATTGGCGTCGACCGCGAGGCGGCCGCGCGGCGCCACCACCTCGAGCACCGCCGTGAGGCGTCGCACGTCTTCGGCGAGCGGCAATCCGCCGACCTTCGCTTTCACCATGGTGTAGCCGGCGTCGAGATGGCGGCGCATCTCGTCCTGGACGTCCGCGAACGTCTGCCCCGGCGCGTACCAGCCGCCGCCCACGTAGCAGAACACCTTGTCGGCGACCTTGCCGCCGTTGTAGCGCTCGGCCAGCACGCGATGCAGCGGCTTCTCGGCGATCTTCGCCACCGCATCCCACACCGCCACCTCGATCGTGCCGATCGCGATCGAGCGCTCGCTGTGTCCTCCCGCCTTTTCCCGCTGCATCATGCAGGTGAGAATTTTCTCCGGATCGAGGTTCCGGCCGATGGCATCGACGAGTGTTTGCGGATCGGCCTTGAGGATGCGCGGGATGAAGCGCGCGCGCATCTGCGCCCCGCAGGCATAGCGGCCCGTCGAGTTGAAGGCGAAGCCGGCGACGGGGCGCCCGTCGCGCTTGACGTCGGTGATCACCGCCACCACCGACGTCGTCATTTCGGAGAAGTCGAAGCTCGAATTGGCGAGCTGCGACTTGATCGGGATCGCGGTCTCGCGGATGTCGGCGATGCGCATACTGTCATTCCGCGGCGCGGGCTTCAGCCCGCGAGCCCGGAATCCATGACCATGGGACTCGCCGCATCACAGCATGACCTTAGATCTGCTGGATATGCGCAGCCAAGATCACCTTCTTCCATTTGGCGATCTCCGCCTTGATGTAAGCCGCGAACGCCGCCGACGTGGTGCCCTCCGGCTCGATGCCGGTGGCGAGCAGCTTGGCCTTGACGTCCGGCGTGGCGATGATTGCGGTGATCTCGCGTTCGAGCAGCGCCGCGATCTCCTTCGGCGTGCCGGCCGGCACCAGGATGCCCTGCATGGTCTCGGCCTCCTGGCCGGCGATGCCGAGCTCGGCCAGCGTCGGAACGTCGGGCAGCACCGACGAGCGCTTGGCGGCGGTGACGGCGAGCGCTCTGAGCTTGCCGTCGAGCACCAGCTGGGTGGCGGGCGGGATCGCCTGGAACGAGATGGGCGTGTGCCCGGCGACCACGGACTGGATGGCGGGCGCGCCGCCCTGGAACGGGACGACCACCAGGTCGTCGAGCTTGAACGTCTGCCGGAACAGCTCGATCGACAGCGACGGCGTCGTGCCGAGGCCCGGCGACGCGATGGTGTACTTGCCGGGATTGGCCTTGATCAGGTCGACGAGTTCCTGCACCGATTTGACCGGCATGTCGGGATGGACCAGCAACGCATGCGGCGCCGCCCCGGCCTTGGTGATCGGGATGAAGTCCTTGTCCGGATCGTACGGCACCTTGGCGTAGAGGCTCGGGTTGACGACGTAGCTCGAGGACACGAACAGGATGGTATAGCCGTCGCCCGGCGCCTTGGCGGCGGCGCTCATGCCGAGATTGCCGGCGGCGCCGCCCTGGTTTTCGATGACGAATTGTTGCCCCAGCTTCTCCGACAGCTTTTGCCCGATCAGCCGCGCCACCACGTCGGTCGGGCCGCCGGCCGGGAACGGCACGATGACGCGCACCGGCTTGTTCGGATATTGCTGTGCCGATGTCGTTCCCGGCAGGAGCAGCGCGGCGCACAGCGCCGCGATTCGCATGATCGTCGTCATCGCGGTTCTCCAGTGTGGGGCCTTCGACATCCCTCAATCGATCTTGATCTTGGCGTCGTTGATGACCTTGGACCACTTTACGGTTTCGCTTCTGATGCGCTCGCCGAATTCGGCCGGCGTATCGGCCACGGGATCGAAGCCGAGCGTCTCCAGCTTCTCCTTGACGTCGGGCAACGCCACCAGTTTCTTGATCTCGCCGTTGAGCCGATCGACGATCTCATTGGGCGTTCCGGCCGGAACCACGATGCCGGTCAGCGTGTCGCCCTCGTGACCGGGGATTCCCGCTTCCGCCGCCGTCGGCACATCGGGGATGGCCAGGGAGCGCTTGACGCTGAGCACGGCCAGCGCACGCAGCTTTCCGTCCTTGATGTTGGTCATGGCTGGCGGCAGCGCCGTGAACGCGATCGGCGTGTGTCCGCCGATGGTGGAGGTGATCGCCGGGGCCGCTCCGGTGAACGGCACCATGGTGAGATCGAGCCCGAACGCAAGCTTGAACAATTCGCCATTGAGATGCGGCGTCGAGCCGGTGGCCGGCTGGGCAAAGCTGAATTTGCCGGGACTGGCCTTCGCCAGCGCGATCAGCTCTTGGACGGTCTTGGCGGCGACGTTGGGATTGACCGTGAGCACGTTGGGCGAAGCCGCGACCAGCGTCACCGGAGCAAAATTCTTCACCGGATCGTAAGGCACGCCCTTCGCGTACAGGCTCGGATTGACGATGAAGCCGGTGCTGACCACCAGGACGGTATAGCCATCGGGCGGCGATTTCGCGGCCGTCGCGGTTCCGGTATTGCCGCCCGCGCCGGGAAGGTTCTCGACATAGAATTGTTGTCGGAGACTTTCCGAAAGCTTCTGCGCGACGACCCGGGCGATCACGTCGGTCGGGCCGCCCGCCGCGAACGGTACGATCATGCGCACCGGATGGGTCGGGTAGGCCGTCTGCGCAAGGACCGGGCTGGCGCAGAGGAGCGCCGCCGCAGCGGCGACGAGGCGCACGGTCGTCTTCACGCTTGCTCCTCCCGGTTTTCTCGTTTCCCCGCCTAGTGCCGCCGATTTGAAGTTCCTACAACGCCTGCCGCAAGCTCGTATAGGAACTTCAAATCGAAAAGCGGCGCTAGAACCATAGACTTGCTAGTGCCCCTTTGCTTCCGAAGTTCGTGTCAGAACGGGCTGCCATGTATCACGAACTTCGGAAGCGGGGCACTAGACTGTGCCCACTTCACGCGCGGCCCGCAATGGTCCAGACTTGTCCTCCATCCTGCCGCGGTGTCGGATGATTAACGCCCGCCGCACGATCCATTTCCGATGAGGAGTTCTTAATGCCGGATCGCAAGCTGACGCGAGACGACCTGCGCAAGGCCGCCGAGACGTACAAGAACTGGGGCAAGTGGGGGCCGGACGACGAGATCGGGACCCTCAACTATACGAGCCCGGCCGACATCATCGCCGCCGCTCAACTGGTCAAGAAGGGAAAGGTGATTTCGCTCGCGCTCAATTTCGATCAGTTCGGGCCGCAAGGCGCCAAGACCTCCTATCCGGTGCCGGGGCGCATCAATCCCGTCCACGTCATGTTGCGCACCGGGTGCGACGCTTACTCCGGCGTGCTCGACAAGCGCGGCATTCGCGCCGCCGACGACATGGTCACCATGGCGCTCCAGTGCGGCACGCAGTGGGACGGGCTCGGTCACGTCTTTTACGAGAACTCCATGTGGAACGGCTACGACTGCCGCGAGGTCACGAGCTTCGGCGCGCAGAAGTGCGGCATCGAGAAGACCAAGAACAAGATGGTCGGCCGCGGCGTGTTCCTCGACATGGCGCGCGTCCTGGGCAAGGAGGAGCTCGAGGACGGCTACGCCATCACCAGTGCCGACCTCGACAAGGCGGCAAAAGCCCATGGCGTGACCATCAGGCGTGGCGACTATGTCATCCTGCGCACCGGGCAGATGGAGCGCTGCCTGCGCAGCAAGAGCTGGGACGGCTATGCCGGCGGCGACGCGCCGGGCCTCGCATTCGAGACGCTGGAATGGATCCGGCGCACCGAGATCGCCGCCGTCGCCACCGACACGTGGGGCAACGAAGTGCGGCCGAACGAGACCGAGCCGGGCATCAACCAGCCCTGGCACTGGATCACCATCCCGATGATGGGCCTCACCATGGGCGAGATCTTCTATCTCAAGGAGCTGGCGGAGGACTGCGCCGCCGACAAGGTCTATGAGTTCATGTTCGTCGGGCCGGCAATTCCCATCACCGGCGCGGTCGGATCGCCGGTCAACCCGCTGGCGATCAAATGACGGTCATTCCGGCCGAGCGCACGCTGGGCGGGTTCACACACGCGCATGGAATTCATCGCGTGCGCGAGAGCCGGAATCCATGACCACCGCAGTCGCGATCTGGCACGGTTGCGAAGACGTCGTCTTCAGTGATCATGGGTTCCGGGCCTCGCGACCAGCGCAGCGAAAGCCGTGCAAGCCGCACCATTGCGAGCGCTGGTCGCTCGCCCGGAACGACCGAGTGAGAGGAACAATATGACGATGCTTGGACACAATCGCCGGCGCATGAGCGGAGCGGAATGCATGGCCGACATGCTCGCCGGCTACGGCGTCACCCTTCATCCCGACGGTGCGCGCTGCGGGCCGAGCGGCGTACCGCGATAGAGGTCGGCAACCCGGCAGCGCAGGCCGAACTCCGGCATTTCGATCGGATCGTCGGCCTTGGTGAGGATCGTCGGCTGCCAGTTGCCGCGCTTTGCATGAATCTCCACCAGAAACTCGCGCGGCTCGATCACGACGGCATATAGATTGGCCGGCGCCTCGCGGTATCGACGCAGCTTCAAATCGATCTCCGTGCGGGTATTCGATGGCGATAGGACTTCCGCAACCAGCTGAAAGCGTTCCGAGTAAAGCTCGTAGCCGGAGACGCCGGGCGCGACGACCACGTCCGGCTCCGGCTGGAAATTCCTGACGCCCGGCGTCCGGACGCCGGTGCCGGGATAGGCATACAGGTCGAGACTCTGCGCAGCGAAAGCGCTGTTGAGAAGATTGCAAAGATTGGACACAATTCGCTGATGCGCATAGCTTGGCGGCGCCATCATTACGGCAACCCCCTCGATCAGCTCCCAGTGCTCTCCCTTTGGCCGCGTTTCCAGGAAGGCCATGAACTCGTCCACGTCCATGGTTCCGGAGAGGGGCCGCGCGGGGGCGTTCACGGTCATGTGGCACGTCTCCTTCACCGAAGATCAATTTAGCATCGCAATACGCAGCTTGCGATAGGTATAACCGATTTGCTTTGGCTCAAGCGCCCTCCGTCGTACTTGGGCTCTTGCGTCGTCCACGCGACTTTGCTCTTGAACACCAAGACATGGATGCCGCTTATCGCCGTCGGCATCAGGCCCTGATTTAAAAGGACCAACAAATGCTCGGACACAATCGCCGGCGCATGAGCGGGGCGGAATGCATGGCCGACATGCTCGCCGGCTACGGCGTCACTCACGTGTTCATGGTGCCGGCCGTGCTGCGTCGCAGCTTCGTCGAGATGGAGCGCCGTACCAAGATCGCCCGCATCCACACGCACGGGGAAAAATCCGCCGCCTACATGGCGGACGGCTACGCGCGCGCATCGGGCAGGCCCGGCATCTGCATGGCGCAGGTGATCGGCGCGCTCAATCTCGCGGCTGGCCTGCGCGACGCCTACCTGGCTCATTCGCCGGTGATCGCCTTCACCGGCGGGCGCGAGCCGGCGACCAAGTTCCGCAAGGTCTATCAGGAGGTCGACGACGTGCCGGCGTTCGAGCCGGTGACCAAGTTCAACGCCACCGTCGACGACGTGGCGCGCTTTCCCGACATGGTGCGCCAGGCGTTCCGCGCCGCCGTCTCCGGCACGCCCGGCCCGGTGCACCTGCAGTTCCGCGGCAATGAAGGCCAGGTCGACGCCGAGGAGGCCGAGATGGAGCCCCTGGTCGATGAGCTGTTCGCGCGGGTGCCGCCGTTCCGGCCGGAGCCGGACCTCACCCACATGCGCGCCGCGCTCAAGCTGCTGCAGGAGGCCGAGCGCCCCGTGATCGTCGCCGGCGGCGGCGTGCGCGCCTCGCGCGCCGGATCGGAACTCGTGGCGCTCGCCGAGGCGCTGGCCATTCCGGTGGCGACCTCGCTCAACGGCAAGGACTCGATCCCCGGCACGCACCCGCTGTCGGTCGGCGTCGTGGGCACCTATTCGCGCGAGAGCGCCAATCGCGTCGTCAACGAAGCCGACCTCGTCTGCTTCGTCGGCACCGAGACCGGCGGCATGACGACGCATTTCTGGGCGGTGCCGAAGATCGGCACGCCGGCGATCCAGATCGACATCAACGCCGAGGCGCTGGGGCGTAATTATCCGCTGCAGGCCGCCGTGCTCGGCGACGCCAAGGCGACGCTCGCCCGCATGCGCCAGGAGGCGGATGCCAGGACCGCCGGCAAGCGCAAGGCGTGGACCGAGCGGGCGCGCGCGATCTGCCAGGAATGGCGGGAGAAATATGGCCCGCTGCTCACCTCCGATGCGGTGCCGATCCGGCCCGAGCGCATCTGCGGCGAGCTGTCGAAACACGTGCCCGACGATGCCATCGTGGTGGCCGACACCGGTCACGCCGGCATGTGGATGGGCGGCATGTACGACCTGCGCACGCCGCAGCAGAGTTACCTGCGCAGCGCCGGGCATCTGGGCTGGGCGTTCCCGGCCGGCCTTGGCGCCAAATGCGGCGCGCCGGAGCGGCCCGTGGTGGTGTTCACCGGCGACGCCGGCTTTTGGTATCACATCGGCGAGGTCGAGACCGCGGTGCGCTGGCGCATCAACAGCGTCACGGTGGTCAACAACAATTCCAGCGGCAACCAGTCCAAGCGCGGCTTCGACCGCGTCTATGGCGGCAAGCAGACCGAGCAGGCGCTGGAATTGTGGACCTACACCAAGGTCAACTTCGCCAGGATCGCCGAAGACATGGGCGCGATCGGCATCCGCGTCGAGAAGCCGGCCGAGCTTAAGCCGGCGTTGCAGCGCGCTTACGGCGCCGACCGCCCGGTCATCATCGACGTCGTCACCGACATCGACGCGCTGGCCCCGGTCGCGGTGAGCTGAGATTTTCAGTGTGCATGATAGTTACTCGGCTGTCATCCTGGGCGCAGCGCAGCACGAAGTGGTGCGCTGCAGACCCGGGACCCAAGTACCCCGGTGTTGCGGATGAAATTCGGCGGCCCGCAACTGACACCAGGGTACGTAGGTCCCGGCACTCGCGCTTCGCGCTCGGCCGGGATGACAGCCGCAGTAAGCGGATAGACCGCGCTAGGCCACCGCAATCTCCAGCGGGAATTGATCCACGATCTCGTGGCCGTCGCCGGTGACGATGAAGGTGTGGCCGAGGAAGATGCCGAACATGCCATCAGCCGTGATCGGGTTCGGCTCCGCCATGATCACCATGCCGGGCTTGAGCACCTGCTCGAAGGGCTCCGCCTTCACGTGCTCGGCGGTGACGTGCGGATTGTCGGTGACGAGATCGATGCCGTGGCACTGGGTCGGGCGCGACTGCACGCCGGCCTCACGGAAGAAGCGGCTCGCCTGCCGCATCGCCTCCGCGGGTTTGCCGGGCGCGATCTCGGCGACGATGCGGCGATAGCCCGGCAGCGTGATCTCCTCCCAGAATTTCCGCACCATCTCGGTCGGCGGCCCGAGACAGATGGGCGAGCCGATCTGCGCCGTGTAGCCGCGATAGCCGGCGGCGAGTTCCATGTTGATGATGTCGCCCTGCTTCAGCACGCGGCCGGAGGGGCGGGGATTGCCGAAGATCAGCGCCGGGTCGTCCATCGGGGTCGAGCCGATGATGAGGAAATCGATGTCGCCGCCGCCTTCCAGGATTGCCGCGCCGGCCGCAGCGCGCAGCTCGTATTCCTTCGCGCCCGGCTTGGCGCGCGCGACCATCGCCTCCATGGCGCGCTGGCATAAGGTCCCGGCCTTGCGCACGCAGTCGAGCTCCTCGGCGCTGTGGATGGAGAGAAGCTCGTGCAGGAATCCTTTGGTGAAGACGAGCTCGGCCTCGGGGAGCTGGTCGCGCAGCACCTGGTACTGGTTGACCGGCATATAGTCGTTGTGGCGCGGGTCGATCTCCATCAGGCCGATGCGGCCGCGCTCGAGCTTGAGCTCGCGCAGGCGCTCGACCATCACCTGCGCGTACTGGCCGTTGCGGCTGTGCCGCACGTCCTCGACCGCCACCGCGACCTGGCGCCGGACCGCTTCGGCATGGGTGCCGCCCATGGAGTAGATCATGGTCGGCTCGCCCTCGAGCGGCACCAGCACGTAAGCTGCGAGCGCATGCCATTCCCAATGGCCGGTGAGCCACAGCATGGCGCCGCCGAAGCTCCAGTGGCTCGGGCCGCCCGCCGCGATGATGCAGTCGAGCTTCGCCTCGCGCATCTTGGCGCGCAATGCCGCATAGCGGCGCGCGTATTCTCGGCTGGAGAACTGCTCGTAGACGGCATCGCGGTAATAGGGCGTGCCGCGCATGTTGGCGAACGGGATCGACTGGTCGAGCTTGGTGCGCACGGTCTCCCACGGCTGCGGCCCGAGCGGACGGCGAGGCTGATCGTTCATGCGGTTAATCCTTGGTCCTTGCGCGCACGCCTGCACCCGGCACAAGCGGGCGTGACGCTGCGGCCGCACGCTCTTCCAATCTGAGCGCGCGGCCGGTGGTCAGTATTCGCTGTCGACGCGACGGGTTGAGATCGTCCTATTTCGCCAGCGGATCAGGCCGCAGCTGGAAGTGCGCCGCCAGCGGTTTCGTGCCCTTGCCGCCTTCGATCAGCCATGGCGTGCGGTCGCCGTTGGCGGCCCACAGACCACGGCCCTTCCAGCCTGCGTTCGGATCGTCGATGCGCCCGTCGAAGCCCTTGGCGTAAAAGCCGAGCGGGTAGGGAACGCGGATCGACACCATCTTGCCGTCCTTGTTCAGCGCAACGAGGCCGTCCATCAGGTTGGCGGTCGACATCGGGATGTCATCCCCGAGGCCGAACGTGTTGTGCTGGTCGACCCACGAATAGTAGCTCGCCTCGGCACTGTTCTCGCCGATGCCTTTGAAGCCGGGGCCGGGATACTGGTAGAACGACCAGCCCTCGGGGCAGTGGTCGCCGGTGGCTTTCGGGCCGTTGAGCGGGCCTTTGCACTTGCGGCGGTCGAACATGCCCATATGGCCGCTGGCCAACGAAACCCAAACGCGGCCCTGCTTGTCGATATCGGCGCCGCGCACGCCGAAGCCCGGCATCGGTACGTTGTAGATCTCGGACAACGCCTTGTGCGGGTTGGTGCCCGGATCGACGCGCACGATCGCGCCGGGGCTGCCGCGCAGCGTTCCCCAGATCGAGCCGTCGACCGGGCTCGGCATCACGGCGTAGAACGTCGGTCCGATGCGCTTGTCCTTGGTCGGGTCGACCGGCTGGTTGGGCTCCACGTACTCGTCGCGCACGCCGTTGCCGTTGGTGTCGAGCACCAGCGCGGTCCAGCCCTGCGACTTCTCGATGTCGCCGGTCTCGTCCAGCATCTTGGTGTTGATCCAGCCGACATTGCCGCCGCCGCCGCCGGTGCTCATCCACAGCGTCTCGTTCTCGTCATAGCCGAACTGCAGATGATGCGATCCGAAGCAGGTCTGGTAGGCGGTGTATTTGCCCGTCTTGGGATCGTACATCGTCACCCGGCGATTGGTGCTGTTGAGCGGGAATTCCACCGCGGACGGGTGCTTCGAGCCCTTTTTGCAGAAATCCGGATTGTCCGGCTTATGCCCCGTTGCGGCCAGCCACAGGCGCCCCTTGCTGTCGAACATCGAATTGTGATTGTTGGCCCTGCTGTCCCAGATATTCTCCTCGCCCCAATAGGCGGAGGGCCCCAGGATCTTGATCGAACCGGCATTACCGGGCCCCAGCGCCAGCGGCATGTCGTCGGTGAACGGCAACTTGAAATTCGTCGCCACGTTCTTCACCGGATCGAGGATCGGCATGTCGTTGCAGGCGTGCTCGCATTGCCCGTACAGCGGTCCATTGGCGTTGACGGTCGGATAGCGCCGGTCGCTGGCGATCAGGTCGTGCAGATATTGCTTGTCGTTGTGCCAGTCGCGCAGCGTGACGACGATATTGCGCTCGACGCCCTGCGGCCGGGTCGGCTTGGCAAAAGGCAGCTCGCCCTTGGCGACCCGCTCGGTCCATTCGCCGAAGTACTTGAACGGCACGCCGCCGAGATCGCCGGCGGCGAGATTGATCATGTTCTCGCCGGCCTGACCCGACTGGATGCGGAGCATCCACGCTTCCGCGTGCGACTTGGCCCGGTCCAGGTGAAATTTGGGGATCGTTCGGGTCGACAGCTGGCCGAGCTGATGGCAGCCGACGCAGCCGTTGTTTTTCATGACGTTGAGCCAGTCGGTCTGCTTGATCTTCTCGGGAATCCCCGATTCGTTCTTCGGCCCGAACTGGTCGGCGCTCGGAATCTCCAGCATCGAGTACCAGTAGATCGCCGGGTAGTACTGCGCGGCGGCCCGCTCGTCGGGTGCCGGCACGGCCGTAAGGTTGAGCTGCTTGCCGGGTTCCGACTTGACCTTCGGGCTGTCGACAAGGCCGTAGCCGCGCACCCAGACGTCATAGTTGGCTTTCGGCAGATCGGGCACGACATAGCGCCCCTGGTCGTCGGTGACGACGATCTTGATGTACCGCACACCGAGATCGCGCGTTTCCGCGATCACCCACACGCCGGCTTCCGGACCGGCCGGGCCGCGCACGACGCCGCCGATGTCGTCGGCGTCGATTGCCACCGCCGTCGCGTCCGCTTGCTGCGCGCCGGCCGGCACGGCCGCGATCGCCAGCAAAGCCGCAACGGCAGCCGAAATGGACATAGCGCATCGGCCAAGGTCAAACCGCATGGCACGTTTCCCCTGCATCTGGCAATCCGGTGACTGCTGTCATTTGAAGCTTTAAGCAGATTAGCGCCAAATTCGGGCTCTGCGCAATGACGGTCCAACGCAATCGACCCTGCTCGCTCGATGTCCTGCTGGCGTGCCGCTTACGTGTTTGCACCGGCGGGGCTGCCAATACCTTGCGGTACACTCTCATGCGCGCTTCACAATCAGCCCCGTTGTCACTCGCTTCCGGCAGACAACACGGTCGCGGCTGGGGCAGACATGAAAGTACGCGAGGCGATAACACTCGCTCATCGTGTGCGCGTGAAACGCCCCCGCGTCACTCCGTGCAATTGCCGATCGTGACGCGGCCGCCGGCGGCTTCGACCGCTTCGGTGGCAAGCGCGATGTTGGCGACCTGCTCGACGCTCGGCTTCTTCGCCTCCTCGACATCGCCATTGGCGACACTGTTGTCGATCGACCATTGCGTGCGCTTCGGGTTCAGGCCTTCGTTCACCGACCACACGCAGTTTTTGGTCTCGATCTCCCAGGCGTATTCGACCGCCTCCTTGGGTTTCTGCGTCGCCTCCATGATGATCGACACGACCTTGTCCTTCTCGCGATAGATCGTGCGGTTGGCCTCGATCATGCCGGCGACGGTGTCGCGCAACAGCGCTCGGTCGCGCGCGATCCAGTCGGTCGACGCGCCGTAGGCGTTGAACATGTAGTCGGGCATCAGCTCGACCAGCTGGACCAGGTTGTTCAAGGTCGGCTTCTGCTTCTTGGCGAGGTAGACGTCCTCGGGATGCAGCGCGACCGCATCGATCTGGCCGGCGACGAGGCCGGGCAGCCGGCCGGCCGTCGGCGAGGAAATGAACTGGGCGTCGGATTCGCTCAAGCCCGCGGTCTTGAGGACCTCGCGGCCCATGCGCCAGTTGAATCCTCCCACGCCGCCGCCGGTCGCGCTCAGGCGTTTGCCCTTCAAGTCGGCCGCCGTCTTGACGGACTCGGACACCATGTAGGCCTGCGGCATGCGCGGGGCCAAGCCCCAGATCTGCTGCACCTTCATGCCGCGGCCGATGGCGACGTCGCTCACGCTGACGATCGCCGAACCCTGCGCGGCGGCGACATTCGCGGTCTGCGACTGGCCGCCCTCGAACTGGACGATGTTGGCGTCGACGCAGCGCTTCTGAAAGAAGCCGAGCGCCTTGGCGACGTAAGGCGAGGTATGCACCACATTGGGCGGCGCGACCGAGACGCCGACGTTGATCTTGCGCATCGCCGGGCAGTTGGGCGCGCCCTGCGCGGCCGCTTGCGCCCCCATGCAGCCGAGCATGATGAGCGGCCAAGCTACCCGATAAAACCTCGACGACATCGTCAGTCCTCCCGTTCGTCTCTCGCCGCCCCGACGCTCAGTCTTCTTCCGACGCCAGCGTCCACGGTGCGACCGTGCGCTCGAGCACGCGCAGGAGCGCGGTGAGCGTCACGCCCAACAGGCCGAGCGTCACGATCGGTACGAACATCTTGTCGACCTGGTAGGTGCTGGCGGTGCGCACGATCAGATAGCCGATCCCGGAGATCGCCGTGTAGAGATCGGCCAGCACCATCCCGATCAGGCCGCGCCCGACGGCGAGGCGCAAGCCGGTGACGATGAACGGCAGCGCGCCCGGCAACACGATGTTCGCCCACAGCTGGCCCTCGCTGCAGCGGAAGGCGCGGCCGACCTCGATCAGCTTGGGATCGACGTTCTTCACGCCCTGATAGGTATTGATCGCCATGGGGAAGAACGCGAACAGGAACAGGATCACGACCTTGGCGGTCGTCTCGTACCCGGTCCACAGCACGATGAGCGGAACGAGCGCAACGCTCGGGATGGAATAGAGGAACGTGATATAGACGCCGAAGGCGACATCGACGACCCAGAAGCGCGCCAGCGCCAAGCCTACTGCAATGCCGATCACCGCGGCGAGCGACAAGCCGATCGCCAGCACCACCAGGCTCGGCGCCAGATAGGTCCACAACTCGCCGCTCGCCACCATCTGCACGGCGGCGAGCGCCACCAGGGTCGGCTTCGTGAACAGAACCGGGTCGATGCGGTTGCCGAGCATCTCCCACAGCGCCAGCACGATCGCGATCGACACGACGCGGATCGCGACGTTCTGGATCTGGCGCCGGCGCCGGCGCTCGGCCGCGGCCTTGCCGGCGCGTGCGCGGTCCTCGCTGGTGTCGAGCCCGACCGACGACTCGCCGGTTTCGACCGCCGTGCTCACGCGACCTCCTTGGCCGGCTTGGACCCCGGCTTGGGTCTGCGCGTCTGCGCGGTGTGCAGCTGGCGCCAGATATGCGCGCGCAGCTCAGGAAAATGCGGGTCCGCCCGCACCGCCTCGACGTCGCGCGGCCGGCCGAACGGCATGTCGATGATCTCCTTGGTGCGGCCGGGGCGCGCCGTCATGATGGCGACGCGGTCGCCGAGCAGGATCGCCTCGTCGATCGAATGGGTGATGAACACCATGGTCTTGCGCTCGGCCGGATCGTCCATGAGCGCCAACAATTCTTCCTGCAGCACCTCCCGCGTCTGCGCATCGAGCGCGGCAAACGGCTCGTCCATCAACAGAATGGTCGGATTGATGGCGAGCGCGCGTACCAGGCCAACCCGCTGCTGCATGCCGCCGGAGAGCTGGTAGGGATAGTGACGCTCGAACCCGGCAAGCCCGACGAGATCGAGATAGTGGGCGACACGTTCCTTGATGACCGCGCTCGGCGTGCCTGCCATGGCCAGCCCGAATGCCGCGTTCTCGTACACGGTCTTCCACGGCAGCAGGCCGAAATGCTGGAACACCATGGCGACGCCGGGCGGCGGGCCGGCGACCGGCGTGCCGTCGACCTTGAGCGTCCCGCTGGAAAGATCCGTCAGCCCGGCGATGCAGCGCAGAAACGTGGTCTTGCCGCAGCCGCTCGGTCCGACGACGCACAGGATCTCCTGGGCACGCACGGCCAGATTGAGCTGGTGAAAGGCAAGCACGGCACCGTCGAGGAACACCTTGCTGGCGTTTTCCACGACGATTGCCGGGGCGTCACCGCTCGATGTGGTCATTGGCGCCTCGCGGGGACCCGCCCTCACCGCCTACGCGGCCTTCACGGCCTCCGCAGGATTCCTTTGCCAGCCACTAACCTACACGCCGTTTCGGCGCAACGGCTCTCGCCCGCGACAGGTCCGCGCGAAGCTTCGGCAAAGATTGGATTAAAGGGCTCTCGTCCGCCTGCCAGGATGGTCCACCATGGTGCCGCACTGCGGTAGCGGCAGGTCGGCTGCCTGTGCGCCAGTTCACCACGCGTGCGGCCTCCATTTCGCGACTTACGCGGAGCCGCAGACTTCACTATTATTCCAATTCCAACCGGAATTCCGCCACGCACGGAATGTTGAATTGGAATAAGGAGCCCTTGCGGTCCAACATCCGTGCCGCCACACGCTGACAGGGAGGTTCAAGTAATGGCCCGGTTCACGCTCAACGGAAAATCTCACGAGGTCGAGGTCGACCCCTCAACGCCACTGCTGTGGGTGTTGCGGGAGCAGGTCGGCCTGACCGGCACCAAATATGGCTGTGGCATCGCGCAGTGCGGCGCCTGCACGGTTCACCTCAATGGCGAGGCCGTGCGCTCGTGCTCGTTGCCGGTCAGCGAAGCCGAAGGCAAGCAGGTCACCACCATCGAAGGGCTGGCCCAGAACGGCGTCCTGCACAAGGTGCAGAAGGCGTGGATCGACCACGACGTGCCGCAATGCGGCTATTGCCAGACCGGCATGATCATGGCGGTCGCGGCGCTGCTCAGGCAGAAGCCGAAGCCGACCGATGCCGACATCAATGAATCGATCACCAATATCTGTCGCTGCGGCACCTTCCAGCAGGTGCGCGAGGCGATCCACGCCGCCGCCGCCAGCGCATGAGGACGCAGCCATGAATTACATTCCGCAGATGAATCGCCGCTCCTTCGTGGTCGGCTCCGCCGCGGTGGGCGGCGGGCTCGCGCTCGGCCTCGACATCCCGTTCGGCGGCCCGCAGGCCATCCGCGCCGCGGACGGCACGCCGGAAGTCAATGCCTGGGTGGTGATCCGCCCGGACGAG
Organism: Xanthobacteraceae bacterium; assembly: GCA_045801465.1. Taxonomy (GTDB): domain Bacteria; phylum Pseudomonadota; class Alphaproteobacteria; order Rhizobiales; family Xanthobacteraceae; genus DATFWC01. Next base: position 10,821 of record JBJMSU010000012.1, on the reverse strand, counting down.
ACCGTCGTCATCCGCATCGCCCGCTCGGAAATGGGCCAGGGCACGCTCACCGGCCTTGCCCAGCTGGTGGCCGAGGAGCTCGAGTGCGACTGGTCGAAGGTGACGACCGAATATCCGACGCCCGGGCAGAACGTCGCGCGCAAGCGCGTGTGGGGCTCGATGTCGACCGGCGGCAGCCGCGGCATTCGCGAGTCGCATGAATACGTGCGCAAGGGCGGGGCGGCGGCGCGCCAGATGCTGCTGCAGGCCGCCGCCAACGAGTGGAAGGTCCCGGTCGCCGAGTGCAGCGCCGCCAACGGCGTGATCACGCATAAGGCTTCGAATCGGACCACGACGTTCGGCAAGGTGGCGGACGCGGCCGGCAAGCTCGAGCCGCCCAAGGATGTCGCGCTGAAGGATCCCAAGGACTGGAAGATCATCGGCAAGCCGCTGAAGCGGCTCGACACCGCCGCCAAGGTGACGGGCGAGCAGGTCTACGGCTTCGATCTGAAGATGCCCGGCATGCTCAATGCCGCCATCAAGGACTGCCCGGTGCAGGGCGGCAAGATCAAGAGCTTCGACGCCGCCCAGGTGAAGGGCATGCCCGGCGTCAAGAATGTCGTGCAGGTCGGCGATTCCGGCGTCGCGGTGGTGGCCGATACCTGGTGGCAGGCCAAGACCGCGCTCGACGCGCTGTCGATCGTGTGGGACGAGGGGGAGAGCGCCAAGGTCTCCAGCGCCACCATCGCCGAATGGCTCAAGGCCGGTCTCGACGCGCAGGAAGTGTTCGTCGGCAACGAGAACGGCGACGCCAAAGCCGCGCTGGCGAGCGCGGCCAGGAAGGTCGAGGCGGTCTACGACTACCCCTACCAGAACCACGCGCCGATGGAGCCGATGAACGCCACGGCGGTCTACACGGCGGACCGCTGCGAGGTGTGGTGTCCGACGCAGGACGGCGAAGCCTCGTTCGCGGCGGCCACCGCGGCAGCCGGCCTGCCGGCGGAAAAAGTCGAGGTCAACAAGCTCCACCTCGGCGGCGGGTTCGGCCGGCGCGGCGGCTTCCAGGACTACGTGACGCAGGCAGTCCTCATCGCCAAGCAGATGCCCGGCACGCCGGTCAAGCTGTTATGGTCGCGCGAGGAGGACATGACGCACGGCCGCTACCACCCGGTGATGCAGTGCAAGCTCACTGCCGGGTTCGACGCCGGCAACAACCTCACCGCCCTGCACATGCGGCTGTCGGGCCAGTCGATCCTGGCGAGCGTGTTTCCGGCGCGCCTGGACAAGGGCAAGGACCCGCTCACCTTCCAGGGTCTCGCGCCCAGTGGCGAGCACGCGTTCGGCTACAGCATCCCAAACCTGATGATCGACCACTCGATGCGCAATCCGCACATCCTGCCGGGGTTCTGGCGTGGCGTGAACATCAACCAGAACTGCATCTTCATCGAGTGCTTCATGGATGAGCTGGCGCACGCGGTGGGCCAGGATCCGCTCGAGTTCCGCCGCAAGCTGATGAGCAAGCATCCGCGCAACCTGGCGGTGCTCAATGCGGTGGCCGAGCGCGTGGGCTGGGGCAAGCCGGCGCCGCAAGGCATCTTCCGCGGCATCGCGCACATGAAGGCGTTCAACAGCTGCGTGGCCGCCGCCGCGGAGATCTCGATCGAGAGCGGAAACAAGATCAAGATCCACCGCATTGTCGGCGCGACCGATCCGACCTTCGCCGTCAACCCGGCGCAGATCGATCGCCAGGTCGCAGGCTCCTTCGTCTACGGCCTCTCCGCGCTGTTCTACCAGGAATGCACCGTCAAGAATGGCCGCATCGAGCAGGAGAACTTCGACACCTACGACTCGATGCGGATCGCCCAGATGCCCAGGGTCGAATCGATCATCATGCCGGCCGGCGGCAACGAGCCGTGGGGCGGGGTGGGCGAGCCGACCATCTGCGTGGCGGCGCCCGCGGTGCTCAACGCTTACTTCAACGCCACCGGCAAGCGCATCCGCACGTTCCCGCTCAAGAACCAGAACCTGCAGATCGCGTGACGAACCGCGAGCGGCGGCCTTGCGGCCGCCGCTCGTCTTCTTCTGAGGGCCATATGACATGAACGCGAGGCTCCTCGCCGTCGCCGTGTTCGGTCTTGCGGCGATCGCGCTCGCGCCGGCGGTGGCCGCCGAGGCGCCGCCGGGCGCGGCGTCGTGCTCCGGCTGTCATGCGGCCAATGCCGGCGTGGACACGGCGGTGCCGCGGCTCGCCGGGCGCAACGCCGGGGAACTCACGGCGCAGATGCAGGCGTTCCGTTCCGGCGAACGTCAGGCGACCGTGATGGACAAGATCGCCAAAGGGTTTTCCGACGCCGAGGTCCAGGCCATCGCGGCCTGGTATGCGGCGCAGCGTTGAAGGGCCGGCGATGACCGGAAGACGTATCACCCGCCGCGATCTCCTCGCCTCCTCGGCCGCGGTCGCGGCGTCCGCGGCGCTGATGCCGCGGCCCGCCATTGCGCAAGCCGAACCGCACGTGGTCGTGGTGGGCGGCGGCTTTGCCGGCGCCAGCGTGGCGCGTGCGCTCAAGCAGCTCGACCGCCGCATCCCGGTGACGCTGGTGGAGGCGAGCCGGGCGTTCACCGCCTGCCCGTTCAGCAACGGCGTCATTGCCGGGATGCGGGATCTCTCGGCGCAGCAATTCTCCTACGAAAAGGTCGTCGCCGACGGCGTCGTTCTGGCGCCCGGAACCGCCAACCTGGTCGACGCGCAGGCGCGGAGCCTGATCGTCGGCGACGGGGTGCGGCTGCGCTACGACCGGCTGGTCTTGGCGCCCGGCATCGACATCCGCTGGGACGCGTTGCCCGGCTACGACGAAGCCGCCGCCGAGCGCATGCCGCACGCCTGGAAGGCCGGCGAGCAGACGCTGCTGCTCCGCCGCCAACTCGAAGCCATGGAGGACGGCGGCCTCGTCGTGATCTCGGCGCCCGCCAACCCGTTCCGCTGTCCGCCCGGACCGTACGAGCGTGCCAGCCTGATCGCCCATTACCTCAAGACAAAAAAGCCGCGCTCGAAGCTCATCGTCCTCGATGCCAAGGACGCGTTCTCCAAGCAGCGGCTGTTCCAGAACGCCTGGAAGGAGCTCTACCCCGGCCTGCTGGAATGGGTGTCGCTGTCGAGCGGCGGCAAGGTGACGGCGGTCGAACCGGCCACCAATGCGCTGGTTACCGATTTCGGCCGCCACGAGGCGAAGGTGGCGAACGTCATTCCGCCGCAGAAGGCCGGCCGCATCGCCGAGCTTGCCGGCGTCGCCGACCGCACCGGCTGGTGCCCGATCGATCCGGTCACGTTTGAATCGAAGCTCGTGCCCAACATTCACGTGGTCGGCGACGCCACCATCGCCGGCGGCATGCCGAAGTCGGCGTTCACCGCCAATGCCCAGGCCAAGGTGTGCGCGGCGGCGGTCGCCAAGCTGCTGCGGGGCGAGGCGCCGGCCGAGCCTAAGCTCATCAACACCTGCTACAGTCTCGTCGCCCCCGACTACGGCATCCACGTGGCCGGCGTCTATCGTCCGGTGAACGGCGTGCTGACCGAGATCGAAGGCTCGGGCGGGGTGAGCAAGGCGGATGCGCCGCGCGATGTCCGCGCCATGGAAGCGACGTTTGCCGACAGCTGGTTCAAAACCATCACCAGCGAGGTCTTCGGCTGAGCCGCATTGGCTTGCTGCGCTATGCCCGGAGAGTGATGCTGGGCGCCAATCCCTCCCCCGGAGGGGGAGGGTGGTCGGCCGAAGGCCGACCGGGTGGGGATCATAGCCAAAGAAATTGCCTTCGCCCGTCGCTTCGCACGGATGACGTCGCAGGAAATCAAGGCGCGGAAGCATCGCACGCCCCCACCCGGCCTCCGCCGGCTCAAGGCCGGCGTCGGCCACCCTCCCCCTTCGGGGGAGGGACTAAAAAATTCGGCGTCACCTTTTGGCTCATCGCATCCCTCAACTTCGCTGCCGCCTCCGCGCAGGATGCGCTGCGACCTTATACGGTGGTGGGCGACGCGATTCCGGCCTCGCTGACCGGCGCGGGCGGCGATCCGGCGCGCGGCCGTGCCATCGTGGTCAACCGCCAGGTGGGGCTTTGCCTGCTGTGCCACAGCGGGCCGTTCCCCGAGGAGCGGTTCCAGGGCAGCCTGGCGCCGGATCTAAAAGGCGCCGGCGCGCGTTGGTCCGAGGGACAATTGCGATTGCGGATCGTGGATGCCGCCCACCTGAACCCGGATACCATCATGCCGCCGTACTACCGTGTGGACGGATTTCAGCGCGTCGCCCCGGCCTTCCGCGGCAAGCCTGTGCTCACGGCGGAGCAGATCGAGGACGTGGTGGCGTTTCTGGTAACCTTGCGCGACTAGAGGATTTTCGGGCAAAGTGGATCGCCGTCGAGAGCGCACTGACAGGCGAGATCGACTCCGCGAGTGCTGGAGGCGCTCTTCCAGGCTGATCGAGGCAGCATGAACCAGTACGGCACGACACGGCGCGACGTTCTCAAAGCGGCGGGCATATTGGCGGCCGGCGCCGGCACGGCGACGATCCGCGCGGTGCCGGCGGACGCGACACCGGCCGCCATGCAGGCCGCGATTCGCCGGGTGATCGGCGAGGCATCCGTCAAGCCCGGCAAGGTGACCCTCGAGATTCCGCCGCTGGTCGAGAACGGAAACACGGTGCCGTGCGCGGTCACGGTAGAAAGCCCGATGACGGCGAAAGATTATGTAAAAGCGGTTCACATCTTCAACGAAAAAAATCCGCAGCCGAACGTCATCAGCATGCATCTTGGGCCCCGCGCCGGACGCGCCAACGTGTCCACCCGCATCCGCCTTTCCGATACGCAGACTGTCGTGGCGATCGCCGAATTGAGCGACGGCTCGTTCTGGTCGGCCTCCACCAACGTCATCATCACGCTCGGCGCCTGCCTGGAGGATTGAATCATGGCGCGCGCTCTCATCAACGTTCCGGCCAAAGCCAAACGCGGCGAGGTCGTCGCCATCAAGACTCTGATCTCGCACGTCATGGAATCCGGTTTCCGCTACAGCAATACCGGTCAGCTCATTCCGCGCAATATCATCACTTGGTTTCAGTGTACCTACAACGGCGAGGAGATTTTCAGCGCCGAGCTGCATGCGGCGATGGCCGCCAATCCGTTCATCACTTTCCATACGGTGGCGACCGAGAGCGGCAAGCTCGAGTTCACCTGGACCGGGGACAACGGCTTTTCCGCCACCGAATCCGCGACGATCACCGTCGAATGATCTGGCGCGCGCTCCTGCTGCTCGGTGCGGCGCTCGCCGGCGCGGCGTCGTCTGCATTTGGCGCCGAGATTCCCTCGGGCGAGCGCCGCTCGGCTTACGACCTCATGAGCCGCGAGACCAAGGCGATGCAGGACGACGACACCGCCAACCCGGGCACGTTCTGGGTGCTCGACGGCGAGGCGTTGTGGAGCGCCAAGGCGGGTACGGCCGACAAGGCCTGCGCCGACTGCCACGGCGACGCGCGGGCGAGCATGAAAGGCGTCGCCGCGCGTTATCCGGCCTTTGACCCGGCGCACCGCCGGCCGCTCGATCTCGAGCAGCGCATCAATGTCTGCCGCACCGAGCAGCAGAAGGCGCCCGCGCTCGCGCACGAGAGCAAGGAGCTGCTCGCGCTCACCGCTTATGTGGCGCGACAGTCGCGCGGCATGCCGATCAGCATCGCGGCGGATCGCATGGTCGAGTTTCTCGACGCCGGCCGTTCGCTGTTTTATCGCCGCCAGGGCCAGCTCAATCTCGCCTGCAGCCAATGCCACGATGACAATTGGGGCAAGAGCCTCGCCGGCAATGCGATCCCGCAGGGCCATCCGACCGGCTATCCGCTCTACCGCCTGGAATGGCAGACGCTCGGGTCGCTGCAACGCCGCCTGCGCAACTGCATGATCGGGATGCGCGCCGAGCCCTACGCCTATGGGGCGCCGGAGAATGTCGCGCTCGAGCTCTATCTCATGTGGCGCGCCCGCGGATTGGCAATGGAAACGCCGGCGGTGCGGCCATAGGCCCGCCGGGGGGAGGGGACAATGACGATCGTGCGCGTATCGGCGGCGATCCTGGCACTGGGCGCTCTGCTCACGAACGTCCATGCCGCCGAGCTGAAGGTGCTCAGCGGCAACGGCGCACGCGCGGCGGTCCGCGAGCTCGCGTCGCAGTTCGAGCGCGCCAGCGGCCACAAAGTGGCGCTGCGGTTCGAGGTCAATGCCGAGCTCAAGCGCAAGATCGAAGCCGGCGAGACGTTCGATGTCGCGATTCTCAATCCGCCGGTGATCGAGGACCTGATCAAGCAGGGCAAGATCGTCGCCGGCACGCGCGCCGATATCGGCCGCGCCGGCCTCGGCGTTGCGGTGCGCGTGGGCGCGCCGAAGCCCGACATCGGATCGGTCGAAGCGTTCAAGCGCGCGCTGCTTAGGGCAAATTCCGTCGCCTATCCGGGCGAGGGCGCGAGCGGCGTCTATTTCGCCGGCCTGGTCGAGCGCCTCGGCATCGCGGCGGAGATGAAGCCGAAGATGCGGCCGATGCCGGCGGAAGACACCGTCGAGGTGGTGGCGCGCGGCGATGCCGACATGGTCGTGGTGGTGGCGTCGCGGATCTACGACGTGGAGGGTGTCGACCCCGTCGGCCCGTTGCCGGCCGAGCTGCAGACGATGATCGGCTTTGCGGCGGCTCTGGGCGCCGCCGCCAAGGATGTGGACGCCGCCAAGGCGCTGATCCGGTTCGTGAGCGCGCCGGAAGCCGCACGCACATTGACGGCGAAAGGCGTCACTCCGGCACGATGAGGACGGCCCATTTTTCGCGTGCAGCAAGAGCCGGCGTGAGTGGCATAGAGGAGACGTGGAATGACCAAAGTGTGTGACTGCTTTCCACAGCTCAAGGAAATCACCGACGCCCGCGAGCAGCGCTACCGGAGCCATCCGGAGAAGTCCGCGCCGGAGGGCCCGCAGTCGTATGTCGAGGTCAAGGTCACCTCGATCGGCGACCTCAACGAGCTGGTCGAGTGCAAGCGGAGCGGCTTCAAGTTCGTCATCAGCGAGCCGGTGCACGTGGGTGGTCAGAACATCGCGCCGAGCCCGCTCGAATTCCTGCTGTCCGGCGCGGTCGGCTGCTATGCGGCCGTGTTCGCGTTCTATGCGGCGAAGCTGGGCGTCAGCTACGAGTCGTTCGAGGCGGTCGCCCGCACCACGATGGACGTGCGCGGCCACATGATGCCGGATGCGCCGCCGAGCGGCTTCCAGAACGTCACGATCGAGCTCAATGTGGTGAGCGACGCGAGCCCGGAACAGCTTGCCGAGGTCGAACGCCTCGCGCTCGCCGGCTGCCCCGGCATCAACACGCTGCGCCACCCGGTGCCGGTGGAAAGCCGGCTCACGGTCCGGCCTGCGAGCCAGGCGGCCGCGTAGCCGTTGGTCACCAGAGCATTTTCCATTTGCTCGTCATGGCCGGGCGAGCCGCCACAGCGGCGAGGGTTGTCCCGGCCATCTTAGGCCGGGAAACACGGTGCCAAGCTAAGCGGGATTGCCGGGACAACCCTCGCCGCTGTGGCGGCTCGCCCGGCAATGACGAAAGTGGCGGCATCAGTGCAAACGGAAATGCACCACCTCACTTCTTCAACCCCGCCGCCTGGACGACGGCGGCGCCCTTCTGCACCTCGCTGACGATATAGCGGGCGAACTCGTCCGGCGTGCTGCCGAGCGGATCGAGGCCGGCGGTGCGCAGCGCGGTGCGCACGTCGGCGGACTTGATCGCCTCGTTGGTGACGCGCGCGAGCTTGTCGATCACGTCGCGCGGCGTGCCGGCCGGCGCCAGCAGGCCGAACCACAGGCCGATGTCGTAGTCCGGCAGCCCCGCCTCCGCCATGGTGGGAACGTCGGGTGCGATGCCGGCCCGCTTGAGCTGCGTCACGGCGATCGCCTTGAGCTGACCCTTCTCGACGTGCTGGATGACCGCCGAGGCCGGCGCGAACAGGAGCGGAATGCGGCCGGTGAGCACGTCGGAGAGCGCCTGCGCGCTGCCTGGATAGGGCACATGAACGAGCTTCACGCCGGCCATCACGTTGATCAGCTCGCCGGCGAGATGCGTCGTGGTGGCGGTGCCGGACGAGCCGAAATGGATCTGATCCGGCCTGGATTTCGCCAGCGCGATCAGTTGCTGCAGGTTGTCGATGCCGAGCGAGGGGTGGACGACCAGCATGTTGGGAACCGAGCAGATCAGCGCGATCGGTGCGAAGTCCTTGGTGATGTCGTAGCTCAGGTTGGAGGAGATCGTGGCATTGATCGTGTTGGCCGACGTCGCCATGAACAGCATGGAGCCGTCGGGCTGTGCGCGTGCGACATATTCGGCCGCGATATTGCTGCCGGCGCCCGGGCGGTTCTCGACGACGAACTGCTGGCCGAGCGCCTGACTGAGCTTCTGCGCCAACAGGCGCGCCGGCGTGTCGGCCACGGCGCCGGCGCCGAACCCGATGACGATGCGCACCGGTCGCGTGGGATAATCGCTTTCGGCCTGCGCCGCTGACAGCAGTGCAGCCACGGCCAACACGGAGAGCGAGAGCCCGTATCTGATCATGATGTCCCCGGCAGTGCCATCGCATGGGTGTCGGATATCACTTTGAGAGCATTCCACGTGTTGGCGGGGATCGGAATACCTTGCGCACGCCGCTGCTCTTCGGTGCGGCGGCCGCGCTCGCCAGGCAGCAGGATCTCGTCGAAACCCGCACGCAGCGGCAGCTGCTTGATCAGGTCGGCGAGGGCGTCGGCATCGTCGAGAAAGCCGCCGTCGGGACGGAACGCCGCCGTATCCATGACGATGATGAGGGCGTTCTGCGTGTTGCGGGTGCTCTTCTCCGGGCCAAGCACGCGCGTGAGAATCCCGGCCCCGCCGAGGACGCCGGTGAGGAACTCGATCATCAAGGAGAGGCCCGACCCCTTCGGCCCGCCGAGCGGCAGCGGCATGGTGGCGGCAACCGGATCGGTGGTCGGCCGCCCTTCCGCGTCGAGCGCCCAGCCTTCGGCGAGCGGTTCGCCCTTGGTGCGTGCCTGGTTGATCTTGCCCATAGCGACGACGCTCGAGGCCATGTCGAGCACCACCGGCCCGTGCCGCGCGGTCGGCACGCCCATCACCACCGGCGCGGTCGGCAGGCTCGCAACTTTCGCGCCGTGATACGGCATGAACGGGTAGGCCGCCGCCAGGATGATACAGGCGCAGCCGCGTTCCACCGGCACCAGCGCGTAGCGGCCGATGGCGCCCGCATGGGTGGCGTTGCGCATGATGGCGATCGCGGCGCCGCGCGCCTTGGCGCGGTCGGTGGCGGTGATCACAGCCTCCATCAGGGCGATCGGGCCGGCGGCGCGGCCCGCGTCGAGGATGAAGAACGTCTCGGTATCGAGCACGAGATGCGGCCGGCCGCACGGGTCCATGTCGCCGTGGTCGATCATCTCCAGGTAGCGCGGCAGGCGCGCGACGCCGTGGCCGTCGCCGCCGCGCAGATTGGCCCAGGTCAGCACGTCCGCCATGACGGCCGCGTCGGCGGCCTGCATGCCCTTGGCGGCAAACGCGGCGGCAATGAAGCGCGCGAGGTCGTCGTGGCGGACGCGAATCGGTTCCACGCGAGCCCCCAAGGATCAAGCCGACGCAGCCGCGGCGCGGGCGCGCGTGCTTCGCACCGGAAAGTAAGTGTCGAGCCAGTCGCGCATGACCGACCAGATGCGCTGGTTGTTCTCCGAGAATGCGAAGTGGTCGAGCCCGCTGAACAGATGCAGCTCGGCAGGTTGCCCGGCCCGCCTGAACAGCTCGATCGATTGTTCCGTCGGTGTCACTGAATCCGAGGCGCTGTGCAGCAGCAGGAGCGGGCGCGGCGCGATCTTGCCGACCATGTCGTCGGCGCGGAAGTCGAACATGCTCTGCGCGGTCTCGGCCGGGAACATCTCGATCGAGCCGGGCGGGAACATCGGCACGTTCTGTTTCTCCAGATTGTCGCGCACGTGCTGGGGGATCGGCACGATGTCGTAGCGCGGCACCATCAGCGACTTGCCGGTACGCTCGCGATGGCGGCGGCCCTCTTCCAGCATGGCCGTGAACTTTGCCCAGGCTTCCGGTGTCGGATGCTGGCCGCGGAACTTGCGCTCGCCGTCCCCCCAGCCGCCGTTGGAGATCACGGCTGCCAAGCGCGGATCGGTGCCGCCGGCATAGACCGCGACCGCGCCGCCGAAGCTCGTGCCCACCACGCCGATGCGATCGGGGTCGACCGCCGGATGTTGGGCGAGCGCGGTCAGCGCGTTACGGGTGTCGGCGACCTGTTCGAGGCAGATCACGCGCGCATGCTCGCCCTCGCTGTCGCCGCAGCCGCGCATGTCGAAGCGCAGCGCCACATAGCCGAGCTTCATCAGCATTTCGGCCGGGCGCTGCGCGCTGCCGGAGCTCTTGTTGCTGCCGAAGCCGTGCAGGACCAGGAAAGCCGGCCGCCGTTCGCCCCTCGCGATAGCGTCGGGCACGTGCACGATGCCGGCGAGCTTCAGCCCGTCGGATTTGAAATCGAATTTCTCCTCGCTCACGCGGTAAACCTCCTACGAGTTCAACTTCGTTTCAGCCGCCAAGACGCGGTCGACCATCTCGCCGGCAAGCCCGAGATAGTTCGCCGGGTCGGTCAGCTTTGCCAGTTCGGATCGCGTCGCGTGGCGGGCGATCTCGGCATCTTCCGCCAGGAGGTCGAGCAGCGGCCGGCCCGTGGCGACCGCGTTGCGGCAGATGTCGTAGACGAGATCGTGCGCGCGCTGGCGCCCGAGCTTCGGCCCCAGTCCCAT
>JBJMSU010000169.1:0-23065 GCA_045801465.1 Xanthobacteraceae bacterium | reverse complement strand
AAGCGCACATAGGCGCCATGCTTCACGCAAATGTCGGTGCCGGGCAGATAGAAGAACCCGGCGCCATACAGGGTGCAGATCTTGACGTATTCGACCGGCTTGGCCTTTACGGGCATATCCGCAGCCTGTGCCCCCGCGACCGCAACGAACCCCGCCGCGGAGCCGAGGAGAAGGCTTCTGACCATCTTCATCGTGACCTCCAATTTTGTGTCGGGAGGGTTCCGTGGAAGGTCCCCTGTTCCCCGCTGAGCCAGCCGGCGCTCGGTCCCACCTTCGGTGCGATGCGAAACCCCGGACGGGGCGACCTTGGGATGCCCCCCTCCGTCGCGGTTAGCAGATTGAGCGAAGCGAATAGGCAAGGCAACGAAGAAGCGATGGATTCAAAGGCACGTATGTCTGTTTCTGGCGACGTGTTGCACAAAGGGCACGAATCTTAGGCAGCCTGGGCGCCGCCACGCCCCAGCCGCGCCCCGCGAGCCGTGGAAAATTCGTTCGTGTCTTGAAGTCCTTGCGGATAAACCTTGAGGTCCATTTCGCCGCCATGGCGGGCAATCTGTTGGCACGCCTGCTCAACAGGAATCCGGTCGGTGGAGGCCCGCGGACGCGCTCGAAACTCGATTCCAGAACGGCCAAACGAGCGGCGCGATTCGGTTCCTCAAACCGGGCGCAAACGGCCGCGCTTGAAGTCTCCGATGATCTCGCGCGCCGCATTGTGTCCGGGCGCGCCGGTCACGCCGCCGCCCGGATGGGTGCCGGCGCCGCACATGTACAGGCCTGGAATCGGACCGCGGTAATCGGCATGGCCCAGTAAGGGCCGGGCCGAGAAAATCTGGCCGAGATCGAGGGCGCCGTGGAAAATATCGCCGCCGACAAGGCCGAAGGTCCGCTCGAGATCGAGCGGCGTCAGGATCTGGCGCCCCAGCACGGCGCGCTTGAAGTTCGGCGCATAGGCGTCGACCGTGGCGATCATCAGATCGGCCACCGCGTCGCGATGGTCGTCCCATGACGCGCCGTCAGGCAATTCCGGCGCGACATGCTGGCAGAACAGGCTCGCCACGTGCCGTCCGGGGGGCGCCAGCGTGTCGTCGAGGGTGGACGGAATCACCAGTTCGATGATGGGGCGCCGCGACCAGCCGGTCGAGCGGGCGTCGAAATACGCCTGCTCCATGTAGGCGAGGCTCGGCGCGACGATGATCCCGGCGGTGTGGTGCTCCGCGCGTTCGCGCCCCGGCAAGGCGGTAAAGTCGGGCAGTTCCGAGAGCGCCACGTTCATGCGGAAGGTGCCGGAGCCGCAGCGATATTTTTCGATTCGGCGGCGGAACTCGCGTGGCAGCGCGGCCGCATCGATCAGGCGCAGATAGAGGAGCTTCGGATTGAGGTTTGCGGCGACCGCGCGGGCGCGGATCGCTTCGCCTTTTTCCGTCACCACGCCCACCGCGCGATCGCGTTCGATCACCACTTCGCGCACCGGGGACGAGACGCGGATCTCGACACCGCGAGCGGAGGCGGTTTTGGCCATGGCTTGCGTAATCGCCCCCATGCCGCCGACGGCATGGCCCCACGCGCCTTTCTTGCCGTTCACCTCGCCGAAGCAATGGTGCAGCAGCACGTAGGCCGAGCCGGCCGCATAAGGGCTGGCGTAATTGCCGACGATGCCGTCGAAGCCGAAAGCCGCCTTGATGGGGGCGCTTTCGAACCATCCGTCGAGATAATCGCCGGCCGACGCGGTGAAGACATCGAGGAGCTCGCGCTGGAGGTCGAGACCCAGGCGACGCATGCGATTGGCGATCCTGCCGGTCTTCATGATCTCGCCGAGAGCGGCGAGCGGACGGCCTTCCACCACGTTCGGCGGCGTGGTGAGAACGAGCGCACGCAAGACGTCTGCAACCGCCTGCAACCGCCGCCCATACGGCTCCAGGCGTTCGGCGTCGCGATCAGAAAACTTGGCGACCTCGCGCCGCGTGCGATCGCCGCCTACTTTGAGATAGCGCCCATCGTCGAGGGGAAGAAAATTCGCAATCTCGCGCTCGCGGATGCGCAAGCCGTGCGCTTCGAGATCGAGGTCGCTGATCACCTTCGGATTGAGCAGCGACACCGTGTAGGCGGCGACCGAATTGCGGAACCCGGGGTGGAATTCTTCCGTCACCGCCGTTCCGCCGACGGTGGCGCGCCGCTCGAGGACCACGACCTTCAGCCCCGCCATGGCGAGGTAGGCGGAGCAGACGAGCCCGTTGTGCCCGGCACCAATGATGGCTACGTCGTAAACGATGGCGAAAACACCAGAATGCGAGGTTGCGGCCACGGCAAGCCGTACGCCCGAACGTAAGCGAAGGCTGGCCCGTCTTCGTCCTGCGGACTCCGATGGGCGGCTGCTTGCACCGCTTGCCCGCCGAAGGCTCGGCGTCAGCGGTGGCGGAGACGGAGGGATTCGAACCCTCGATACGCCTTTGGAGCGTATAACGGTTTAGCAAACCGCCGCCTTCAGCCACTCGGCCACGTCTCCGCGTGCGAGACTATCTATATTTCCGCGGGATGGAGGTCAAATCGATGGCGGGCAAATTCCGGTGAGGACGGCGAACGAGTAGCGATCCCTGGTGGCACGGCTGGTGGGCACACCGGGACGCGCGACTGCTGCCAGTCCGGGCAGTTCGAGGCCGTGTTCAAGCGGACGCGCCAGCGAGCACGGCCCTGCCGCATCAAGACACCCGCAAGAAGTCGCCCGGACCAAAACCATTCGGCGGATGAATCAATTTGCCTCTGGCAAACGGTTCGGGTTTCCCCAGCGTCACGAGTTTGCCGCGGACACCTTTCGAGTTCATGTCGCCCGGCAGCGTTGCACCGGCCTGATGGAGATGTATCTGGCGTATGGTCAGTTGCGTCCCATCCGGATAGGCGATGCTGCGCGGAAACTGCGCTTCGATGGTGGCCCACACGCTGTCGCGAGGGGCAGAAAAAGCGAACAGGCGTGCGTCGAGTGTCGAACCGGCCGCCAGTTGATCCACGCGCAAAGGCTTGCTCAAGTGCAAAAACCCACGACGGAATTCGTGGCCTTTGGGGCCAAAGCCGCCGGCGACGTCCTCGACAGCCTTGGTTCGCGTGCCAGCGAAGAGCTCCGCTTCATCTCCCGGCCGCAGGGATTCGCTGAACCAGTACCATTGCATCCACTTCCAGTCTGTTTGGACGGCCACGAAGAGACACATCAGCTCTGCAATAGACCCGCGGCGATCCCGATACATATTAACGCCGACGATTCCGACAGTGTCGCTCGCGGTCAGTCCATTGGCCATGACAATTTTCCCCATGCGCAGACGCGGGCGCGGCCACCGCGTCCCGTCTTTGACTGAGAAGAACAATGCCGATTTCCAATGGCGCGCGCTGTTCCCCAGGGAACAGGGCTGATACGAATTGGCCGCAGCTGTCGCGGGCTCTTGTGAACCAGTTGCGATCCTGGTGTTTATATGGAAGTTCAAATCCAACGCGCTCACGGAGGAATTGCCATGAAACCGCATGCGATTGTCATCTCCTGCGCACTGGCCCTGTTCAGCCTCGTTGTCGCGGGCCCAGTGCATGCCCAGAGCCGCATGAAAGCCTGCGCCGACGAATGGAAGACCATGAAGGCCGCGAACCAGACGGCGGGCAAGAAATATCGCGACTTCCAGAAGGAATGCTTGGCGCGCGGCGCCGCTGCGCCGGGAGCGTCGACGGCAACGGGCCCGGCCGTGATTCCTGCCGGCGAGGCCAAGGCCACCAAGGGCGGCGGCGGGCGCGAGGCCGCGCGCGCGCGCCAGCGCGCCTGCGGAGAGGAATGGAGGGCCGAGAAGGCGGCCGGCAAGGTCGCCGCCGGGATGAAGTGGCCGCAATACTGGAGCGAGTGCAACAAGCGCAAGAAAGCCGCGGGGACGTGATCGCGGCGCCGAGGCAGTCCAGCTGGGCGGAGGTCCTACTCCGTAGTTGGGCAAAGGCGCGCGACCCCGGCTTTGCATGGTGGGCGAGCGACGGTCACAACGATCGCAAGCCAAATTCGCGCTCGCGCCGTCCCTCGCCGCCGTAGCGGCTCGCCCACCAAACAGCGCTGCAGCGGGCGAATTTGCCCAGCCCACGCAGCCTTTGTTTCGGCTCGAGCTGTCCTAACGCGGCTTTACCGGGAAGTCGTAGTGCCAGGACGGGCCGGCGCCGGCATAGGAAAAGTGCCACCATTCGCGATAGTAGTTGCCGAAGCCGTGTTTGCGCATGACGGCGACCAGCAAGGCGCGCCATCGTTGCTGTTCGGCGCCGACGGCCGCGCTCGCGGTATGGCTGGTGATGTCCAGGCAGTCGTAGCCCGTCCCCATATCAACGCTGTTATCGGGGCTGCGGTGTGCCGCCGGGGCCGTACATGGGCCGTATCGCGCGGTGCGATCGAACACGGCGGCGCCGCCGCGCGAGAGCTCGATCAGCGTCACGTCGACCGCGGTCCCGGCCGAATGGCGCGAGCTCGCCGCCAGATAGCCGAGCGCGAACAGTGCGTGCTTCTCCAGCCGCGGGAAAAAGCGCTTCTGCACCGCGTCGGCGCGGCCGTCACGCGCCCATTGCATCATGGCGCGCACGCTGCGCTCGGGGCGGTAGCAGTCGTAGACCTTCAGGCCGAGGCGCGAATTGTGCAGGTCCGCCTGGACGCGCTTGAGCGCGGCGGCGACCTCACGCTTGAGGATGCATTCGGCGGCCTCGTAGCCGGCGATCGGCCGTCCGACGAAATTGTCCGAGGTCGCATAGCGGATGTCCTGGAGAATCGTCGGATCGACGTCGCGCAGATAGACGAAGCCGGCGGGCAACGCCGTTTGGGCAACGGCGTCTCCGCCAACGATCACGGCTGACAACAGGAAAGCTGCCCGCTCGGCCCACGACATCGCGCCGCCAAGCCGCAGCACGCAAGTGCGGCTCATCGGCGCGGGCTTGCCTGGGCTGCCGCCGAGGGCCGCAACGCCGGCTTGGCGCCGTGCGCAATGCCTCGGAGCCGATCCGGATCCTGCCGCGAACGTGCCGCACAAAACGCGTCCGCGGCATCGGTCACGGCATCGGCAATCAGCGCTCGACGCTCCGGCGAGGCCATGAGCAATTCTTCCCCGCGGTTGATGATCGAGCCGGCCTCGAGCAGGACCGCCGGCATTCTGGTCATCCTCAGCACGATCAGCTGGTCGTACCAGTAAACGCCCGCTTCCGCGTCCGCCAGTTCGCGTTGCCGCGATCCCATGAAGGGCTCGGTATAGTGCGGGGCGTATTGCAGGTCGCGCGCCTTCAACTGCGCGCCGAGCAACCGGCCGAACAGGAGGCTCGCCGAGCGCGCGCTGTTGTCGTGGCTGATGAAGATGGAATGACCCTTGAACCGATCGCTGAAATTTCGCCGCTTGCCGTCGTATTCCCATGACTCGAAAAACGCCGCCGGCACCGAGTCGTGGTGGATCGACAGGAACAGGTCGGCCGGCGAGCGGTTGGCAAGCGCCACGCGCTTCATGAGGCTTTGCCGGGCGGGGCCGGCGGTGATGAGCAATGCCGTCCGCGCGAAGCCGGCGTCCACCAGCTTCTGCTTGATCTCTTTGCCGAGCCGAAGGTTGAACTCGTATTCCGTCGCGCCGCGAGCGCTCATCGCGCCGGGCACCTCGGCGGTATGGCCGACATCGAGGATCAGGCGAAACTGCGCCCGGTTGCACTTGGATCGTGCCGCGCTCGCGCTGGGCGGGGTCTCCTCCGATGCGCCGAACGACACGCTCGGCATGAGCAACGACAGGACGGCCACGATGGCGAGACGTCGTACACAACGCATGGCGGCTCGTTCACGGGACCCGCGGCCCCTTCCCTCGTCTCTGTTCCCTCGAACGACATCCTGGCCCGCCGCCGATGCGGCAAGCCATGCTCGAATCCACAGCTTAAGGGAATGTTATGCCAGTATTCTTAATGAGGCAAAGCGCACGCCGCGACGGCAAAGTGGTCGCGGTCGGAGAAAGTAGCCAATGCAGGGTCAATCCTGCGCCGCGCCGACGGTGTCGGCCACGGCGGCGCCACGCGCTCCCAGCGGTTGCGGCGCTCCCGTGGTGGTATCGCGCGCGGTCTGGTGCTCCATCTCGGCATCGAGCTCGGCGCCGAGCAGGACAACGATGGTGGACAGCCAGATCCAGGTCATGAAGCCGATCGCCGCGCCGAGCGAGCCGTAGGTCTTGTTGTAGCTGCCGAAATTCGCCGCGTACCAGGAAAACAGGATCGACAGCACGATCCAGGCGAGCGATGCACACGCGCTGCCCCAGGTCACCCAGCGCCACTGTGGCGTGTCGCGGCTCGGCCCGTAGCGGTAGATGAGCGCGATCCACAGGGCGACAGCAGCGAACAGGATCGGCCATCGCCCGATGGTGAAGAGCAGCTCCGTGGCGCGGCCGAGACCGATGTAGCTGAGGACGACCGGGAGGGCGACGACGGCGGCCATCGCCACCAAAGCGAAAATCAGGCCGCCCACCGTGAACGCCAGCGACACCGCATTGAGCTTGATGAAGCTGCGCTTTTCCTTCTCGCCATAGACGATGTTGAGGGCATCGAACAACGCCTTGATGCCGGCATTGGCGCTCCACAGGGAAATTGCCAGCCCGGTGAAGAACGTGAGGCCGAGCTTGCCGCCCGGCTGGGCGGTGAGGCGCTGCAGCTGCTCACCGAGGATGTCGAGCGCGCCTCCCGGCAGGAAGGTCGACGCCGATGCCAGGTGATCGCTGATCGTTTTCGCGTCGGCGAACAGGCCGTAGACCGAGACCAGCGCCGCGATGGCCGGAAAGATCGCCAACAGCGCATAGAACGTGACGCCGGCCGCGATGGCGATCACGCGATGTTCCGACAAGTTGTGGTAGATGCGCAGCAGGATGTCCTTCCAGCCGCGCGCGGGAATTTCCGACGGCGTGTCCGCCGCCCGGCCGCGATCGTGCTCGCTGCGGGCGGCGCGCAGCGCATCGCCGCCGGCATGGCTCTGGCGCAGGGTCGGGTTGTCGGAGCGCCTGACCCGCCGCGTCTCCCTCCTGTCCTGCCGCGGTTCGCCGGCGCCCTCGGCATGAGGCCGGCGCTTGAAGCCCATGGCCATGAGGGCAACCGCGATCCCGGCCGCCCACAGGGCCGACTGGCGGTCCCGCCGGCCGCGATCCGGAGCACTCGACGTGGCGCGGCGCGCTCGCCCGCCGGTGTTACGATCGCTCTGCGGCCTATCGGCCCACCGCGCCATTGCCATGTCTTTGACCGCCCTGCGTCAGGACTTCTTGGCCTCGCCGGCCTTGTCCCCGAGCGTCGAAGCGGCGGACTCGGCGGCTTCGCTCGCCACGCGCTTGGCCTTCTCGCTCATGTTGCGGGCGGCTTCCGCAACCCCGCTCGCGGTGAGGCCTTCCTCTTTGGCCTTGGCCATGGCCTGGTCGGCGACGCCGCTGGCCACTGCCTTGGCGGTCTCGTACTGCCCAGCCGCGACTTCGCCGATGGTTTCCTTCACGGCGTCGCTGGCCTCGCCCATGAGCTCGTCCTCGAGCTTGCTCTTGGGCAGCGCCGCCGCGATCGCCGCCCCGACGGCGACGCCGATCGCCGCCACCAGAAGAGGCTGCTCGTTGAGGAGCGAGTTGGTGGTGTCCTTGAATTGGCGCGCCGCATAGGACGCCTGCTGCCGTGTCCGCTCGGCCGTGTCGGTGATCTGCTCGCGTGCGGACGCCGCATAGTCCTGGACGGTTTCGCCCAAGCCCGCCGCGCCTTCCTTGAGCTGTCCGACGGTGTCGGAAAGCTTGGCCGTGCCGTCGTTGAGGCCGCGCCGCGCCTGCTGCGCCGCACCGGAGACGGTGTCGCCGACCGATGCCGCCGTGCCGGCCACGGTGCTGCCGACCGAGCTTGCGGCATTGCCGAGCGAGGCCGCGGCGCCGGAGACTCTGTTGCCGGCCGAGGTCGCCGCATTGCCGAGCGACGAGGCTGCCCGGGAGGCGCTCCCGGCGACGCTATCGCCAACCGAGGCGGCGCTGTCGCGCACACTTCCGGCAAAGGAGCCCGCCTGCTCCTTCATGGTATCCGCAGCGCTCCCCATGGCGGAGCCGACCGAACGGCTCGTCGAGGCCGCCATATCGGCGGTGGCATCGGCTGCGCCGCCGAAAAATCCGGAACCTCCGTTCCCGCCGGAGAAACCGCGCCGCATCATCCCGGTCTTCTCGGCCAGGAACATCGCGCAGCCGGCGCCGATCAGGAGGGTGGGAAGCGGATTTTCCCGTGCCGCATTGGTGAGTGCGCGCATGAATCCCGCTCCGCCGCCGCGGGCATAGGTGAGCACCTCATCCAGCACATGGCCGGGGGTGAGGCGGTCGTGCAGCTCGTCGAGCGTGTCGGCGAGACGATTGCGGGTGGCTTCGGCCTCACGCTCGTAGTCCCTGGACGTGAGCTCGTGTTTTTCGATCATCGCACCTGCTCCTTTGCAACCGACATATCGGCCCGGACCTGCTCGATCGTGCGTCGCGGCACGAGCGCGGACCCTTTGAGATTGTTGATGCCTTTCATCAGCAGCACGACTCCGAGCGCTGCGATGACAAGTCCCACCAGCGTGAGGCCCCATTGCTCAGGAAGCCCCGCGACCGCAAGCCAGCGCACGATCGCCAGCAGCAAGATGAAAACGGCCGGCACCATCACGATGGCGCCGGCGCCGATCAGCACGCCGCTATTGGCGACTTTGCTGAGCTTCTCGTTGATTTCCGCACGGACCAAGCGGATTTCCGTCTGGAACAGGTTGGTGAGCTCCGCCACCGTGTCGGTGAAGAGCGACGTCAGAGGTCGGGTCGATTCGTGGACTGCCATGATCCCCTCCGTCGTCAGTAACTACGCGGCATAGGCGGTTGCCGGCCGCCCGGGCTGTAAGAGGCCCCGGGAGAACCGCCAGAGGAGCTGCCAGGCCGCGAACTACCGCCGCTGGGGCTCGCCGATCCCTCGTCATTGCCGGCAGCACTGCTCTTGAGGAAGCGGGAAAGTGCAAAGCCGGCGGCCATCGCGCCGGCAAAGAAAACCGCCGGCTGAGAACGCGCCAAGTCGGTTGCCGCATGCATCAATTCCGTCACGCTGCGGCCGCGGATATTGCTGGACAAGCTGTCCACCTGCTTCGCCGCATCACGCACATAGCGGGCGACCATGGGCGACTGATCTTGCAGCTCGCCCGCCGCCGAGCTGATGGCGCGAGCGAAGCCTTGCATCGCCTCGGCGCCGCGGGCCTTTTGCTCCTCCGCGGCCTTGCTGACCTCATGTCCGACATCAGCGGCGAATGTCGAGGCCTGCGCCTGGGCGGCACGGGCCGCGGCTTTCGCGGTCTGCTGCAAATCGGACGTGAGCGAAGCGGCGGCGCTGCTGGCTTCGCGGCCCAACGCGCGCGCGGCCTCGGCAGGATCGTCGCTGACCGACGGCTGGAGCGGAGCTTCGCTTGCGGCAGCCCGCTGCGGCGAATTCTGCGCACCGGTCGGCTTGGTCGCCGGGTTGGCGGCGCTTCGCGTCGCGCCTTGCTGGCCGGCAGGTCCCTTCTGAGCGCCGGTGGTCGGGGTGTCCGCCTGTTGGCCCGACGATCCGGCGCGCGGTGATTGTTGTCGCGGCGTGTTCATTGATGGCCTCGGATGACTAGAGGAAAGCTGCGGTTTCAACTCGCCGCTCTTGTGCTTGGTTCCTTGCCGATGATGTCGCGCCGCAGCGGAAGTTTATTTTCTCGCCCGCTCGCACGTTGATGGCGATAAGCCCTGAGCCCTGCCCTCGCGAACCGTCATTCAGCTTGGCCGCGCGGAACCGGCGGCGAGGTGCGCGATTTCAGTAACAGATGGCCGCGATTGGAGGCGAGCCGTGGCACAACGTTCCGTTCGCGAGCCCGGCTCCCGTTCTGCCGAGGTGCGGAGCCCGACTTACCAGCCGCCGCAGCCTGCCGGGCTCACGCCGACATTGGAGCGGAATATTGCCGCCCTGTGCCGGCGTCGGGCCCACGAGACGGCCTCCGCCACATGGCAGGATCGCCTCGCCGACGCGATCACGCGCTTCACCGGCAGCATGACCTTCGTCTATCTGCATGTCGGTATTTTCGGCTTCTGGATAATCGCCAATCTCGGGTGGATTTCCCGGGTTCCCAAATGGGACGAGTCGTTCGTGGTCCTGGCGATGATTGCTTCAGTCGAGGCGATCTTCCTTTCCACCTTCGTGCTGATCAGTCAGAACCGCATGGCGGCGGCGGCTGATAAGCGCGCCGATCTGGACTTGCAGATCAGCCTGCTGGCGGAACACGAGATCACCAAGCTCGCCACCCTCATCTCCGGCATCGCCGACAAAGTGGGCATCGAAACCGAGGTCGATGAGGAACTGGACGAAATCCAGCAGGACGTCGCGCCCGATACCGTCCTCGACAAGATCGAAGCGGAGCGCCGGTAAGCCGGAAACTCTATCTCCTGTGTCGTGCCCGCGACGAGCGTCGCGACGACTGCTGATCGGCATCGTCCTGTGCGGCCGCGGCCATCGCGGCAAAGCCCTCACCTTTGTCGAGGAACGTCACCGCCGTTCCTTTCTCCAGCATGGCGGCAAGGTCCTCGGCGTCCCAGTTGGTGAGCCGGATGCAGCCGTGCGATTCGGTCTTGCTGATCTTCGACGGCTCCGGCGTGCCGTGGATGCCGTAGCCTTTGTAGTCTTTGGCCGACAGGTTGATCCACACCGAACCGACCGGGTTGTTCGGACCAGGCTTGATGGTGAAGGGCTTCTTGGCCTTCACGTCCTTGAACTTGTATTCGGGGTTGTACTTGTAGACCGGATTGCGGGTGATCGACGTCACTTTGAGCGTTCCGCTGGGCGCCGGTTTTTCCGTGCTGCCGATCGAGGCCGGATAGACGGCGATCGGCTGCCCGTCTTTTCCGAATGCCTTGAGCATCCTGCTTGATTTGTCGATCTCGACTCTTCCCAGCTTGGCGTCGGGCGCATTGGTCCGCACATTGGCGACGGCGATCGTCTCTCCGGCTTTGTCGAACGCCTTGCCCGGATTGAGCTCTTTCAGGAGCGTCTCGCTCATGTGGAATTTTTCCGCCAATCCCTCGAGCGCCGTCCTGTAGCCGAGACGATCGAGGTCCTGCATCTCTTCCATTTTAGCCGGGATTTTCTCGACGAACGGCCCCTTCACGTCGTCGTCGGTGATGTTGTATTCGACAAGAACGGGCTCGCCGGAGGTTGCCGTGAGCTTCGCCCACGTGTCCGGATCGAGCATTCCGTCAGCGTTCAGACCCTGCGACGCCTCGAACGCCGCGATGGCCTTGCGAGCGTTCGTTCCCGGTCGCCCATCGATCTCGCCGGGTGAGAAGCGGGCGCGATCGAGCAGCACCTGGGCCTTCAGCATGGCCGGGTCGAGATTTTGCCCTTTGGCCTGCTTGCCTTTGGGCTGCTTGCCACTGGCCTGCTTGCCGACGAGATCGGCACGGTTGACGGAGTCGATGTCGAGGGCGGGGCCGGCCTGCGCGCCCGCGATGCAAAAAAAGCTTGTCGCGACAGCGACCATCCACACCCGGACCATCACCATGCCTCCATTCCGCAGCAAAGCAGTTTCACCAGCCAGATAAGAGCGAATGCCGGGCGCGCGTTCCCACGCGAACGCACGAATGCGCCGCTCCTTATGAGCAGCTAACGGTTATGAGGAACTAACCGCGCCCTTATGCAGGAACGAACTTGCTCCTCACCGAGGAACTAAAAGGCGCAGTCGGCGTTTGTGCGCCATGGCCAGCGATTCCTACAGCATGCCGGTGCGTTCATATTTCCTGGTCATCGGACCGGCTCTGGCAGGATGCTTGTGGTTCATAAGCTCCGTCTTGGAGCCTACTCCGCCCTCGAAAACGCAATCGGCGGGACAAGCTCAAGCTGCCAAGTCCGGCTCTGCCTCCTCGGTGCAAGCGACGTCTCCCACGCTGGTCGCCCCGGCGCGCGCGGCGCCGCAGACTCCGCCGCCGCTTCACGCGACGCCGGCCGAGCCGGCACAGCCCGCCGCCGGGGCAACGCCGAGGCCAGCAGAACTCGCGCCAGCCGAGGCAGCGCGGTCTACCCACACGGCCGAAGCGACGAGCCGATCGACGCATGCCGTCAAACACAAGAAGCACAAGCAGAGCGCGCAACGGCGCCAGCGCCAGGAAACCTATGGGGCGGCCTATGCGGAGCGGAGCCCGTATCCGGCATACGCGTCCCGCTACCCCTATTCCTATGCGTCCCCGCAGCCGTTCTACGGTTATCGAAGCTGGTGATCAGGCACGCCGCCGAAAAGGTCGCGTCGGCAAACCATCCTCACGCCCAACCGTACAGCGCCCGGTGCAGGACATATGCGGCGGAATTGTGCGTTGCGCTATATTAATATACAACCCGAAGGACATAGACCGCGCCGGCATGGCGGTGAAAATCTTTACCATGGCGCATCAAGCTCTTCCTGCTCTGCCGGTGGCGATGCGGCGCAAAACGTCAGGCTCCGCGCGAGCCGCAAAAAATAAGGTCAGAGACAAGGCCGGCGGCAGGGATTCGCCCAGCCTATTGGCGGTGGCCCCGGGCGCTACATTTACAAAGCATCGGACGAAATGGCGTAACGAATTGTCCACGTTAATCTGGCAAGGAGGCTAGGGGACAAGCAAGTCTTCATACTCCTGCATCAAGTTCGCGACCATGCACATTGCTGTGGTTGATCCGAGCCGGACGGTGCTCAGAGGCATCGGGCTTCTTCTCAAAGCCCGCGACCACCACGTTTATCCGTTCACGGACGGGGCCGAGGCGCTGCGCCACATCGACTCCGACCCGAACGTCGATGCCGTGATCATCAGCGATGAGCAAGCAAACGGGCCGGGAGCCGGCATCGAGCTGTGCTGGCAGACCCGGCTGCTCGCCTCTTCCTATCGGCCGATCTATGTGATTCTGATGTCCGCGCACGAGGGCAGGCAAACGCTGAGCGAAGCGCTCGACAGCGGCGCCGACGATTTCATCACCAAGCCGCCCCTTGCCGAGGAGCTCTACGCGCGCCTGCGCGCTGCCGAGCGGGTCAATTCGATGCAGCGCGATCTGATCCGGCTCGCGACCACCGATCCGCTCACCGGCATGCTCAACCGACGCGCCTTCTTCGAGAAGTCGCAGCATCTTTGCGAACGTGCGGACAGCGGCGGCCCGCTGTCGGCCATCATGATGGACATCGATCATTTCAAGCGCATCAATGACCGGTTCGGCCACGCGCTGGGCGACGAGGTCATTCGTCGCGTCGCCACCGCGGTGGCCAAGGACGATCGCTTCGTCGGACGGCTTGGCGGCGAGGAGTTTGCCGTCCTGCTGGAGGCCGACATCCATACTGCCCGCGATGTCGCCGAACGGTTGCGCAGCGAGATCGCCGCAATGAAGTTCGATACCGCCAAAGGGCCGATGACCACCACCTGCAGCTTCGGCGTGAGCGACTGGCAGAACGGCGACAACGTGGACGAGTTGCTGCGCCGCGCCGACATCGCCCTCTATGCCGCCAAGAGCGGTGGTCGCAACCAGGTCGTCGCCGATCACCCCGGCCTATGGGTTCTCAATTACGACCAGCACCCGACAACGATTCGCGCGCCTGCGCGGACGCAGCCGTGCGCCTGAGCACGGCGGGCGTCGATCTGATCGGGATCATGCTCCAGCCGTACTGACCGGACGCTTCTTGCCTTTGCGCCATGGCGCAATGCGCTGCCAGTCGCCGGCCATGATGCAGCCGATCGGCTCGATGGTGGCAACCACCTCCGCCAATCCGTAATCGGCGATCTGCCGGCGCACCGTTGCGGCGCTCTTGTAGGCGCCGGGAAGCTCCGACACGTCGGGAATGCCGCAAAAGAAACGCGCATCGATCCCTTTGGTCTCGCGCGCCACCAGTTCCGCTTCAGTCAGCCCTGCGTGCCGGCGCAGAAACGCGGTGCGGCTGAAGTTCCGTCCGGCCCCGTGTGGCGCAAAGCCCAGCCCGTTCTCCGCATCGCGGCCGCGCACGATCAGGATCGGTTCCGCCATGTTGAGCGGAATGAGCGCCAGACCGCTGTCATCGGCGGCAAATCCGCGCCATGCCGGGGTCGCACCCTTGGCGTGGTAGTAGAGACCGTCGCTCTTGCGGAAGACGAAGTTGTGCTCGTTCCAGAAGCGATCGGCGATCCGCAACCCGAGCGCATCCGCCACGCGGTCATGGATTGCGAAGTGATTGGCTTTGGTCCAGGCGCGAATCGCCTGCAGCGCATCCCAGTAGTTCCGCCCTTCCGGCGTCTCGGCCGGGATCCAGGCGTTGTGCGCCGGCGTCTCGGGCGAAATCTCGCGCCGGAACCGTTCCGCCACCGCCATGCCGGCCTTATAGAGCACGGCGCCGGGCTTGCGCGAGCCGTGGTGCGTCACCAGCGCGACCTCGCCGGTGGCGAGCCGGCCGACGGAGAAGAAGTGATTGCCGTCGCCTTGGGTGGCGAAATGTTCGATCGCCACCGAGCCCAGCTCCTTGAGGAAGGGATTCGCCGCGAACGGCGCCATCACGTCGTCGCTCGGCCGCACCTGCGCGCCCCGGGGCCGGCCGCCGCCGCCGAAATGGCTCAGGCGCATGCCGGCGTCGAGGATCGCTTTGGGATCCGTGTTCGCCGGGAACATGGTCACCGCCAGCGAGCAGCAGATATCGGCCGAATGCATGCCGGGATGGATCGCCTCCTTGGCGGCGATCACCCCGCCCACGGGAATCGCGCCGGGCGCCGATCCGGCCGGACAGGCGTCCGGCATGACGGCGCCGGCCACCACCGTCGGCACGCGCATCAGCTCGACCATGTGCCGTTCGACCGCAGCCACGTTGGCGGCTTCGTCGGGGTCTTCGGCGCGGATGTTGAGCCGGTGCGCCAAATCGCCGAGCGCGCGCAGCTTCATGGGCGCGACCACCGGCGGCGCGAGCGCGTCGATCAGCGCGCGGATCTCAGGCTCGCTCTTGCCTTCAGCCTGCGCGGCCTTGGCGGCGGCCAATGCCGCGCCGAACCACGGCCCTGCCTTGTAGCCCCAATCGATGAGCGTCTTCCCGGTGATCTGTGCGGCCATGCGGCACCCCGGCGGCATCGGTGGGCTCACGCTTGGAAGCCCGTCCGAGCCCGCGTCTTTGCTAGCGAGTCTGGTCGCGTGCGTCGACCAGCGTGGCTGGTTCCATTCGCCTGCGCATATGCGTCGGCTGCAGAACGGCCTCGTCGCGCGTGCGCATCGAGTAGAAGGACGCATTTTGTTCGCCGCGGATCGCCTCGCGGGCGAATTGGATGAGATGGTGCGCCACAAAACCCATGCTGAGCGCGGCGTCGATCTGGCCGCGTTGCAGCGCCCGGCGCGCCGCCGACCAGAAGGCGCGCCTATAGTCCGACCACCAGCCTACGCGCAGCAGCAGATTTACCGCGAGCGTCGCGCCCTGGCGCAGGTTGGCCGCCTTGAGCCGGCCGCGCACCGGTGCCTCGATCCGGTTCGCATACGTCGCGTCCACCTGGTAGGCGAGACGCGCGAACAACCGCTCGGGGTCGTAGGCATAGGCGATGCAGCGTCGCCACATCTCCACCACCTCGTCGTACGGCCGCAGGAAGCGAACGTTGCTTTCCAAGCTGGCGTCCTCGACGATGCGCCCATCGCGCGCCAGGCGCTCCCATAGCGGGGTCTTCGGCAGCGCCTGTAAGAGATTGATGGTGAGCACCGGAATATTGGACCGGTCGATGAATTGCTTGAGCCGCGCTTCGGTATCGGCTGTGTCGGTGTCGAGACCGAGGATGATCCCGGACGTGACTTCCAGGCCATAGCTGTTCAAGGTCGCGATCGCCTCCATCATCGGCAGCGTGGCGTTCTGCTCCTTGCGCATCGCCTTGAGCGCATCGGCCTCGGGCGTCTCGATGCCGACGAACACCGTTTGGAATTGCGCCTCGCGCATGAGCGCGAGAATCTCCGTCTGCTTGGCGAGGTTGAGGGTGGCCTCGCAGGCAAATCGCAGCGGATAGTCGTTCTTCTTCTGCCAGGCGACGAGGTGCGGCAGGATCTCGCGCGCGGCCTTGCGGTTGCCGATGAAGTTGTCGTCGACGAAATAGACCAGACCCGGGTGCGCGCGCTGCGCCACGATGCTCTCGAGCTCGGCGATCAGCTGCGGCGGCGATTTCAGGCGCGGCTGGCGCCCGTACAAAGCCGGTATGTCGCAGAACTCGCAACGATACGGGCACCCGCTGGAGAACTGCAGGCTGCCGAGCAGATAACGGCCGAGCGGAAGCAGGTCATAGGCGGGAATCGGAAAGTCATAGAGCGGCAGCCGCTCGTTTGTGGCAAAGCGCATCTGCGCGTCCGGCCGCGCGATGCTGCGATCGAGACAGGCAATGAGCTCGTCGGTGGCATCGCCGATCTCGCCCATGTGCAGATAGTCGACGTCCGGATACATTTCCGGCGCCGCCGATACCGACGGCCCGCCCAGCACCGTCGTCTTGCCGGCAGCCCGGGCGCGTCGTGTGATGTCGCGGATCTGC
This sequence comes from Xanthobacteraceae bacterium, assembly GCA_045801465.1. Lineage (GTDB taxonomy): Bacteria > Pseudomonadota > Alphaproteobacteria > Rhizobiales > Xanthobacteraceae > DATFWC01. Next base: position 6,557 of record JBJMSU010000169.1, on the reverse strand, counting down.
GGCGCCTGCACGTGCATGCCGCTGACGAGCACGACATCCCCCCACGCGAAATCCGCTTCAGTCGTCGGACGCAGGTTCTCATCGACGAAGCGGATCGACCACCGTTCCGGCAGGTAGGCGGCGATCACGAGGAGCCCCTGCGGGGGCATGAAGGCGCGCACGCGCCACATCAACGGATAGGCGTGGGAGAAGGTGCCGAACGAGTGCGCATAGGCCGGGAATATGCACAGGACTCGGCGCTCGTTCCTGACGGGAATTGGACAACGCACGCGGCCTCGCATCTCTGTTACGGTTTTCGCCTTGGGAACGGTCCCTCGGCGGGAGAATCTTCCGCCATTCTGGCAGAATAAGGCCGAGGTTGACACCTTATCGGAACGTCGGCCGCAGCTTCTGGCCGCCTTACATTTGTCGTTGATGTGTCGGCACCGCGGCGGAACGGGATGCGGTCGGCAAGCCCGTGCACCGCGCTACCAATTCTCTTGGGTCGCTACGGCGGCAGGTCCCTGGTGGTCCGGGCTGCCATGGATTCGAGCGTTTCGAACGAGGATGGCTCGCTATCCGACACTCTGAACATCTTTTGAAAGAACAAGTTGTTCGGAATGCGGATCGCCGAGCCGGCTTCCTCGCGCAGGACCACGAACATGAGGTCGCGATCGACCACGCGGCCTTTCAGGTTCTCCGGGAGGATCTCTACCCTATCGCCCAGGCGGAACGGTCGCCAGATCATGATGAAGAGGCTGGCCGTGATGTTGCTGACCATGGTCCAGGTCGCCAGGAAGCCGACGCCGACCAGTGTTGCGGCGCTCACCAGGAGGGTCCAAAGGCCGCCCACGCCAATGCCCCAGATCTCCAGGACCACCAGCACGGTGATCACCCATAGGGCGCCGCTGGCGATGCGTGTGACCGTGAGCACGGCCTCATATGGCAAACCGAGCCGTGCCTCGACGCCTCTCAGCCAGTTTTGCAGGAGCCGTTTCAGCAGGAAGATGACGATCGCAGCCGCGATCAGCAGGACGACGGTAATGAGCAAGGTCGTTGCCGTGACATTATGCCGATCCAGCCATTGAACGATCTGATCCATGCAGCTGCCTCTCGGGTTTTGTGGCGACCGGTGTGAACCATCTCACGACAGGACCATTGTAGCCGGGCTACGGTCCTCGAGATCTCGTCTCAGCAGCAGCCAGACCGAGCTATCGCCAGACTGTCGTCTGGCTCCGCGGCGGGGCAGCGAGCCAAGTTGGAGATCGGACAGCGTGGATATCGATCCGACACCAGTCCTGGCGCCGAGCGAAGCCGTCTATGTGACGCTCCAAGCCCAACTCTCGGACCGGGAGCTGGTCATCGCCGTGCTCAAGGCCGCGTTGCTCGCCTCCGAACGCGCCGGGGAAATCCGACTCTCCGTGGCGGAACGCCCGGCGACTGAGATCGGCGAGCAAGACTCTGCATTGACGGTCGCGCCCGCAGGAAAAGCGGCGGATTGGCCCAACGCCTCTCCGGAATCGCGTCTCCGGGTCACCGAGTCCCGGGAGGTCGGCGAAGTGGTCGCTGAATGGCTCCAGCAGGACAGCCGCGACCCATGGGCGCTGGCCGCCGAAAAGGTTCAGATCGGGCTTGCCATCCGCGGCGCCGCGACCGTCGGGCGCCGTCCCTATTCCGGCCGTCGGACCTACGTCCTGTCCAATCCGGTCCGAGCGCAGGCACAAACAGACGCTCAGCCGATCATGGACCTGATGCAGGCTTGCAGGGAGGAGCGTGCGCAAGTCTGGGGGATGCTGGACGACGCGATCGCGCAGGGCATCGAGACGCGGCGCGGCGAACCGAAGGGATTTATCGATCCCTGGGACATGGAAGCCGCGGCGGATCGTGCCCGCGTGCTTGGCCCTGCTTCATACGCGTCGCTTTGGGTGACGGTCGCAGTCGCAGCCGTTATCGCGGCAGTGGACGGGACCATCGCCTGGGTATCCGAGCAAATTGGCCTTGCCGGTATTTTTGCCGCGCTCGCCGTCTCGCTCATTGCGCTTGCGGCGATTCCTTGGCCGCCGCTGCAAAAGGCACTCGCCGAGATTGGCCGGCGCATGAGCCCCGGTGCCCGAGCAGGGATCCCGGGCGAGCCCCCGACCTATGGCCAACGGATTGCTGGCGCGCTGTTGTCGGTACCGCTCATCGTTCTCTTCCTGTTCATCGCCCACACCGTCCTGGGACCATTCTTCTGGCCCGCGGCATTTCTCGGGATTTTCGTCGGCATCATGTGGCTGCTCAGGAGGATCGCCGGCGTCTTGATCTCCGAGCACGTCACGCAGCCGCGCACCGTCGTGCCGACGACGACGCCCCGGCTCGAGCAGGCCGCAGCCATCGATCCTGAGGCCGCGAACAGGTCCGGCGCAGCGCCGCCCGACGAACTGGAGCTTCACTTCGTCTCGCCCGGCCAAGTCCCGCCGGGATCGCCTGTCGCACAAACCCGCCTTTGGCTCATCGACGAGCGTCCGCGACGCCTGCGCCGCATCTACGCCGAAGCCGTGCTCCAGCTCGTTCTCGCCTACGTCCTCGTTGTCTCCATTGCTTCGGCAATGCTTGCCACCGCCGAGTTTCCCAGCGGGAAAGTGATTGCGGTGTGGATCGCGGCAGCCTTCTCGCTCGCGGTGGCCGGGTGGATGATCTACTCGGGACGGGCCGTGCCGTGGGGGACATGGACCAGCGTCGCTGTCCTGCTGTGGCTCAAGAAAGAAATGCAGCTCCGAGAGATCCTCGACGTGTTCAAAAGCAGCGCGGGGGCTGATTCCGGAAAGCCGGGAAAGCGGTTTCTGTTCGTCATCGGCTTAGGCTGGCTCGCCCTCACGCTGTTGACGGCGCCGGCTTACGCGCAGCAAGCCGTTTCCGTCACGTTGCTGCTGTTTGTCTCGGCGATCGCTTACGTGGTGGTCCTGTGGTGGAGGCTCGGGCGCCTCGAGCAGGAATACCTGCTGCCCTTGCCTTTCCGGCTGTTGGCATTGCGTGTCTTCGGCAGTCCGTTCCTGGCGGATTTCATGGCGCTGACCGCGAAATGGCGATGGCTCGGAACGACGCAACGGCTCGACGGGCCGGACACCGCCGGCGATCGATCGGGCGATGTCTTCGCCATGTTGCGAGGTCGATTGGATACGCGGATCGTCGAGGACGAGACCGAGCTCGAAGACGCCCTGAGGCACTTCGCTGAGAAGCCGGACGGCGATCTTCGCTACGCGGTAAACTCGATCCAGTGCACCGATGCGACGTGGCGCGCCGCGCTCGATCGGCTGCTGACCCCGGCCGATATCATCGTGATGGATCTGTCCGGCTTTTCGCAGGAGCGGCTGGGCTGCAAATACGAGCTGGGAAAATTGATCGGCGCTCAGGCTCTGGATCGCGTGCTGTTGCTCATCGACGAGTCGACGGACCGCGCCCTGCTCGAGTCGGTGCTGAAGGAGGCTTGGCGCGCCGCCTACGAAGCGGACCCGAAGCGAACGATGCCGCACCGGGTCACCGTGATCGAGACCGGCGGCGTGACCGAGCGCGGCCCGCAGGAGTCCGAATATGCGTGGAAGAAACGCCTTGCGGCCCGGCTTGAGGGTGACCTTCTCGTCGCGCTGATGGTCGACAAGGCGCTCGCCGGCCGGACCGCTGGTGCGCGTGCAGACGTTGCTGCCGCAGTGCGTTGGACGAGAGCCTCCTCTCACCGGATGCTCAACCTGCTCGCCAAGGCAAGCCTCGTGCTGATCGCGTTGATCAGCCTGTTCATGACCATCGGCAACTACCGAGCGCACCCGTCCGGCCCGGATGCCGCACGCACCTCGAGCAGCGAATTGTGGATCGAACCGAAGCGTGCAGGCTTCGCATGCCCGGCCTCTTCGGGTAGGCTTGGCGCGGCAACAACTTCACATCGTCGGCACGCCTGCTGATCCAACCGGTCGATCCGATGCTGACCCGGGCAAAGGCGCTCCTCGTTCTCCTGAATACCGCCCTGGCCGCGATGCTCCCGGCGCGTGCGCAGGACTATCCGGCGCGCAGCATCACCCTGGTGGTGCCGTTCCCGGCCGGCGGCGGCGTCGACAGCATGGGGCGCATCGTCGCCGACCAGCTGACCCTGGCGTTCGGCCAGCAGGTGGTGGTGGAAAACCGTGGCGGCGCCGCCGGCGTGATCGGCACGCGGGCCGCCGCCAAGGCGGCGCCCGACGGCTACACGCTGGTGATGAGCACCAGTGGCACGACGACGATCAACCCCAGCCTCTACGCCAATCCCGGCTATGATCCGCTGAAGGATTTCGCGCCCATCGGCCTCGTCGCGGCAACGCCCATCGTGGTGATGACGCATCCGTCTTTACCGGCAGGATCGCTGGCCGAGCTGATCGCGCTGGCGAAGGCGCAGCCGGGCAAGCTCGACATCGGCACGCCGCCGCCCGGCACCGAAAACTATCTTGCCGCCGAGCTGTTCAAGGCCGCGACCGCCGTCGAGATGACGATCGTCGCCTACAAAGGGACCGGGCCGCTTACGAATGATCTCGTCGGCGGCCACGTCAGGGTGGGGTTCAACACGATCGCGCCGGCGCTCGGGCAAATTCAATCGGGCAACCTGCGCGCGATCGCGGTCGCCGGGCGCACACGTTCGCGCTTGCTCCCGGATGTTCCAACCTTCATCGAATCGGGGCTTCCCGGGTTCGAGGCCGTGGTGCGTTACGGTCTGCTCGCGCCGGCCGGAACGCCGCGACCGATCATCGAGCGCATCAACGCCGAGCTCCGCGCGATGGTGGAGTCCGATGCGACGGCAAAACGCATCGCCGCGGCGGGCGGCGAGCCTCTCGCCACCACGCCCGACGAATATGCCGCCGACATCGCCCGCGACCAGGCGAAATGGGGCGCGCTCATCAGCAAGCTCGGCTTGCGCGTGGAGTAGCGGGGGGTGTCCCGCCACCAGCCAAGTTGTCATGGCCGGCCTTGTGCCGCCTTGTGCCGCCTTGTGCCGGCCATCCCGCTTCGAGACGCAACGCCGTGCCACCCAAGAGAGATGGCCGGGACACGCCCGGCCATGACGATTCATCGCAATGGAAAACCCGCTAACCGCTACAGCAGCGACCCAGGCGCCTTCTGGTAGCGGTTCACGATGGCGTCGGCACTCATATAGGCGAGCGCCTGGATCGTGAGAGTCGGGTTGAAGCCGCTCATGGTCGGGAAGCTCGAGCTGCCGACGACGAACAGATTTGGAACGTCCCAGCTCTGCCCATAGCGGTTCACCACCGACGTTTTCGGATCGCTGCCCATGCGCGTGCCACCTTCGTGGTGCGCGCCCGGAGCGCCCGGGCCCAACGGCGTGCGCCACACCACCGAGGCGCCCATCGCCCGACCAATCTCCTCCATCTTGTTCTGCATGAACTCGACGCGCTTGAGCTCGTTCGGGCGCCGCCAGTCGTAGGTCATGCGCGGGGCCGGCAGGCTCCAGGCGTCGCGCACGTTGGGATCGAGATCGATCGTCTGGTCGGCATAGGGCAGATTCTCCGTCTGCGCGACCATGGCGGCGTGGCGCGTGAAGTACTTCGCCAGGAAGTCGCGATACGCCGCGCCCCAGCGCGGCACGCCGGCCGGCGCCGCGACGGTGGTGAGGCTGATCGGACCGCCCTGCAGATTGCCGGCGCCGATCGAGATTTGCGACCCGCGGATGAAGCTTAAGCCCGCGTGATCGAAGTTGTCGGCGTTGAAGTCGTCGATCGTGTGCTTCTGCGCGCTCGGCCCCATGTAGATGTTCATGTGCCGATCGTCGAACCCGACGAACACGTTCGGCATCATGTGCGCCATCACGTGCTTGCCCAGCTGCCCGCTCGAGTTGGCAAGACCGTTCGGGAACCTGTCCGTCTTCGACAACAAGAGCAGGCGCGTGTTGTCGTAGATGAACGTCGACAGGATCACGAGCTCGGCCTCGATCGTATTGTCCGAGCCGTCCGGCCCGTAGTAGGCCACGCCGGTGACGCGGCCGCTGTTGTCGCTGTTGACGCGGTAGCACATGGCGCCGGTCACCAGCTTGAAATTGCCGGTCGCATCGGCCTCGGGCAGCTTTGTGACGAGGATGCTCGACTTGGCGCCGACGTGACAGCCGAACGCCTGGCAGAAGCCGCAATAGGTGCAGCCCGGCCGACCTTGATAGGCTTCCGAAAGAATCGCCCGCGGGGTCGAGAACGGGTGATAGCCGAGGTTGCGCGTCGCGGCGTCGAACGTCAGCCCGGCTTGCTCTACCAGCAGTGGCGGCAGCGGGTATTCGCGACCGCGCGGGGCTTCGAACACGTTGCCACCGTCGATCTTGCGTCCCTGCAGATTGCCGGCCTTGCCCGACACGCCGAGCTCGTATTCCGCGCGATCGTAAAAGGGCTCCAGGTCGGCGTACGTCAAAGGCCAGTCGGCAAGCGACGAGTCTTTCGGAATCGCTGACGCGCCGTAGCGTTCGATCGTCTGCGATCGCGCGCGGAAATCGTCATCGTGCAACCGCCACGAGACCGCACCGTAATGGACTGTTCCGCCCCCCGCCTGGTTGCCGTAATTGAGAACCGGCAGTGGGT
>JBJMSU010000002.1:0-16549 GCA_045801465.1 Xanthobacteraceae bacterium | reverse complement strand
TTCAGCATGGTGCAATTTTGCGTGACGGTGCCGGCGCCCAGGGATTGCACCGCGCACCACGGACCGCTGCCGTAATAGGCCTGGGCGGCGCAAAGGTCGAACAACGTCGCCACCGCCACGGCGCCGATGAGGAACGCGATGCGCATGATGGCCTCCTTTGCGTGGTCTGCCTTCGCCCACAAGAGTATTGGCAAGCGACCGGTGCAGCAATCACAGTCATCCGTGACGTCCGTGTGCCCTGCGGCGTAGTCCCGGCTCCATGGCGGGCGGCCGGTACATGGGAGTGCGATCGCACCAGCGGCCTCCCTCCCGGCATTGCTCGTAGCTGACGAAACCGCAGTTCGTCCCGCCCTCTCCTTTGTACGCACACCAGGGATAGTTCTGCGCAGCGACCGGTCGCGTGTCGATCAACAGCGCGGCGATGATCGTCGCGACGACGGCCGGAATCATCGTTGGCATCGTCGGTCTCCAGATGTTCCGACGGAACGTCGCAGGAGCGCGTTTCCGCAGCATACGCCACCGGCGGCGTACCGTCCGCAACAAAGCGATACACGGCAGAACATGCGCTCGGTGACGTGCGCTTGCCTTGTCGGCAACCCGGGAAAGGCGCATGCTGCCGGCTGCAGCAAGTCAAGGGGGACTCGTGGTTCTTCATCGATGCGAGCCCGCATGCAGGAACAGCACCCCGCGACTTCCTCGCGGAATAGTGGGGAGAGTTATATGCGCTTGGCGATTTGTACGATTTGCGTCATGTGCGGGCTCGCTTCTCCCGCCTCCGCGCAACAAGCCCAACCGACCGCCGTTCCGGTCGGCACGGTCATGGCCGAGCGCAAACCGATCGCCAAGACCCTGGATTTCGTCGGGCGGGTCGAAGCGATCAATCGCGTCGAGATCAGGGCGCGGGTGACAGGGTTTCTGGACGCGGTCCTGTTCAAGGAGGGCGACCTGATCAAGGAAGGCACGCCCCTCTATCGCATCGAGAAAGATCAGTTCGAGGCCGCGGTCGGGCAGGCGCAAGGCGCGCTGGAACGCAGCAAGGCGGCAAAAGTCTTGAGCGAGCTGCAATTGCAGCGAGCGCAGGAACTGTTGGATCGGCAGTCAGGCTCGGTCGTCGCCCGCGACCAGGCGCGCGCCGCCGACCAGCAGGCGGCGGGCGCGATCATGCAGGACGAAGCCGCCCTGCAAACTGCCAAGATCAATCTCGGCTACACCGATATCCTCGCGCCAATCGCCGGCAAGGTCGGCCGCACCAACATCACCAAGGGCAACGTCGTGAGCCCGAACAGCGGCGTGCTCACGATGATCGTCAGCCAGGATCCGATGTACGTGACGTTTCCGGTGAGCCAGCGCGAGTTTCTCCGCGCCCAGGAGGCCGGTCGTCAGGTCGATGTCGGCGGCATCAAAGTGCGCATCCGCTTTGCCAATGGATCGACCTACGACCAATTGGGCCGGATCAACTTCGTCGACGTGACGGTGGACCGCGCCACCGACACGGTCACCGCGCGCGCCAGCATCCCGAACCCGCAAGGTGCGCTCATTGACGGTCAGCTGGTGCGGGTCGATCTCGAGGCTGGCACACCGGAGGAAAAGGTGGTGATCCCGCAGGCCGCTCTGCTCGCCGACCAGCAGGGCGTCTACGTGTTCGTGGTCGAGGACGGCAAGGCGGCGGTGAAGCGCGTCAAGCCGGGCGGCGAGAGCGGGACCGGTACCGTCATCGATCAGGGCCTCTCCGGCGGCGAGCAGGTCATCGTCGAGGGCCTGCAGAGCCTGCGGCCTGGCGCGCAGGTGCGCGCGGCTCCGCTGCCGGCAGGCCTGAGCCGGAGCTGAGCCATGCTCTCCGCCGTCTTTGTCGACCGGCCGCGGCTGGCGATCGTCATCGCCATCGTCACCACGATTGCCGGTCTCGTCGCGCTGCTTGCGATCCCGATCGCGCAATATCCCGACATCGTGCCGCCGCAGGTCTCCATCACCACCTTGTATCCCGGCGCCAACTCCGGCGTGGTCGACGCGACCGTCGCCCAGCCGATCGAGGCGCAGGTCGTCGGCGTCGACAAGATGATCTACATGAAGAGCGTGAGCGGCGACGACGGCAGCTATTCGCTCACCGCCTCCTTCGAGCTCGGCACCAATCCAGATATCAACACGGTCAACGTCAACAACCGGGTCCAGGTGGCGCTGTCCGCCCTGCCCCAGGACGTGCAGCGGCAGGGAATCACCGTCAAGAAGAAGTCATCGGCTCTGCTCGGCGTGATCGCGATCTATTCGCCGAAGCACACGTACGACCCGTTGTTCCTGTCCAACTACGTCACCATCAACCTCATCGACCGGATCAAGAGCACGCCCGGCGTCGGCGACGCCGCCTTGTGGGGCCCGCAGGATTATGCCATGCGCGCCTGGATCAGGACCGACCGCCTGACCGGCCTCAACCTTACGACCGGCGACATCATCAATGCGATCCAGGCGCAGAACGTCCAGGCCGCAGTGGGTCGCGTCGGTGCCCGTCCCATTTCGAACGACCAGCAACTGCAGCTCAACATCCAGGCCAAGGGCCGCCTGAGCTCGGTCGCCGACTTCGAGAACATCGTCGTGCGCACCAATCCGGACGGATCGGTGCTGCGTCTGGGCGACGTGGCGCGCCTGGATTTGGGCGCCGCCAATCTCGACCGCGACACGCGCTTCAATAGCGGGCCCACGGCGGCGATCGCCATGTATCAGGCGCCCGGCGCCAATGCCCTCACCACCATGAAGGCGATCAAGACCCTGCTGGCCGACCAGGAGAAGCGCTTTCCCGAGGATCTGGCTTGGAAGGTCACCTATGACCCGACCATCTTCGTCACCGACACGATCCACGAGGTGCAGAAGACGCTGGTCGAGGCCTTCGTTCTGGTGGTGATCGTCGTGTTCCTCTTCCTCGGCAGCGTGCGCGCGACCTTGATCCCGACCTTGGCGGTGCCGGTCAGCCTCATCGGCACCTTCGTGGCGCTGCTGGCGATCGGCTATTCCGCCAACACGGTCTCGCTGCTCGCCATCGTGCTGGCGATCGGCATCGTCGTAGACGACGCGATCGTCGTGGTCGAGAACGTCGAGCGGGTGATGGAGGAGCATCCCGAGCTCACCCCCGCCGAGGCGACCAAGCAAGCGATGGCGGAGATCACGGCGCCGATCATCGCGATCACGCTGGTGCTGCTATCGGTCTTCGTGCCGGTCGCCTTCATTCCCGGCATTTCCGGCGAGCTGTTCCGCCAGTTCGCCATCACGGTCGCGGTGGCGATGTTCCTCTCGGCGATCAACGCGCTGACCCTGTCGCCCGCCCTGTGCAGCGTTCTGCTGCGCCCGCATCACGGCCCGCGGCGCGGCCCGATCGGTTATGTCATGCGCGGAATAGACCATGTGCGTGACACCTACGGGGCAGCGGTCGCCCGTATCGTGCGCTTCTCGATCATCGGCATCGCAATGGTCGCGGTGGCCGCCTTCGGCGTCGTCAGCCTGGCGAAGATCACGCCGACCGGGTTCCTGCCGGAGGACGATCAGGGCGCGTTGTTCGTCGTCGTCCAATTGCCGGGTGGCGCGTCGGTCGCGCGGACGTCGGACGTGATCCGTCAGGCCGAGACCATCGTCAAGGACGAGAAAGCGGTCGAGGACTACATCTCGGTCATCGGATTGAACTTCATCGACAACTACTCGGCGCCCAACGCGGCATTCATGGTTGTCACCCTCAAGCCGTTCGAGGATCGCAAGGACCTCTCCCTCGGCGTGCGCGAGGTGATCGCCCGCCTCGGCGCCAAGTTCCGCCAAATCGAAGGCGGCACCGTCGTTCCGCTCGCACCGCCGCCGATCATCGGCCTCGGCACGGGCGGCGGTTTCACCTATGTGGTGGAAGATTTGCGCGGCGGCGACCCCAAGGAGCTGGCGCAGGTCTTGCGCGGGCTCACGGTGGCGGCAAACCAGGAACCGCAACTGAGCCGCGTGTTCAGCACGTTCTCGGCCACCAACCCGTCGATCTACCTCGACATCGACCGCGACAAGGCGCAGATCCTCGGCGTGCAATTGAGCGCCGTGTTCCAGGCGATGCAGGCCTCGCTCGGCGGATTCTACGTCAACCAGATGAACCTGTTCGGCCGCACTTGGCAGGTCTGGCTCCAGGCCGAGGCCGACGACCGGTCGGGGATCGACGACATCTATCGCATCAACGTGCGCAACGCGGACGGCAAGATGATTCCCCTGCGCAGCCTGGTGGAGGTCCGCGTCGTCGTCGGGCCGCCGGCGCTGATCCGCTACAACAACTTGCGCGCCGTCACGGTTCAGGGCGGTCCGGCGCCGGGCGTGTCGTCCGGACAGGCGCTCAAGGCCATGGAGGAGGTCGCCGCCCGCACGCTTCCGGCCGGCTACGCCGGCGAATGGACCGATACCGCGTTCCAGGAAAAGCGCGCCGAGGGCAAGACCGCGATGATCCTCGGCTTCGCGGTCCTGTTTGCCTACCTGTTTCTGGTCGGCTTGTATGAGAGCTGGACGATTCCGGTGCCGGTGCTGCTGTCGGTTGCGATCGGCGTGCTCGGGTCATTCGCCGCCATCGTGATCGGCCGCCTCACCCTCGACCTCTACGCGCAGATCGGCATGGTGGTGCTGATCGGGCTGGCGGCGAAGAACGGAATCTTGATCGTCGAGTTCGCCAAGGAGCAGCGCGAACGCGGCGTGCCACTGCTCACGGCCGCCACCGAAGGGGCGCGCCTACGCTTCCGGCCGGTCATGATGACCTCGTTCGCCTTCATCCTCGGCCTGCTCCCGCTGGTGATCGCGACCGGCGCCTCGCAACTGGCGCGCCGCGACGTCGGCACGCCGGTGTTCGGCGGCATGATCTTCGCCTCCTTCATCGGAATTTTCGTCATCCCGCCGCTCTACGTGATGTTCCAGGCGGTGCGGGAAAAGCTCAGGCCGTCCATCCGCCCACGCGAGCTTCCCGAGCCCGCTCCGGCGGTCGAGCCACCCCCGAAGGAAACGCCACGGCAGCAACCGGCAGCAGCCGAATAGAGCATGATCCCGAAAAGTGAACACCGGTTTTCGGAAAAGATCATGCTCCAACAACGAGCTAGAGCGGGGAGATTTGCATGGTCAGTTGGATCGTTCGCGGGCTGCTGATTGTCGCCGGCAGCGTGACAAGCTGGATCGGTAAAGACGCCCCTGATTTCGGGGTCATTCAGATGATGGTTGCAACGCTGCTGCTGGCCCTGATCGTCGCCGTGATCGCATTCTGGCCAGCGCGTTGGACGCATGCACTCGATCGTCGCCATAATCGCAGTGAGGAACATGGCGCCGGGTGAACGACCGATAGGCGCCCAAGGGAACCGGCATCAAAGCGACGCGATTCGGGAGAAGGCAATGGGAAGATCGAAGCTTCTCGCTTACACGGCGCTCGTATGTGCCTCGTCCGTCCTTCTCGCCGGCGCGGCTCATGCCATCGATCTCACCGGGGCGTGGGCGACCGACACGTCAGCCTGCGCCAAGGTGTTCGTGAAGAAGGGCAACCGAACCGTCTTCCGGCAGGATTCGGACATGTACGGCAGCGGCTTCATCATGGAAGGACCCCGCATCCGCGGACGCACGGCGACCTGCACGGTGGTGAAGACCAAGGAGGACGATGGCGTCGTCCACATGCTCGCGGCGTGTGCGACGGACATCATGCTGTCGAACGTGCAGCTCAGCGTGAAGGTGCTGGACGACAACAAGATCACTCGCATTTTCCCCGGCATCGAAGGCATGGAATTGACGTACTACCGCTGCCCGTCGCGGTGAGCCCAACGCCTCAGGCGTAAAACACAACCGGCGCCCATACGGGCGCCGGTCCAGATCACATCACGTGATCTTTCGAAGCTAAGAGCTGGCGTTGAGCAGGGTGACGGCGCGGCGGTTCTGCGACCAGCAGGAGATGTCGTTGCACACCGCCACGGGCCGCTCCTTGCCGTACGAGATGGTGCGCATGCGATTGCCGTCGATGCCGCGCGAGACGAGGTACTCGCGCACAGTCTGGGCGCGCTTGGCGCCGAGCGCGATGTTGTATTCGCGCGTGCCGCGCTCGTCGGCATGGCCTTCGATGGTGAAGGTGTAGCGATTGTAGTACTGCAGCCACTGCGCCTGCTTGTCGAGCGTGGTGCGCGACTGCGGCGTGAGCTCCGTGGCGTCGGTTTCGAAGAACACCCGGTCGCCGACATTGACGACGAAATCCTGGGCGCTGCCGGGAACGGCGGCACCGGCGCCGGCGACGCCAGCCTGCGGCTGTCCCGTCGGGTTATTGGCGCAAGCGGCGACTCCGACGACCGCCACCAGGACGGCCGCTACGCGTGCGGCGCGAACGAGGGTCATGACGCGAGACATTCCGGAGGCTCCCTTTCTTGACGTGATCAGCCTTTCCCCGAGTTATCAGCCCAAGTCGTTAAACGAAGGTTCCGTCAACCTTGACGAGCCGTTGCGGAGTACCCCCAGGGGGCCAGATAAGCCCGAAACCCTTCCGAATGGTTAATGCCGGGTGAATGCGGCGGCTTAGGGGCTCAGCACCGCCGGGGCGCAGCCCTCAGTCGCCTAACTTCGGTCAAGATCCCGGTTGGGCGCGAGCACCCAACTGATATTGCGGCGCCGGCTCGGCGGTGGGGGCACCGAAAGTTCTACGTACAAACATCGTTGAATATCCGACTGCCAAACTGAACAGGAGCATTCCGGTGATTTGCAGCGCCATGATTTCCTCGGAGAGCGTGTACGGCTCCCCAACGATCGTCAGCAGGGGGATTGCGAGACTCGCCGTGGCGCCCGTCGCGAAGACGCTGGTGAACAGCGATAGCCTTCGCAGCGCCGCCGGTCGCGCCGCCGCGATCACGCCGATCGCGACCAGTGCCAACACGAAAGCGCCCCGCCGCGCGAAGCCGGAATTGCTCCATGCCAAACGCGTCTGCTCGATCAGATCTTTGAAGAAGAGCCGCCCTTTTACGATGACAAACGTTTCGAATACAAACCAAGGATCGCGTCGGACGAACTGGAAGAACGCCAGCCGACACAAGCGCTCCAGTGCAACAAGCTTGAATCCCGTCCCGCCAAGGTAATTTTCCGGCCGGTCTTCTTCCGGATGCTCCTTGACGTAGGCGCGTGCGGCCGCAGAGGGCATCGCATCGCCGGTCGCATTTTCATGCGCGGCGAAATACCCTGCATTGACCCATCTCGGATTAATCTGCAACGAGGCGTAGACGGCGAACCACATCAGATGATGCGTGGTCCAGCCATTTTCTCTGTATATTGGATGAAGCGACATCTTGACCACGAACATGCCGGCGAAGATCACGGCCACCGCCGTCCACGCCGGCCAGCAACCAGCAACGCTGCGGACCGCAACGGCCATCCAGCTTGCGCTTGCTCGCTTCAGCGTTCTTGCTGAGAAAAGGCCCACCACCAGCGCCGCAAGAATGATCGTCGTGGCCAACCACACGCCGGTCGCACGCATATGGATGGCAAAGAAGATCACGCCGGACTGGAAAACGACGATTGCGACACGCCACCAGGTCGGACTTGCCCGATTGACGAGCATGAGCAGGACGTGAACGGTGGGGATCAAGCCGAGCACCGCGATGAAACGCGGATCGAGCATGTTCCCCATAACCGAGTTGCTCGATGGGTCGAGAAACCCTGCATAGTAGCAAGTGGCGTAAATCAACGCCGCAACGCTCACGAGGACAAGACTTCCCGTCAGGTCGCTTCTGCGCTCGATGAGAGCCAACCCCAACGTGAGCCCGTAGATCGCGAAAAAAAGGTAGTAAAGCGCGCGGACATGAACGCCAAAGAGAGAGAATGCCAGCTTGGCGAAATCGACATAACCCAAGTCGTCATAGCCGATGCCTCTGATGTGTGTTTTGGCTTTGCAATGTTCCCCGAGCATGGGCAGCTCGCGCCGCGCGCGTTCGAGCGCGTGATCAAGAAGCGCCCCGGACTTGAGACTCTCCGGAACGGTCACGCCCAGTCTCGCGGCAACATCGGGGTTTCCGATGAATCCATGAGTGTTCAACAAGCCGAATGCGCATTCTGAAACGGCATAACGCCCCTGGCCGAACGTGTCTTCGGTCATCACGCCGGCGATCGCATTGGCAACGCGGGCGGACGCCTGCCACCCGACGAGGTGGTCCATGCCGCGGTCCAGTCCTGCGCGAAAGGTCGCAGCAAAGAGAAAAATGGCCAAGGCCGAGACAATCGCAATCCAAACACGATGACCGACGAGGCCAATATCGATCGATCTATGGGAACTCAGGTGGTTCGAATCCATCGACTCATACGTTGAATATGTTGCGAAGTTGTGCGCAGCGGACGCGCGGCGGGAATCACGGCAAGATTGCCGCAATCCTAAACGAGCACAAGAGGCCTCGACAATTGCTGCGGTTGCTCCCGCTCACGACAGCAGCGGCGACCAGGCCGGATCCGACGCGTAGCTCGGAGTCGGGATGCGCTGCTCGTTGCGGCCGGTGATGTCGATGGTATAGAGCGCCGGCCCGGCATTGCCGCCGGGATCGCGGAAGAACATCAGCACGCGGCCGTTCGGCGCCCAGGTCGGACCTTCGTTGTGATAGCCCTCGGTCAGGAGCCGCTCGCCCTGCCCGTCGGCTTTCATCACGCCGATGCCGAAGGCGCTGCGGCCGCGCTTGGTGAAGGCGATGTAGTCGCCGCGCGGCGACCACACCGGCGTCGAATACGAGCCCTCGCCGAAGCTCACGCGCTGCGCGCCTCCGCCGTTCGCCGCCATGACGTAGATCTGCTGGCTGCCGCCGCGGTCGGACTCGAAGCAGATGCGTGTTCCGTCCGGCGAATAGGACGGCGCGGTGTCGATGGCTGCCGTGTCGGTAAGGCGCGTCGTCGTCTTCGAGCGCAGGTCCATGGCGAAGATATTCGCGTTGGCGCCCTGCTGCAGGCTCATGATGATCCGCTGCCCGTCCGGCGAGAAGCGCGGCGCAAACGTCATGCCGGGGAAATTGCCGACGATCTCGCGCTGGCCGGTCTCGATGTTGAGCAGGAACACGCGGGGATCGCCCTGCCCGTAAGACATGTAGGTGATGTCCTGGGTTGACGGCGAGAAGCGTGGGGTGAGCACGAGGTCGTCGCCGCGGGTGAGGTAGCGCACGCCGGCGCCGTCCTGATCCATGATGGCAAGGCGCTTGATGCGGCGCTCCTTCGGCCCGGTCTCATCGATGAAGACGATGCGGGTATCGAAATAGCCCTTCTCGCCGGTCAGGCGCTCGTAGATCGCGTCCGAGATGATATGGGCGATGCGCCGCCAATTGTCCGGCGTGGTGAAGTATTGCTGCCCGATCAGCGGCTGGCCAGCGGACACGTCCCACAGCCGAAACTCGGCCTTGAGCCGGCCGTCGCCCTGGCGGGTCAATCGCCCGGTGACGAGCGCCTGCGCATTGATGACGCGCCAATCGTCGAAGCGCGGAACGGTATCGATATTGGTGATCTTCTCGATGTAGGCGGCCGGGTCGATGGGGGCGAACACGCCCGAGCGCCGCAGATCGCCGGTGATGACCTGGCTGACGCCGCGCGCACCTTCAATGTCGGCCGGCGATCCGCCGACGAAGTCCGGCAGCGCGATCGGCATGGGTTGGACGTTGCCCTGCGTCACGTCGAGACGCAGCGCGGCATCGGCGCGGCGCGCGAGGAGTGCGGAAGCAGTCATTGCTGCACCCAACACCAGCGCGCGACGGCTGAGCAACAGGCGAGGCAAGGTGGGACCGTTCTCGATCATGATGTTCAGGTCTCTTGGTTCCGGGCCGCGGCGATCAGCTGCGGAACATGTACTGCGGGTTGAAATTGACCTCGATATCCTTCCAGGCCTCGTATTTTGCCACCGGAAGGAAATCGAACGGCGCACAGGTGCGGACCGCACGCAACGCGCTCTCCGCCGCCACCTGGAAGAACGGGCTGGTGCTGCGGTTGAGCACCTTCGGCTCGGCCGAGAGCGACCCGTCCTGCCGCAGCAGGATGTGCACCTCCACATTGAGATCCTGCGCGTCGGTGGCACCGGACGGCAGCGTCCAGCACTGCGCCAGGCGGGCGCGCAGGGCATCGAGCTCGTTCTGCGACAGCCGCGGCGCGGTGCCGGTGCTGGTGCCCAGCGCAGCGGTGGTATTGAGCGTGTCGCCGGCGGCGGCCTGACGCTGCGGCGTGCGCTTGTCGAGGAGCGCCAGCCGCTGCTCGATCTGCTTGGGATCAAACTTGGGTTGCGGCTGCGGCGGCTTCTTCTGCGCGACCGGGATCTTGGCCTCTTCCTTCTTTGGCTCGGGCTTCTTTATGGCGTCCTTCTTGAGCGCCTCGGCGATCGGGTCGGGCGTTGGCTCCGGCTTCTTTTCCGCCTCGTGCGGCTTCGGCTCGGGGCGCGCCTGCGGCACCGGGGCGGGCTTCGGCTCCGGCACCTTCGGTTCGGGCGGAGCTTCCGGCATCAGCGCCGAGGCGGTCACGATTTCGGGCTTGTCGACGACCTTCTGGGCCGGGTTGTCGACCGGCTTGGGCTCGGCGATTTTCTCTACCAACGGCTTCGGTGCCGGAGCCTTGGGGGCAGCCTTCGAGCCCGCCATGAGCTCAGAGAATTCCGTCACCGAAATGATATCGAGGGGAAGCGAATCGACCGGCATGGCCGGAGGAGGCTTTGTGCCAAATGACACGATGCACCACAGCAGCGCCGCGGCGTGGCCAATGACCGATATGGTGAGTCCCGTCTTCATCGGGTCGTCAGGAGCCCTGCTCGACCTCCGTCACCAATGCGACGCGGCGGAAGCCGGCCTGCGACAACCGCCCCATCACGCGCATGACGGCACCGTAATCGACTTTTCGGTCGCCGCGAACGTAAATTCGCTCGTCCAGGCCGCCGCGCGCCTGGGCGATGGCCTGCAGCTTGGGCACCAGTTCCTCGACCTTGATCTCGGAATCCTGCAGGAAGACCTGACCCTGGGTGTTGACCGACACGGTCAGGGGCTTTTGATCCTGGTCCAGGCTCTTGGCCTGTGTCTGCGGCAGATCGATCGGCACGCCGACCGTCAGGAGCGGAGCCGACACCATGAAAATGATCAACAAAACCAGCATCACGTCGACCAGCGGCGTGACGTTGATCTCGGCCATCACGGCCTTGCGCCGGTGGCGACGCTTGCCGACCGGGGCAGCGACGGGTGCGCCGTTTCCTGCCATGCAGCCTACCCCCGCTCGTCGATCTGCCGCGACAGGATGGCGGCGAACTCGTCGGCAAACCCCTCCAGGCGCTGCGCCTGTCTGTTCACCTCGGAGATGAATTTGTTATAGAAAATGGTCGCCGGAATGGCAGCAGCGAGGCCGATTGCGGTCGCCAGCAGCGCCTCGGCGATGCCGGGCGCCACCACCTGGAGCGAGGTGTTCCCCTTGGCGGCGATCGACTGAAAGCTCGTCATGATGCCCCAGACAGTGCCGAACAGGCCGATGAACGGGCCGGACGACCCGACGGTGGCCAGCACCAGGAGACGGCGTTCCAGCCGTTCGATTTCCCGCGTGATGGTCACGTCCATCACCTTCTCGATACGCATCTGCAGGCCGGCAAAGGAGCGCGCCGAGCCTTCGAAACTGCGCTTCCATTCGCGCATCGCCGCCACGAACAGGGCCGCCATGGAGTGGGTCGGACGCGAGGACAGGGAGCGATAGAGCTCCTCCAGCGACTGGCCGGACCAGAACGCCTGCTCGAAGCGGTCCATGGCGCGCTTGGTGCGGGTATAGAGCACGGCCTTGTCGATCGCGATCGCCCACACCCACACCGAGCAGACGATGAGCCCGAACATCACCGCCTGCACGAACCAGTTGGCCTGCCAGAACAGGCCAAAGACGGAAACATCGGAGGAACTCATGGTTTATCCTTTCGGCGATCCGGCTCCGCGGTGCCGACCGGGCGGCGCTCAGGGACACCAAGGAATACTCGCCGCAAGCGCTGCACCGCGCTGCCTGACCGTTCGCCTTTTCGCTAAAGCTCGCCCTGGCTCTGCCAGCCGGTACGAAATCGCGCGAAATTTGACCAAACTAGGGCACCTGACCGGTCCTATCCGCGTCTAACCAGCGCGATTTTGGTTAAGGATGGGTTAGCAGACGGAAGGATCCGTGTCGCAGCGCTGATCGGCGTGCATCGCGGTCCTCAGCGCGGGCGGGATGCGCTGCGCTCTGCCGCCGGAGATGAAGGCGACCCGGACATGGGCCTCTACCAGGGTCTCGGCCCCACGCACGACCCGCTGGTGCAGCGTGATCGAGGCGCCTTTGACCTCCTCCGGGGCGGTGATCACCTCGACCACGTCGTCCATGCGGGCGGGTTTGAGGAACTCGATGGTCATCGCGCGCACGACGAAATGAAAGCCCGGCGCTTCCCGCTCGGTCTCCTCGAACAGCGTGCGCTGGCGGGCGCCGAGGAGGCGCAGATAGTCGGTGCGGCCGCGCTCCATGAAGCGCAGATAGCTCGCGTGATAGACCAAGCCGGTGAAATCGGTGTCCTCGTAATAGACCCGCACCGCGAGCACGTGCCGGCCGCCGCGAATTTCACCGGAGAGGCTCGTTTCGGCGCCGCTCATTCAAGACCGCGGTCGCCTTCCGGTGCCCGCACCTTGCTCAAGAAATCGTCGACATTCCACTCCTCGACACGCCCGTTGTCGAGATCGTCGATCCCTTCGGCAATGAGTGCTTTGAGGACACGATATTTTTCCGCCTGCTCAACCAAATAGACGATCGCCGGCCCTCGCAGTTCTTCGGGCAGCAGCTCGAGCGCGCCAGCAAGCTTTTCAATCGAACTCGTCATAGACAGAAGCTTACACGCCGCAGCATGGACAATGAACCAACCTAATCGTCCTCGCTCTCGCCATTGAACAACTGAAACTGCCCGGGATCGCGCGCCGGGGCAGCGAGGCCAAGGTGGCCGAAGGCGTGCGGCGTCAGCAGCCGGCCGCGCGGCGTGCGTTGCAGGAAACCTTGCTGAATCAGGAAGGGTTCGATGATGTCCTCGATGGCGTCGCGCGGCTCCGACAGCGCCGCCGCCAGCGTCTCCACCCCGACCGGCCCCCCGCCGTAGCTCACGGCGATCGTCTGCAGGTAACGCCGGTCCATGGCATCGAGGCCGGCCTCATCGACTTCGAGCTCGATGAGGGCCTGATCGGCCATGGCGCGGTCGATGCGCTCGGCGCGCTTGACGTGGGCAAAATCGCGGATGCGCCGGAGCAGCCGGCCGGCAATGCGCGGCGTGCCACGCGCGCGCCGGGCGATCTCGTTGCTGCCGTCGGGCGTCACCTCGATGCCGAGCACCCGCGCCCCGCGCTTGACGATCAGCTCCAATTCCGCGGGCGTATAGAAATTGAGGCGGATCGGGATGCCGAAGCGGTCGCGCAGCGGCGTGGTGAGCAGGCCGGCGCGCGTGGTCGCGCCCACCAGGGTGAAGCGGGCGAGATCGATCTTCACCGAGCGCGCCGCCGGCCCCTCGCCGATGATGAGGTCAAGCTGAAAATCCTCCATGGCCGGATAGAGGATTTCCTCCACGGCGGGATTGAGCCGGTGAATCTCGTCGATGAACAGCACGTCGCGGTCTTCGAGATTGGTGAGCAGGGCGGCGAGATCGCCCGCCTTGACGATCACCGGCCCGGAGGTGGCGCGGAAGTTGACGCCGAGCTCACGCGCCACGATCTGCGCCAAGGTGGTCTTTCCGAGGCCGGGCGGACCGACGAACAGCACATGGTCGAGCGCTTCCTTGCGGGCGCGTGCCGCCTCGATGAAGACCGCGAGGTTGGAGCACGCCTGCTGCTGGCCGACGAACTCGGAGAGACGCTGCGGCCGCAGGGAGGCCTCGGCGACATCCTCGTCGCGGCGCTCCGCGGTCACGAGGCGGCGAGTCGTCAAAGCGCCACCTCCAGCTCGATCTCGTCGCGGATCGCAATGCGGTTCGCGCCGACGATCGGGATGGACGGGATCATCGTGCGGATGGTGTCGATGGCGCCGGGATAGACGGCGATGATGCGGAAGCCGCGGCGTTGATAGAAGCCGAGCGCATAGAGATTGTCATTGGTCACGATGACGCGCAGCAAGGCCGAGCCCTTCTCGCGGCCGAGCGCCATCGTGGCGTCGAGCAGCGCAATCCCGACGCCGCGCTGATCGGTGATGTTGTTGAGGGTTGCGAGGTACATGACGGGGCCTTCCAGCAGCCACGTGGCGACGCCGGCGAGCCGCCCGTCGTGATAGGCCGCCAGCGCCTCGACGTCCTTCGGGTGCACGATCCTGCCGCGCAGCATCAATGCCCCGCCGCTCCAGCGCAGGCGCAGGAGCTCCTCGAGAAAGACGCGATCCGTGATCGGCCGGATCTCGAACTCGGCACGCTGCTCGTTCACTTGCTCAGCTCCCTCAAGCCGAGGCGGATCAGCCGCGCGGCGTCCGCCCCTTCGCCTGCGTCTCGCGTCGCTGCCGCGATGGCGGCGGCGGCCTGCGGCTGACCATAGCCCAGATTGACCAGAGCCGAGACAGCATCGGCGACCGGCTGCGGCGCTCGCTTTTCGTCGACCGCGCCCGACAGCCTGACGACCGCCGGATCGATATCGACGTAGGCCGGTGCCTTGTCCTTGAGTTCGGTGACGATGCGTTCGGCGACCTTTGGTCCGACACCCGGAGCGCGCGCCACCATGGCCTTGTCGCGCATGGCGACCGCAGTGGCGAGATCGGCGACCTTCAGAGTACCGAGCACGGAGAGCGCCACGCGCGCACCCACGCCCTGCACCGTCTGCAGCAGGCGGAACCATTCGCGTTCGCCGTCGGACAGGAACCCGAACAGCCGGATTTGATCCTCGCGCACGTGGGTTTCAATCGACAGCACGGCCGGCTCGCCCGGCGCCCGCAACGCCTGGAGGGTGCGTGCCGAGCAGTGCACCTCGTAGCCGACACCGCCGACGTCGACAATGACGAAATCCTCGCCATAGGAGTCGATCACGCCCTTGAGCTTGCCGATCATGGCGCCGCGGCTCTGAGAAGAACGCTGTCGCGGTGGTGAGCATGCGTCACCGCGACCGCCAGCGCGTCGGCGGCATCGTCGCTCGGCGGATCGGCCCGCGGCAGCAGCACGCCGATCATCATGCGAACCTGGGCCTTGTCGCCGTGACCGGCACCGACGATCGACTTCTTCACCACGTTGGGAGCGTATTCGGCAACCGCGAGCCCCGCCTGGCCGGGCACCAGCAGCGCCACACCGCGCGCCTGGCCGAGCTTCAGCGTGGCGGCCGCATCCTTGTTGACGAACGTCGCTTCGACCGCCGCCTCGTTGGGACCAAACTCATCGACCACGCGCCGGAGCCCGTCATGGATGACAACGAGGCGCTCCGTGAGCGCCCTCCGCTCGTCCGTTTCCACGGAGCCGCAGGCCACGAACGCGAGCCGGTTTCCGGCAACGTCGATCACGCCCCAACCGGTGCGGCGGAGCCCCGGGTCGATGCCGAGAATGCGAATCGATCCCCTCATACCGGCTCGTTGATAGCGCGAAGGGCGGGCTGACGCCTAGAACCGAAGGCCCGCCCCCGCGCGGCTCCTTTCGCCGCGCCCTCCCCGTGCGAACAAAAGGCGCCACCAGGCGTTAATCCAGCACATTCCAGTGCCTGCTTCCGAAGTTCGTCATACGTCGCAGCACCTTCAGACACGAACTTCGGGAGCAAAGGGCACTGGCAAGTCTATGGTTCTAGTGCCGCTTTTCGATTTGAAGTTCCTGCATGAGTTTGCGGCAGGCGGTGTAGGAACTTCAAATCGGCGGCACCTGTCAGGCAAGGAGCGGATCATGCACGACTATGGCGGATGGATGTTCTTCCTCATCGACGTCGGCCTGGTCGCCATCCTGGCCGCGGCCCTCATCTACGGCATCGGCATGTGGCGCCGGCGCTATCGCAACAGCACCACGCAGGAAATCCGCGACGAGGCCACCGACCGGCTGTACCACAAGCAACAATAGGCCCGATGCCTCCTTTACGCGCTCATCTTGACCACGAGGGCATCCGATACTTCAAAATTGGCATAAACGTTCTGAACGTCGTCATTGTCTTCCAGCGCCTCGATCAGCCGTAAGAGCTTCTCGCCCTGCTCGTCGTCGACGGAAATCGTGTTCTGCGGCTTCCAGGTGAGCGCGGCCTTGCGCGGCTCGCCGAACTTCGCCTCCAGCGCTTTGGCGACCTCGCGCAGAGATTCCGCCGTGGTGTAAACCTCGTGCCCGTTCTCGCCTGAGATCACATCCTCGGCGCCCGCCTCGATTGCCGCTTCCAGCATCCCGTCGGCATCGGAGACCTTCGCGTCGAATTCCACCACGCCGACATGATCGAACATGAACGACACCGCGCCGGTTTCGGCGAGATTGCCGCCTGCCTTGGTGAAGCTCGCGCGCACTTCGCCAGCCGAGCGATTTTTGTTGTCGGTCAGAACCTCGACGATCACGGCGACGCCGCCCGGTCCGTACCCCTCGTAGCGCATCTCCTCATAGTTCTCGGCGTCACCGCCCGTCGCCTTCTTGATCGCG
>JBJMSU010000216.1:0-23589 GCA_045801465.1 Xanthobacteraceae bacterium | reverse complement strand
TGCTCACGGCAGCTCTCCCGGCGCGGCCATCCGGGCGCTTGCGCGCGCGCCCCGTTGAGCCTGCCACGTCCTGTCCGCCGCGATCAAGCCCGCCCGATCAGCCGCGGCCTGGCGCAGTCGCACGCCACGATGTCGTCTCTCGCCACGCGCTCGCGCTCCATGCGTCTTCGTATCGTCATCCCGCTCCAGCTTATCGTTGGAGCATGATCTTTTCCGAAAACCGGTATCCACTTGTCGGGATCATGCTCTAGTGCCGCCGATTTGAAGTTCGTGTCAGAGGGGGGCCGCCATGTATCACGAACGTCAGAAGCGGTGCACTAGAATTGACGCCGCGCGGTTCGGCCTGCGTGGTCTCGCGCGAGGAAATGGCGCCAGGCCGGTCTGGGGAGGAAGGCCATGATTCCAGGTTCGTTCGCGTATCATCGTCCCACATCGCTGAATGCAGCGGTCGCGCTGCTGGCGGATCTCGGGGAGGACGCCCGGCCGCTCGCCGGCGGCCACAGCCTCATCCCCATGATGAAGCTGAGACTCGCGTCGCCCGAGCACTTGGTCGACCTCGCAGCGATTTCCGATCTCAAAGGCGTTCGGCAGGAGGGCAACGAGATCGTCGTCGGCGCCATGACGACCCAGCACGAGCTGATCGCCTCGGAGCTGCTCGGCGCCAAGGTCCCGATCCTGCGCGAAGCCGCGCTGGTCATCGCCGACCCGCAGGTCCGCTATCTGGGCACGGTCGGCGGCAACGTGGCGAATGGCGATCCAGGCAACGATTTGCCGGCCATCATGATGTGCCTCGATGCCAGCTTTCAGGTGATGGGCCGGGGCGGGGCGCGGCGCATCTCGGCGCGCCGGTTCTATCAGGGCGCCTATTCCACGGCGCTCGCGCCGAACGAGATCTTGACCGCCATTCGCATCCCGACGCCGCCGGGCGGCCACGGGTCGGCGTATGAGAAGCTCAAGCGCAAGGTCGGCGACTATGCCACCGCCGCCGCCGCCGTGGTCCTCACGCTCAGCGCCGGCAAGGTCGCCACCTGCTCGATCGGCCTCACCAACGTGGCCGACACGCCGCTGTGGGCCGAAGAGGCGGCCAAGATCCTGATCGGATCGAGCCTCGACGGCGCCACGGTCAAGAACGCGGTCGCGGCCGCCGAGGCGATCACGTCGCCGGCCGCCGACAGGCGCGGCCCACCAGAGTACCGCACCAAGATGGCGGGCGTCATGCTGTCGCGCGCCTTGGTGCGTGCCAGAGCGCGGGCGAAGTGAGGAGGCAGGCATGGCCAAGGTCCAGATCGCCATCAAGGTCAATGGCAAGCCGGTCGATGCTTTGGTCGAGCCGCGCACGCTGCTGATCCATTTCCTACGCGAGCAGCTCAACCTGACCGGCCCGCATATCGGCTGCGAGACCAGCCATTGCGGCGCCTGCACGGTCGATCTCGACGGCAAATCGGTGAAGTCGTGCACCATGTTCGCCGTCCAGGCAAACGGCGCCGACATCCTCACGATCGAAGGCATGGCCAATGCCGACGGCACGCTGCACGTGCTGCAGGAAGCCTTCCGCGAGATGCACGG
This sequence comes from Xanthobacteraceae bacterium, assembly GCA_045801465.1. Lineage (GTDB taxonomy): Bacteria > Pseudomonadota > Alphaproteobacteria > Rhizobiales > Xanthobacteraceae > DATFWC01. The sequence continues at coordinate 22,023 of JBJMSU010000216.1, read as the reverse complement.
GCTGCAATGCGGCTTCTGCACGCCCGGCATGATCATGCGCGCGCATCGGCTCCTGCAGGAGAACGGCAATCCGAGCGAGGAGGAGATCCGCCTCGGCATTTCCGGCAACCTGTGCCGCTGCACCGGCTATCAGAACATCGTCAAGGCGATCCAATACGCCGCCGCCAAGCTCAACGGCGTGGCGTTCCAGGAGGCGGCAGAATGAACGACGTCGCGCTCACCTCCGAACAACGCGCCGAGCGGCTCCAGGGCATGGGGTGCAAGCGCAAGCGCGTCGAGGACATCCGCTTCATCCAGGGCAAGGGCAACTACGTCGACGACATCAAGCTCGCCGGCATGCTGTACGGCGATCTCGTGCGCTCGCCGCACGCCCATGCCCGCATCAAGAAGATCGACACGTCCAAGGCCGCCGCGCTGCCCGGCGTGGTCGCGGTGCTGACGGCCGAAGAGCTCAAGCCCGTGAACCTCGCCTGGATGCCGACGCTCGCCGGCGACGTGCAGATGGTGCTCGCCGACGGCAAGGTTCTTTTCCAGAACCAGGAAGTCGCCTTCGTGATCGCCGAGGACCGCTACACCGCGGCCGACGCTGCCGACCTGGTCGAGGTCGAGTACGAGCCGCTTCCCGTCAACGTCGACCCGCTCAAGGCGATGACGCCCGACGCGCCGGTGATCCGCGAAGACCTCAAGGACAAGAGCGAAGGCGTGCACGGCAAGCGCAAGCACGCGAACCACGTCTTCACCTGGCAGATGGGCGACAAGGAGGCCGTCGATGCGGCGTTCAAGAAGGCGGACGTCACCATCGACGAGCTGATCTCGTATCAGCGGGTGCACCCCTGCCCGCTCGAGACCTGCCAATGCGTCGCTTCGTTCGACAAGATCAAGGGCGAGCTCACCGTCTGGGGCACGTTCCAGGCTCCGCACGTCATCCGCACCGTCGGCTCGCTGATCTCGAAAATTCCCGAACACAAGATCCACGTGATCGCGCCCGACATCGGCGGCGGGTTCGGCAACAAGGTCGGCGCCTATCCGGGCTACATCTGCGCCATCGTGGCCTCGATCGTCACCGGACGGCCGGTGAAATGGGTCGAGGATCGCATCGAGAACCTGTCGAGCACGGCCTTTGCCCGTGACTACCACATGAAGGCCGAGATCGCCGCCACCCGCGACGGCAAGGTCACCGGCTTGCGCGTCTACACGATCGCCGATCACGGCGCGTTCGACGCCTGCGCCGATCCCAGCAAATGGCCGGCCGGCTTCTTCAACATCGTGACCGGATCGTACGACTTTCCGGCCGCCCACGTAATCGTCGACGGCGTCTATACCAATAAGGCGCCCGGCGGGGTCGCCTATCGGTGTTCGTTCCGCGTCACCGAGGCGGCCTACTGCATCGAGCGCGCCATGGACATCCTGGCGCGCAAGCTCGGCATGGATCCGGCCGAGCTCAGAATAAAGAATCTCATCCGGCGCGAGCAGTTTCCGTACACGTCGGCGCTCGGCTGGGAATACGATTCCGGCGACTATCACACCGCCCTGCAGAAGGCGATGGACAGCGTCAATTACAGACAGCTGCGCGAAGAGCAAAAAGCCAGGCAGGAGGCGTTCCGCCGCGGCGAGACGCGCGAGCTGATGGGCATCGGCGTGGCCTTCTTCACCGAGATCGTCGGCGCCGGGCCCTCGCGCAACTGCGACATCCTCGGCATCGCGATGTTCGATTCCGCCGAGATCCGCATCCATCCGACCGGAACGGGAATCGCCCGCCTCGGCACGAAGTCGCAAGGGCAGGGCCACGAGACCACCTACGCCCAGATCATCGCCACCGAGCTCGGACTGCCGGCCGACAACATCACGGTGGAGGAAGGAAATACCGACACCGCGCCGTATGGCCTCGGCACCTACGGCTCGCGCTCGACCCCGGTGTCCGGCGCCGCCACCGCCATGGCCTGCCGCAAGATCAAGGCCAAGGCGCAGATGATCGCCGCCTATCTGCTCGAGGTGCACGACGACGACCTCGAATGGGACGTCGACCGCTTCCGCGTGAAGGGCACTCCGGAGCGCCACAAGACCATGACCGAGCTCGCCTGGGCGGCCTATCACGGCGTGCCGCCCGGCATGGAGCCGGGCCTCGAGGCGGTGAACTATTACGACCCGCCCAACATGACCTATCCGTTCGGCGCCTATATCTGCGTCGTCGATGTCGACGTCGACACCGGCGTGACCAAAGTGCGGCGCTTCTATGCGCTGGACGATTGCGGCACCCGCATCAACCCGATGATCATCGAGGGCCAGATCCATGGCGGACTCACCGAGGCCTTCGGCATCGCCATGGGCCAGGAGATCCACTATGACGAGAGCGGCAACGTGACCACCGCGTCGTTCCTCGACTATTTCCTTCCCACGGCGGTCGAGACGCCGAAATGGGAGACCGACTGGACCACCACGCCGTCGCCGCACCATCCGATCGGCGCCAAGGGCGTGGGCGAGAGCCCGAACGTGGGCGGCGTGCCGTGCTTCGCCAACGCGGTCAACGACGCCTTTGCGTTCCTGGGCGCCACCCACATCGCGATGCCGCACGACCACTGGCGCACCTGGATGGCGGCCGACCAGCTCGGCCTGCACGCGTAGCTCTGTAGGTTGGGTTGAGGCGCCGCGCTCGGCGTGCGAATGGGACCGCTGCATGTCGCGCCGAAACCCACCATCAACGGCTCCACGGACGGTGGGTTTCGGCGCGCGGCGCTGCGACGTCATCGCCAGGCCTCACGACGCGCCTCAACCCACCCTACGGCGCAGATCGACATGAACCGCACCGACATCTCCGATCGCCTCGCGGCCGTCGGCTATATCGCCGACCGCGAGCTCGCGACCGCGCTGTGGCTGATGGAGTTCCTCAAGCGCCCGCTCCTCATCGAAGGCGAGGCGGGCGTCGGCAAGACCGAGGTCGGCAAGGCGCTCGCCGCCGTGCACGGCGCCGAGTTGATCCGGCTGCAATGCTACGAAGGCCTCGACCAGAACGCCGCGCTCTACGAATGGAACTACCAGCGCCAGCTGCTCGCCATCAAGGCGCGCGAGGGCGACGACGCCGACGTGATCGAGGAGCACATCTTTTCGGAGCGCTACCTGCTGGAGCGACCGCTGCTCGCCGCGATCCGCCGCATCGATCCGCCGGTTCTCCTGATCGACGAAATCGATCGCGCCGACGAGGAATTCGAAGCGTTCCTGCTCGAGCTTCTGTCCGACTTTCAGGTCAGCATTCCGGAATTCGGCACCGTCACGGCGACGTCGATCCCTCGCGTCGTCCTCACCTCCAACGGCACGCGGGAGCTTTCCGATGCGTTGCGTCGTCGCTGCCTCTATCACTATCTCGATTTCCCTGACATCGATCGCGAGGCGCGCATCATCACGGCGCGCTTGCCGCACATTGACGCTGCACTCGCGCAGCAGGTCGCTCAACTGGTCGCGGCAATCCGCAAGGAGGACCTGCGCAAGGTGCCGGGCGTGGCGGAAACCCTCGACTGGGCAGCGACGCTGGCAGGTCTCGAGGCGCACGATCTGCGGCAAACGCCTGAGACGGTGCACGAGACCATGATGTGCCTCCTCAAGACGCACGAGGATCGCTCCCGCGTGACGCGCGAGGTCACGGACCGGTTGTTGGGCAAAGTGGCGTGAGGACGATGGCAGCTGTTTTTGGTGGCCCGCATGGAGCGAAGCGTAATGCGGGGACAGCCGCTCCCGGATTTCGCTTCGCTTCATCTGGGCTACAAGCTTGACCGTGTGAGATGCTCGCCGCCGCAGCCCATGACCCCGGCGATACCATCGGGGCCGGCATGCGCCGCCGCCTTGCCGGCTTCGTGCGCACGCTGCGCGAGAACGGGTTCAAGCTCGGGCTTACCGAGACCCGCGACGCGCTCCGCATCCTGGCCTCGCCGGCGGCCCTGCGTCCGTCTTCGCTCAAGCCGGCGCTGAAGTCCCTGTTCTGCGCCACCCGCTCCGACTGGGAACGCTTCGACGAGATCTTCGACGCCTATTGGCGCGGCCGCGGCATGCGCCGCATGGCGACCGTCACCGGCACGCCGACGGAACGCCGCGCTTCGTTGCGGCGTCTCGCCACCAGCGGCGCGCCAGGCCCGCTCGGCGCGCCCGATCATGTGGAGCGGCGCGAGAGTGCAGACAGCGATGCCGCCGCCAAAAGCGGTCGGCGCGAGGGCGCCTCCCGGGCGGAGCTTTTGAGCGCGGCGGATCTGCGTCACATCGTGGATCCCGACGACGTCACGCGCGCGCATGAGCTCGCCGCGCGGCTCGCGCGCACCATGCGGGCGCGGCTCGTCCGTCGCGAGCAGGTGCGCCGCCGCGGACGCCGCCTCGATCTCCGTCGCACCATCCATCGCAATATTTCGCATGGCGGCACGCCGGTCGAGCCGGCGTGGCGGCGGCGCAAGAGCAAGCCGCTGCGCCTCGTCGTGCTGCTCGACGCCTCCGGCTCGATGAATCTCTACACCGCGTTCTTCGTGCGCTTCCTGCACGGCGTGGTGGACGCGTTCCGCGAAGCCGAGGCGTTCGTGTTCCATACCCGCCTCGCCCATGTCTCGCCGACCTTGCGCGACCGCGACGCGGCGCGCGCCGTCGAACGGCTGGCGCTCATGGCGCAGGGCATCGGCGGCGGCACGCGCATCGGCGAGAGCCTCGCCACCTTCAACCGCTGGCACGCGGCGCGCGTCATCAACTCGCGCACCGCCGTCATGATCGTGTCGGACGGCTACGATACCGGCGAGCCGGAACGCCTCGCCGCCGAGATGCGGCGCCTGCGCCGGCGCTGCCGCCGCATCATCTGGCTCAATCCGCTCTTGGGCTGGCGCGACTACACGCCCGCCGCGCGCGGCATCCAGGCGGCCCTGCCCTATGTCGACCTGTTCGCGCCCGCGCACAATCTCGACAGCCTCGCCGCGCTCGAGCCGTACCTCGCGAGAATCTGATGCAGTTTGCACTTGCAACAGCCACGTCGTCCCCGCGAAGGCGGGGACCCATGACCACAGTCGGAGACGATATCGTGAGGCCGGTGGTCCTGGGTTCCCGCTTGCGCGGGAACGACTGAAACGAGAGTCTGATGGGCCGCGTCGGCGATATTCTCGATCTCATCTCCGGCCTCAAGGCCAAGGGGGAGCCGTTCGCGCTCGCCACCGTGGTGCGCACTGTTGCGGCGACCGCGGCCAAGGCCGGCGCCAAGGCCGTGATCCTGCCCGACGGCACCATTTCGGAAGGATGGATCGGCGGCGGCTGCGCCCGCGCCGCGGTTCTCAAGGCCGCGCGGGAGGCCCTCGTTGATGGCAAGCCGCGTCTCGTCTCGGTGCAGCCGCCCGATGTGCTGCAGGAACAGGGCGTCGCAGGCGGCGACGAGCGCGCCGGCGTGCGCTTTGCCAACAACATGTGCCCGAGCCAGGGCACCATGGACGTGTTCGTCGAGCCGGTGCTGCCGCGGCCGCAGCTTGTCGTCTGCGGCGCGAGCCCGGTGGCGCTCGCCGTCGCGGACCTCGGCCGCAAGCTCGGCTTCGCCATCACGGCGTGCGCGCCCGCCGCCGAGCAGGTGCAGTTTGCCGAGGCCGACCGGCGCATCGATGGCTATGCGCTCCCGGTCGAGGAGCCGGGCACCCGTTACGTGGTGGTCGCGACCCAGGGACGCGGCGATGAGGCGGCGTTGCAGGCGGCACTTGCGGTGGACCGCGACTACGTCGGCTTCGTCGGCAGCCGCAAGAAGGCGGCGGCGCTGAAAGACGCGCTCGCCGCCCGCGGCGTCGACCGCAATCGCCTCGAGCGACTAAAGTCGCCCGCCGGCCTCGACCTCGGCGCGATCACGCCCGACGAAATCGCGCTCTCGATCCTGGCCGAGATCGTGGCACGACGCCGGCGCGGCCAGCCGCGGTAAACCGCGTCCGGAGGGTGCTTAACGCAACCGCATTTTCGCCCAACCTCCTCCCTCTTTGCGTGGAACTGAACCGTCCCTCGTCCGTTGGTTCCCGACTATGTGTCCAGGGGAGGTGAATATGGCAACAAAGCGAACCCTTCTGCTCGCCGGCAGCATCCTGGCCTTTGTGCCGGCTCCGCACGGCTGGGCCGACGACACCTTGATCCTGGCGCAAGCGCCGCCCGCGCCCGAGACGCCCGGAGCGGAAAAGCAAGCCCCCAAGGCCCAACCGAAGCAGCAACCTCCGGCTCCCAAAGGGCAGACGCAGCCGCCCGCCGCGCAGGGCCAACCGCCCGCCGGCCAGCCGCAACGGACCCAAGCGCCGCCCGAAGAGCAGAAAGCGCGACCACCGCAGCGGCCAGCACAAGGCCAGCCGCCGACACAGGGCCAGCCGCAACCGCCGGCCGCACAGGGTCAACCGCCCGCCGGGCAGCCGCAACGGACGCAGGCGCCGCCGGCCGAGGAGCAGAAAGCGCGGCCGCCGCAACGCCCGGCCCAAGGTCAACCGCCGACGCAGGGCCAGCCGCAACCTCCGGCCGCGCAAGGTCAGCCACCGGCGCAAGGCCAGCCGCAACCTCCCGCCGCGCAGGGACAGCCGCCGACCGGACAACCGCCGTCAACCGCGCAGGACAGGCCCGGTCAGCCGCAGCGACCGGCTTCGCGCGATCAGACGCGTCCGAGAGAGCCCGGTCAGGCGCCGGCATCCGGCCAGCCGCCGGCGCAAGGCCAAGCTCCCGCCGCCCAGGGCAGGCCCGGTCAGCCGCCGCAACCCGCTGCGCAAGGACAGCCGACTCAGCCGCAGCCGCCGGCCGTGCAGGGTCAGCCGGCTCAGCCGCAGCCGCCCGCCGCGCAGGGCCAGCCCGCGCAGCCGCAACCCCCGGCCGCACAAGGACAGCCCGCTCAGCAGCAGCCGCCCACAGGCCAGGCACAGACGCCGCCGCCCGCCAACCAGCCGGCTACTGCGACCGCGCCACCGCCGGCGCAACAGGCGACACGGCCGGCGATGACCGATCGCGGGGCCATTGCGCCGCAGCCGACCGGAGCCCAGGGCCAGCCGTTGCGCCGCGTCGACGACCTGCGCAACGAGCGGCGCGAGGTGCGTGAAGGCGACAGGCTCGTCATTCGCGAGCCCGACCGCGTCATCATCCGCGAGGGCAACCAGACCATCATCCGTCACAACGAGACGAACCGTTTCCTCATGGGCGGACGCGAAGTCGGTGTCGACCGGCGCGGCACCGAGACCACCACCATCGTGGAGCGTTCCGACGGCACACGCATCATCACCATCACCGACGATGACGGCCGGTTGATCCGGCGCGTGCGTCGCGCGCCCGATGGGCGCGAGGTCATCATCATCGACAGCCGCGACACCCGGCAGTCGGGCACGACCTATTATGTCGACCTGCCGCCGCCGGTCGTTCGCATCCCGCGCGAGCGCTATATCGTCGAGGCGGAGCGCGCCAGCCCTGAGATCATCTACGAGACGTTGATGGCGGCGCCGGTGGAGCGCATCGATCGCCGCTATACGCTCGAGCAGGTGCGCTACAGCCAGCCTTTGCGCGAGCGCATGTCGCGCATCGACGTCGACACCATCAACTTCGAGTCCGGTTCGTGGGAGATCGCCCCCGACCAGGTCAACCGACTGGCGGTGATCGCCAACGCCATGAGCCGCGCGGTCATGCGCAACCCGGCCGAGGTCTTCCTGATCGAAGGCCACACCGATGCGGTGGGCGCCGACGTGGACAACCTCTCGCTCTCCGATCGCCGCGCCGAGTCGGCGGCGCTCGCGCTTACCGAGCGCTTCCACATCCCGCCCGAGAACCTGACGACCCAAGGGTACGGCGAGCAGTACCTCAAGGTTCAGACGGAGGCCGCCGAGCGGCAGAACCGGCGCGTCACCGTGCGCCGCATCACCCCGCTCCTCACCGGCGACAATCAGAGCACCGGTCAAGTCCGCTGAGCAGCTGTCATTGAACGCTGTTAACCGTCATCCCGGACGGCGCGCGTTAGCGCGCCATCCGGAACCTAGGTATCCCTGCATCGGAATGGTGCTCTGCGGTTCTTAACCGAGCACAAGGCGACCTGGGTCCCCGGCTCTCGCGCCTTACGGCGCTCGGCCGGGATGACAAATCGACAGGCTGGGCGCGTAAGCTACGCCCTGATCACCGACTCCTCGTACTTGCCCGAGCCCATGCCGGAATCCGCAAAGATGCCGTGGTCGGCGATCCACCGGAAAGTCTCGTCGTAGACCTCCTTGGTGTAGGGCTCGAACACCAGCCGCTCCCCCGGCCCCCAGCGCCGCGTATCCATCAGCTCGTGATAGCGCGCCGGGAATTCGCGTTGGTAGTAGTGGGTGTAGCGGTCAGGCCGCAGATCAATGTCGCGTTGCGCGCGGCGCAGCGCACGGAAGAACTTCTTCAGATCGTCGGGATCGGGCTCACCCGTCACCATGGTGGCGATCATGAAGGTGGCGTCGATGATCTTGCGGAAGCCGAGCTGCTCGGCGAAGTAGTACGGCCCGGAGAACAGCGCCGAGGCCGGCGATTTTCCCGCGATCAGTTGATCGAGCCGGTGGAACAGCATGCCGTCGGCGAAGGTCAGGTTGATCTTCTCCAGCGGCATATACGGCTCGAGCGCCTGGATGGTCGAATAGTGGCTGCCCGACTGGTAGCCGACCGAGATCGGCACGCCGGCGAGATCCTCGGGCCGCTTGATGGCTGAATCCGCCGGCACGAACACGGCCGCCGGCGCGACTGAATACACCTCGCCGTAGAGCTTGCCCTTACCCTTGGCGGCCGCGACCCCCACCGTCCAGTGGCAGGCGCAGCTCACGTCGGAAGAGCGCCCCGCTTCGAACGACTGCATGGCGCCGACCCGGTCGCCCTTGTAGTGGTGGGCGCCGTCGGTCGACTGGACCAGCTCCTGGAACACGTAGTCGAGGCCTTCGTCCGCGAAGTAGCCCTTCTCCTCCGCCACCCATTCCTGCAGCCGGAAGTGCGGCTCGATGATGAATTTTTCCTTGGCCATTGTTTCCTCCATTGCCTGCTCGGGTCGATTTGTACGTTGATGGCACCGCTTGCTTAGTCGTTTCCCGCGAAGCCTGCCCCCGCGAAGGCGGGGGGCGGGAACCCATGAACACCAACGTTCCGACTGTGGTCATGGGTCCCTGTCTACGGGGCACCCCGCCGCGGTCCGTGGCGGCGACCCCTCGCGGCGACGACCAGCGTTTGCGCATCAGCAACAGTTTCTCCTCGCCGCCTGCGCGTGCTCGGCGACACGCCGCGCGCGGATCATGCGCACGTGGTCGTCCATGAGGCGGCGGGCGCCGGCGGCATCGCGCATCTCGATCAGCGCGGTGAGCTCGTGATGCACGTCGAGCACCCGGCGCGCCACCTTGGGCGTGAGCGTGCGGTTGTCGGCCGGCCACGAGACATGCTGCAGCGAGATCAGCTGCACCACCAGCACCCGGTTGTGCGAGGCCTCGGCGACTGCGAGATGGAAATCCCGGCACGACTCGGTGAAGGCCGGCACGTCGCTGAGCTTGGCCTTGGCGTCGGCGAGGCAGGTTTTGAGCCGCGCGACGTCGCTCGCCGTCGCGTTCTCGGCGGCAAGCTCGGCGGCGAGGCATTCGATCGCCCGCTGCGCGTCCATGATCTCGGCCGCCGTCACGCCGGTGAGGTCGAGCTGCACGGCGAGCGCCTCGGCGAACAGGCGCGGATTGCCGTGGGCGACGCGGGCGCCGCCGCCCTTGCCCATGCGGATCTCGACGATGCCGAGCGCTTCGAGCGAGCGCAGCGCATCGCGCGCCACGATGCGGCTCACGCCGTAGCGCGCCGCGATATCCTTCTCGGTGCCGACGAAGTCGCCGGGCTTGAGCTGCTTATCGATGAGCGCATGCCGGGCGTCGGCGACGATCTGCGCCGACAGCGACGCCTGCCGCCCGGCCAGAAAGATCCGGCCGGCCAACCGCCGGGCATGGGGGCTCGCCTGGGTGACCATGGAACGAGGATACGACAGGCGGAAACGATAGTAAAGATATTATCTTTACAGACCTACACGCGTCGGGACGACCCCGCGACCGACGCCACACTGGAGGCGCCGACGAGATCGAGATCGAGCGTCACGCGCCGAGCAACGAGACGCGGCGCGCGCGTCCGTCCGGGTCCGGGCTCGAAGGCAACGATGCCGGCCTGCTGCAGCTTCTTGAGCGTGCGCGACAGATTCGACTCCTTGCGCTTGACCAGCACGGCGAGTTCGCGGACCGAAGCCGGTCGCCGCGTCCCGATCAGATGCAGGAGCTTCAGGTTTTCCGCCGACAGCAGCTTGACCATGGCCTCCGGCGAGGTCGCGAGCGCTTTCTCGGCCGTCCTGTCGGAATCGAACCAGCGCTTCGGCTTCCCCTCCGCTGCCTTGGGATCGGCGATGACGCGCTTGGTCCACCGCATGAAGTCGCCCACAGTTCCGGTCTTATAGGTCATTGGGAATCCCCTTCTCGGCCATCACGCGCTTCACCTCGCGCCAGAAGTCGTCGAGAAGCCGCGTCGCCGTGGTAAAGGCGTACGGCCGTCCGCGATCCGCTTCCGTCCGGTGCCAATGGTCGTAGGCCTCCGGCCGCTTCGCGAATCTTGCCCCGCGTCGTTCCACCGCGTGCGCATTGTCGAACCGCACATACGGCTCGCCGTCCTTCGCCCGGAACACGAGCGCGTAGCTGATGCCATGCGGCCGCGCTTTGGTCTTCTCCGTCCGTCGGACGATGAACTCGACGACGTATCCTGCGGCCGCCTCGTAGCTCTGCCCGTCCAAGGAGAGCAGGACCTCAAGCTCGGCATCCGCGCTCATTAAGTTATCCTATCAGGATAGGACAGTGGCGGCAAGATTCGAATTCACATGGACCGCTCCTCAGCGCGCAACGGCAGCCTTGCCGGACCGCAGCGTCCGTGTACCATCCGTGACCACGTGCATTCGATCATCAACGCGTCCGCGGCGCAGGCTCCCATGAAAGCTGCATTCATCGACCGATATGGCGGGCCCGAGGTGTTGCAGTACGGCGATTTGCCGGACCCGGTGGCCGCGCCGGGCGAGGTCGTGGTCGATGTTCATGCCGCGAGTGTGAACGGCGCCGATTGGAAGGTGCGCGTCGGCCAGTACAAGCAAGCGAGATTTCCCTTTGCGCTGGGGCGGGATTTTTCCGGCGTGGTCAGCGCCGTCGGCGCCAGCGTGGATGACCTCAAGGTCGGCGACGCGGTGTTCGGCGTTTTGGAGGCCGGCCAGGAGGGCGCCTATGCCGAGAAGGTCGCCGTCAAGGCGGCGATCGTTGCCAGGAAGCCCGACGCCCTCCCGCACGTCGATGCCGCCGCGCTGGCGCTGACCGGCCTCACCGCCATGAGCGCGATCGAGGACACGCTGAAGCTGAAAGCCGGCGAGACGATCCTGATCCAGGGCGGCGCCGGCGGGGTGGCGGGATTCGCCATCCAGCTTGCCAAGCACATCGGCGCCCGCGTGATCACCACGACCAGCGCGGCGAACCGCGACTATGTGCGCAGCCTCGGCGCCGACGAGATCATCGACTACAACGCCATTGATTTCACCGAAGTCGTGACCGGATGCGACGCCGTGTTCGACACCGTCGGCGGCGACGTGGCGGAAAAATCCTTCGCGGTGCTCAAACCGGGCGGGCGCGCCGCCTTCATCGCGTCCGGCGCGCAGGCGCCGAAGCCCGATCGTGACGACGTGACATCGCTGCGTCCGCCGGTCGGGCGCGCCCGGCGGCCTCTCGAGCGCATCGCCCAGCTGTACCAGTCAGGAGCCGTCCGTCCTCCCGCGATCAAGCTCTATCGCCTGTCCGAGGCCGCCGACGCGCATCGGTTGAGCGAGTCGCGCCATTTCCGCGGCAAGCTCGTCTTCCAGGTGCGTTGAGACAGAATGAGGAGACGGACGACATTTTTGTGCGTCGACCGCTCCCGATATGGTTGACGTGATCCGTCACCAGATATTTCCCTTTGCGCGCTGGAACGCCCGGTGCTCGTCTCGCGTGGGAGGCAGAACCGTCCGTCCCGACGTGTCGTTGTATTGCGGGCTACCGTGGGCATAGGCGCCGAGCGCACTGCCCTCGACGCTCTGCCGAGCGATGTTGCCGGAGCCGATACTGGGATCGGACGACTGGGCGAAGGCCGGGGAAGCAATGAGGGCGGCAAGCGCCGCGGCAGCAAAAATCTTGTTCATCACACATTTCCTTTGCGATCGATATTTTTCAATCTGCGGGATTGCAGATGCGCACTCTCTCGCGTCCCGGCGGAAAGACGTGTGAAGTGGGCCACTGCGGCCAATTATTCTTGCGGCAGAAGCTGCGGCTCTGTCGCCGTTCGCAAGACGTCATGAACAACGCGCTTGAAATCTTGCATGACCTCGCGTCGTATCGCTTTTGGCGAGCTCAGGCGTGGGAGCAGGGCATGAGACGATGGCTTGTTGCTGCGGTGGCCGTGGCGGCGCTCGCCGGCCCTGCCGGCGGCGAAACCTATCCGTCGCGGCCGGTCACCATCGTGGTGCCGTTCCCGCCCGGCGGGCCGGTCGACACGCTGGCGCGCATCCTGAGCGAGCCGTTGCGGGTCTCGCTCGGTCAACCCGTCATCGTCGAAAACGTGAGCGGCGCCGGCGGCAGCCTCGGCATCGGCCGGCTTGCCCGCGCCGCGCCCGACGGCCTGACGCTCGGCCTCGGCAATTGGACGAGCTCCGTCGGCGCGCCGGCGATCTATCCCGTCGCCTACGACATCCTCGCCGATTTCGAGCCGGTCGCGCTCGTCACCATCTCGCCGGTCATGATCGTCGCGCGCCAGGCGCTGCCGGCAAACGACGTCAAGGAACTGATCGCCTGGCTCAAGTCCAATCCCGGCAAGGCTTCGGCCGGCACGATCGGGATGGGGAGTCCGAGCCAGGTCGGCGGTGTCTATTTCCAGAACCTCACCGGAACACGTTTCCAGTTCGTGCCCTATCGCGGCTCCGCCCAGGTATTGCAGGACATGGTCGCCGGCCAGATCGATCTGAGGTTCGGCGCCGAGGCGTCGCAGATGCTCCCCTATCTGCGCGCCGGCACCCTCAAGGCGCTTGCCATCATGGGCAAGGACCGCTGGGCGGCAGTACCTGAGATACCGACCGTCGACGAGGCCGGGCTGCCCGGGCTTTACCTGTCGTATTGGCAGGGTTTGTGGGTGCCGAAGGGCACGCCGAAAGCGATCATCGGCAAGCTCAATGCCGCGACCGTCGATGCCTTGGCCGAGCCTGCCGTGCGCCAGCGCCTCGCCGATCTCGGCCAGGAAATCCCGCCCCGCGACCAGCAGACGCCGGAGGCGCTCGGCGCCTTCCACAAGGCCGAGATCGAGAAATGGTGGCCGGTCATCCGCCAGGCCGGCCTCAAGGCGGAGTGACACGAATCTCCATAGGCGCGCCGTGATGGCAATGGACTTTTAGATCAGGTGCCCCAGATGTGCCAATCGACGCGCAGGATCGCCTCCGCCGCGGCAAAGCCCGACAGCACGGCGCTGGCGGTCGCGGCCACCGCTCTTGCGTGCTCGCCGAGGCCGCGATTCATCAGGCAGCCGAAGATCGCGAGAAGCGGCAGGGCCGGAATGAAATAACGTCCTTGCACGCCCCACACCTGCTCGGCATCCGTCGGCGTCGAAGTCAGATAGAAGATCAGGAATACGGCCAGCACGTAGGCGGCGGCGGTCAGACCCGCCAGAGCGGCGATGGGACGGCGCTGCGCGCTGCCGATGTCCATAGGGGTCATGCAGGCGGCTGCGAGAAGCGCAGTGATCGCCAGGTACGTCCACGGCTGCAGTACCGTATCGAGCAGACCCAGCACTCCGATCAGCTGCAGCCAGAGCTCGCCGGTACTCTGCAAGGTCCCCATCAAGGTCGTGGGAAAGTGCAGCGGTTGTTGCAGCATGAACGCGAGCTTCCAGGCCGGCGCGAACTGCTCGGCGTCTCGGCCCGTCAGTTCGGTCATGCGCCAGGCCGCGACATCGCCTGAAGTCAGCGCGGTCCATGCCGCCATGGCGACCAGACCTGGAACAATGACGCCAGCGATCATGCGCCAGCGCCGGCTTAAATCCTCGAGTGACCATCGCATGGGCGCGAGAAGAGCGAAAACGATAACCGGCGGTTTGCTCAAGGCGGCCAGCGTCATCCACAGCGCCTGTTGCCCCCATCCTCGCGTACCGACGCGCAACGCGCCTTGCAGCGTGGCGGCAGTCACCATCATGGCGCAGGCCAATGCCGCGCCGTCGGCGCTGATCACGGCGCGACCGTAGAGCGCCGCCGGCAGCATGGCGATGCACAGGAAGGCCCACCGGAAGTACGGCACGATCGCGATCGCAGCGGCGATGACCGCCGTCAGCGCAGCGAGCCCGGTCAACCGCATGACAAAGAGCGTATCGACGAAACCGAGGTCGGCGCGGTGCGCGACAAAGGCTGCGAGCGCATGCGGAAGATAGACGATCGGCGTGTACCCTTCCGAACCTTCATAAGCGACGAACAAGAAGGCAGGCTCGATATCTTCGACGCCGCTGTCGATTCGTTGCGGCGCGCTTGCTGCATGAGCCTCGCGCGACCAATGCATCCTGCGCTCGGTAGCGTGGGCGGCTTCAAACAAAGCGAACTCGCGGTGTAGCCGCGCCGGCAGGAAAACGCCTTTTCGTTTCATGCCGTCGGCCTGCGACGGCACGAGATCTCCTTGCGCGATCCCGTAGGCTCGCAAGAAGTGCGCCGCTTCGTCCGGACCCCGCAAGGGCGCCGTGATGGCGATGATGGCGGCCCCGAAGAGCATCGAGAGCACCGCGAAAATCGTCGCCGGATGAGCCAGCGCAACTCGCCGGAGGCAGGCTTTGCTTAACGCTCCTTCGCGGGTTGAGCTCATGGTGGCGAGATAACGCCGAAACGCCCAACGGGTTCAGATGATCGTCAGATGATGCCACGGGCAGGCACGAATTGGTGTCGCGCCCCGCCACTTGGAGCCCGGATGCGCGCAGCTACGTCTGGGCCTGCGCCTGCCGCTGAGCCGTGAATTTTGCATAGGTGAAAACGCCCATGCGCCGGTACGATGATGGGATGCAAAGCGAGCAAGCGATGTTCCGACTTGATGGACGCGTGGCGCTGGTGACCGGCGGCGGCCGCGGACTTGGATTCGAAATCGCCAGAGGCCTCGCGGTGGCCGGCGCGCACGTGGTCATCAACGGACGCAGCGCGGAGGCGACGCAGAGCGCGGCGAAGCGCCTGGTTGAGGACGGCGGCAGCGCCAGCGCCGGCGTGTTCGACGCCGCCGACCCGGCAGCGGCGAGCGCCGGCGTCGCAGAAATTCAGGCGCGCTACGGCCGGCTCGACATTCTCGTCAACAACGCCGCCCTGCGCGACCGCCGCGATCTCTTCGCCTTCGATCTCGCCGACCTGCGCCGGCTCATCGAGGCGGATCTCGTCGCCCCGTTCCACCTCGCGCGCGAAGCCGCGCGACTGATGATCCCGCGCCGCGAGGGCCGGATCATCAACATAACCTCTGTGGCTGGTCCGATCGCCCACCCTGGGGACGCCATCTACACGGCCGCGAAGGGCGGCCTCGAGGCGCTGACGCGCGCGCTCGCCACCGAGCTCGGGCCTTCCGGCATCAACGTCAACGCCATCGCGCCGGGCTTCTTCGCCACGCCGGCGAACGCCGCGCTGGTCGCCGACGAAGCGGTCGCGCGCTGGCTGAAAGGCCGCACGGCGCTCGGCCGCTGGGCGAAACCCGAGGAGATCGCCGGCGCCGCCGTGTTTCTCGCCTCGCCGGCCGCCTCGTTCGTCACCGGCCATGTCCTCGTCGTCGACGGCGGCATGGTGATCTCGTACTAGCCATCTTTCTCCTCACATTCGCACAGCGCGCTTCTTCATCCCTCCCCCGAAGGGGGAGGGTGGCCGAGCGAAGCGAGGCCGGGTGGGGATTGTGAAGCGCGTCATCAATCAGCGTCAGCACACCATCGAGATTTCGATCAACTTCGTTATTCCAAAAACGCAAAACCCTGAAGCCCTGGCGAGCAAAATGATCGTCGCGTTTCGCGTCGCGGCGGGCGTGTGCATCGAAGTTGTGCTGGCCGCCGTCAAGCTCGACGATGAGGCGGTGCTTAAGACATACGAAATCGATGATGAAATCATCGCGTGGTGCCTGGCGGCGAAAATGGAATCCGCGCTTCTTCCACGATCGGAGGTGAACCCAAAGCTTCACCTCCTGCGGGGTCATTCTTTTGCGAAGACTGCGTGCGATTTCGTTGGCCATGGACCCCACCCGGTCAGCCTTCGGCCGACCACCCTTCCCCTTCGGGGGAGGGATTTTCTCTCGCGCGTTCGCCTCTCCATCAGGTTCGCATGGGGACTATTCACTCGGCGGCGAGCGGGCGGTTCTGCTTGGCGCGTAAGGCGCGCAAAACCTTCTCCGGCGTGAGCGGGAGATCGGTCAGCCGCACGCCGACCGCGTCGTCGATCGCATTGGCGACCGCCGGCGAAACGCCGAACGTGCCGGATTCGCCGAGGCCCTTGGCGCCGAACGGCCCGCTCTCGTGCCGCGCGGCGATCAGCGTGTTCTGCATCGGCGGAATATCGTGCACGCCGGGGATCTTGTAGTCGGCGAGCGAGGCGTTGGTGACCTGCCCGCCGTCCATCTCCATGTTCTCGAACAGCGTGAAGCCGAGCGCCATGATGGCGCCGCCCGAGAGCTGGGTGGCGGCGATCTTCGGGTTGATCGGCGTGCCGCACTCCGCCACGTTGATGAGCCGCGTGATGCGCACGTGGCCGGTCTCGGTATCGACCTCGACCTCGGCGCCGGCCCCGCCGATCATCCAGAACGGCGTCACGTTCTCGGAGAGGCCGGTGCCCTTGTCGGGCGACTGATAGGTCGGAATATAGGTGCCGGTGCCGATCACGTTGCCGGCCTGCATGCCGTAGCGCTTCACGAAGATTTCCGCCGGCGGATAGTTGGTGCCCGAAGGGAGGCCGGCCTCGGTGGCGAGCGCCTGCAGCTTCGCGCGCGCATCTGCGGCCGCAAGCCGGACCGCATTGCCCATATGGAAGGTCGAGCGCGAGCCCAGCGTGCCCATGTCGAACGGGGTGACGTCGGTGTCGGGATGCACGACCTTCACCTTCTCGGCCTCGATGTCGAGGGCCTCGGCGGCAATCTGCGCCATCGCGGTGTCGGAGCCCTGCCCCATGTCGGTCGTGTTCGAGTAGAGCGTGACGCTGCCGTCGGCGCTGATGTTGACGATAGCGACCGAGGTGGTCGGCGAGATCGACGCCTTGAAGCCGACCGCGACGCCGCGGCCGCGGCGGACGACGCCGTCGCCGCGCTCGAACGGCGCGTTCCAGTTCATCTCCGTGGCGATCGCGTCGAGCACCTCCTCGATCGGCGCGTCGCGCATGATCGTGCCGGTTGCCTGCGGCCGGCCGTCGCGCAGGATGTTCTTGCGGCGGAACGCGACGGGATCGAGGCCGAGGGCGCGCGCGATCATGTCGGTGTGGCACTCGTAGGCCCATACCAGCTGGGGGATGCCGAAACCGCGCAACGCGCCGGCCGGGATGCAATTGGTGTAGAGCTCGTAGGAATCGATCTTGACGTTATCGATGTCGTAGGGGCCGGGCGCCGTGAAGCCCGACTTCTGGCACACGCGCGGACCGATATCCGCGTAGGCGCCGCCGTTCCAGAACACCTCGCATTCGCGCGCCGTGATGCGGCCGTCGCTGCTCACCCCGCTCTTGATGCGGAACGTCGCCGGGTGCTTGGTGATCATGTAGAACTGCTCTTCCATCGTCAGGGCGATCTTCACCGGCCGCCGCACGATGAGCGCGAGCGCGGTCACCAGCGCCTCGAGCTTGACGTAGACCTTGGCGCCGAAGCCGCCGCCCAGGAGCGGCACCTTCACGCGCACCTTGTTTTCCGGCCACCCGAGCAGGCGGGCGATTTCCAGGCGCACGAACGACGGCGTCTGGTTCGACGTGTGGATCGTGATGGCGCCGTCGCCCGGCTCGGCCACCGAGACGAACGGCTCGAACGGCAGGTGCAGCGCCTGCTGGCTGCGGAAGGTGTGCTCGAACACGTGATCCGCTTCGCCGAGCGCCTTGTCGGCATCGCCGCGGCGCAGCTGATAGTCGAGGGCGACGTTGGTCCCTGTCTTGCCGGCGAGATGCTTCAGGTCCGCGAAGGTGCCGGCAGGCTTGAGCACATCGTGCACGATCGCCGCGGAGGTCTTCGCTTCGACCTCGTCGAAGACGGCGGGCAGTTCCTCGTAGTCGGCCTCGATGAGCTGCACCGCCTGTTCGGCCACATGCACGTCCTCGGCCAGCACCACGGCGACCGGCTCGCCCACATGGCGCACCTTGTCGAGCGCCAGGATCGGCTGATCGTGGAAGGCGGGGCCGTAATAGGGATTGGGGATGAGCTTGCGGACGTCCTCGCCGGTGACGACGCGGTGCACGCCCTCGAGCGCGGCTGCCGCGCTGACGTCGATGCGCCGGATGCGGCCGTGCGCCACCGTGCTGCGGAACACCTTGCCGTAGAGCATGCCGGGCAGGCGCAGATTGTGCACGTATTCGGCGCGCCCGGTCACCTTGGCACGCGCTTCCACTCGGGGAATGGTGCGACCCACTTGCGGCATGGTGATCCTCGCTGAGTTTAAGTGTTGCGCGCCAGAAGGTGATCGGCGATCTCGGCGCGGGTGCCGACCCAGACATCGCTCGCCGCCATGGCGCGCTCGATGATCTGTTCGTAGAAGTAGGCCCCGCGCGGATGGCCGAAAATGTGCGCGTGGCTGGTCACGTCGATCAGCGTGAGCTCGCCCGTCTCGCGCGCAATCTTGACGTTCTGCGCGAAGGCTTCGAGCATCAGCTGCGGCGGGTTGCCGTATTTCATGAACGGCATATCGTTCACGTCGGTGGACAGCGGAATGGCCGCGATCCGGTGATTGCCGAAGGTGAGCACGTAGGGAAGGTCGTCGTCGAACACGTCACCGTACCAGCGATAGCCGGCCTCGGCGAGGAGCTGCGGCGTCTCGCGCCGCGAGGTGCCGCGCGGGCTGAGCCAGCCCCGAATCTTGCCGCCCGAGGCCTTTTCCAGGAGCGCCGTGCAGCGCTCGATGTTGCGGCGCTCCTCCTCGTCCGACAAGAGCGCCGGAATGACGTCCATCGCATAGGAGTGCGAGAGGACCTCGTGGCCGTCCTCGGCAACCGCCTTGACGGCCTCGGGCGCGCGTTCCGCAATGACGGCATTGACCATCACGCTGGCCTTGGCACGGTGGCGCTTGAAGGCGTCGAGCAGACGATAGATGCCCCGCCTAACGCCGTAAGCGGCCCACGAGATCGCCATCGTGTCGAGCACCCCGGGCGGAAGCGGGTTGCCCATCGGGCTGATGCCGGGCGCCTTTCCGTCGGACCACGCCTCCAGGCAGACATTGAACACGACCGCAATGCGTTTGCCGTTCGGCCAGATCCAGTCCGGATTCCGCATCGAATGATGTCCTTTTCCGAGGCTTAAGTCTTATCAACCACGGCTCACTTGCCGCAACCGTGCGGTCCGCGCCACTATGCTGGCGAACCTGGATACAGGACCGAACGCGATGACGACCTCGCACAACGTCAAGGCGCACATCCCGTATGACGACCTGCGCGAATGGCTGTCCCATGTCGAACGGCTCGGCGAGGTGCGCATGGTGCACGGCGCCACCACGGAAGAGGACATCGGGCTGGCCGCCGAGGCGGTGCTCAAGGCGGAAAACGGCCCCTGCGTCGTGTTCGACCGCATTCCGGGCTCGCCCGACGGGTTCCGGCTCCTCATCAACATGTTCGCCGGGAGGCGGCGCAACATGACGTTGGGGTTTCCCGACCATCTCACCAAATGGGAACTGAGCGAGGCGTTCCGCGAGGCCTATCTGGTGGAACGCAAGATCGTCCCGCACGAGATCGTCGACGACGGCCCCGTGTTCGAGAACGTCATGATGGGTGAGGAAGTTGACGTGCTGAAGTTTCCCGCGCCGATCTGGCACGAAAAGGACGGCGGCCGTTACATCGGCACCGGCACCTACAGTATCACCCGCGACCCGGAGGAGAACTGGCTCAATGCCGGGGCCTACCGCTCTCAGGTGCATGGGAAGAACACGGTCGGCATTGTCATGGCGTCGGGCCATCACGGCGCCCTCCATTGCGAGAAATACTGGCGCCGCGACGAACCCATGCCGGTCGCGATGGTGCTGGGAGGCGATCCGCTCGCATTTTTCTACGGCGGCCTCGAAGCGCCGTACGGGGTGTTCGAGATCGATATCGTCGGCGGCTTGCGCGGGCGGCCTGTGAAGATGGTCCGCGGCAAGGTGACCGGTCTGCCTTTCCCGGCGGCCGCCGAGATCGTGCTCGAAGGTTATGTGCATCCCGGCAAGACGCAGATGGAGGGCCCGTTCGGCGAATGGACCGGCCATTATGCGGGCGGCGTCAAGCCATGGCCGGTGCTCGACGTCGCGGCCATCTACCACCGCAACGATCCGATCCTGCTCGGTGTGCCGCCCATGGGCGGCGGCCCGGACGAGATGGCGCGCTACCGCGCCGTAATGCGGTCGGCGACCATCAAGCAAAACATGACCAATGCCGGCGTGCCGGAGGTGCAGCAGGTGTGGTGCCACGAGATCGGCGGCGCCCGCATGTTCCACGGCGTCGCCATCAAGCAGCGCTATCCCGGGCATGCGATCCAGGCCGGTCACATCGCGGCGCAATGCGGCGCCTCCGCCTATGCCTCCAAGTACGTGGTGGTGGTCGATGACGACGTCGACGTGACGAACCTGGACCACCTGCTGTGGGCGATGCTGACCCGCACCGATCCGAAGGAGTCCATCCACTTCATCGAGGGCTCGTGGGATTCGCCGGCCGACCCGCGGCTGCCGCCGGACCGGCGCGCGGCCGGCGACATGACGCATTCGGTTGCCGTCATCGATGCCTGCAAGCCCTTTCACTGGCGCGACAAGTTCCCGCCGTCCAACACGCCCAGCCCGGCGACCGCGCGCAAGGCGCGCGAGAAGTTCGGCTGGCTGCTCGACGGCGGCAAGCCGCCACAGGCGTGAACGAGGGAATTTCTCAAAACACGTGTCTGTGATGTCGCTCGATGAAGCCACACTGCTGCGCCTCGAACAGGGGCAAGTGGACATCTGGCTCACGCGTCTGTCCGGCATCGGCGACGACCTGCTGCGCCGCTATGAACAGCTCATGAGCGAGAGCGAACACGCCCGGTGGCGCAGGTTCCTCGTTGCGCACGCTCAGCTGCAACATCTCGTGGCGCGGGCCCTGATCCGCACGACGCTGTCGCGCTACTTCGACGTGCCGCCGCAGTCATGGCAGTTTGCGGCGAACCGCTACGGCCGCCCACACGTTACCGAGCCGAGGCAGTTTCGCCACGTTCGATTCAACCTGTCGCATACGGGCGGGCTCGTCGTCTGCGCCGTCGCCAAGGCGCGCGCGATCGGCATCGACGTGGAGAATATCAGACGTGAGTCTGAGCTTGCCGACTTGGCGGCCCGCGTTTTTTCGCCGGTCGAGCTGTCGAGCTTCTTGCAAAGTGCTCCGCAGATGCAGCGCGAGATATTTTTCGCCTATTGGACGCTGAAGGAGGCTTACATCAAGGCGCGCGGAATGGGCCTCTCGCTTGCGCTCGACGGATTTTGGTTCGATCTCGCCGGAGCGTCACCGCGCGTGCACTTCACCGAGCGCTGTCCCGACGATTCCGACCGCTGGCAGTTTCGCCAATACGCGCCGACCGCCGATCATCGGCTGGCGATTGCCGTGGCCGGGGTGAAGGACTTGGATGTGCGGCAGCGCTGGGTCGTCCCCCTTGGTGAGTTCATCGAATGATCGGGCCCGGCATTGAAGATACGGGCGGCGCAGCTTGTTCCATCCCTCCCCTGCAAGGGGAGGGTGGTCGGCCGAAGGCCGACCGGGTGGGGGTCATAGCGACGAAGCGCGTTACGTCGTTGTCACGAATGAGATGCAGGCGAACTTGATCGATCGGCCATGGAACCCCACCCGGG
>JBJMSU010000174.1:0-11015 GCA_045801465.1 Xanthobacteraceae bacterium | reverse complement strand
CGCGCAGCTCGGCGCCTTGGCCCCGCTGATCGACTGGACAAGCCAAATGGCCGGCTTCTGGCAAAGCCGGTTCGACCAACTCGAACAACTACTCAAAAGGATGGACCAATGAGCAAACCCGCGACCGAAACGCTCTCCGTAGCTGCCAAAAGGACGTCCAAGAAGTCGGCGAAGAGCGGCTCGAAGGAAGCAAACGGCGGAGCCTCTCCCTCTCAGCTGATCGATGCGAGAATCAAGGAGCTGAGTGATTGGCGGGGCGAGACGCTCGCTCGGGTCCGAATTCTCATCAAGCAGGCCGACCCCGAAGTGGTCGAGGAGTGGAAGTGGAGAGGGGTTCCGGTGTGGTCGCACGCCGGAATGATCTGCACCGGTGAGACGTACAAGACTGTCGTGAAGATGACCTTCGCCAAGGGCGCCTCGTTGGAGGACCCGTCAGGCCTCTTCAACTCCAGCCTCGAAGGCAACACCAGGCGTGCCATCGATTTCCATGAGGGCGACAAGATTGACGAAAAGGCGTTGAAGGCGCTCATTCGCGCCGCCGTGACATTGAACACGTCGATGCGAGCTCCCGCTCGCCCCGTCCGCTCTCACAAGCGACCAAAGAGGGCTTGAGGAACGTCGTGAAGCCGGTTCGCCCACCTCGAAGACTTGCTGAAAAGGATGGACCAATGACCAATACTGCGACCGAAGCGCTCTCCGTCGTTGTCGAACGTGAGATACCTTTTCCGCCGGAAAAGATCTGGCGCGCGCTCACCCAACCACACCTGATCGAGGAGTGGCTCATGAAGAACGACTTCAAGCCGGTCGTGGACCACCGTTTCAATCTTCGCGCAGACTGGGGCGCTGTCGACTGTCAGGTCCTGGCAGTCGAGCCGAACAAAACGCTGTCTTACACGTGGGCGGCCTATGGTCTCGAGAGTGTCGTCACTTGGACTCTCACCCCTACGAGCACGGGGACCCACCTGCGCATGGAGCAGTCGGGCTTCCGGCCGGATCAGCAGCAGGCCTACCAGGGCGCCAAGTACGGATGGCAGCAGTTCTTTGCAAACCTGGAGCAGGTATTGGCGCGGATGGATTGAAGTCTGCCGGCACAATTCAAAGCTAGAGCATGATCCCGAAAAGTGGATACCGGTTTTCGGAAAAGATCATGCTCCACCAAAGCTAGAGCGAGATGACGATTCGAAGAAAAGTCATCTCGCTCTAGGCCGGGCGCGATCAGGCGGCGTTCTCCTCCACGATGCGCACGATATCGGCCATGATGCGGTTGAGCTCGAAATCCTTCGGCGTGTAGACCGCCGCGATGCCGGCGGCCTTGAGCATGCCGGCATCCTCCGTCGGGATGATGCCGCCGACGACCACCGGCACGTCGGCAAGGCCGGCCTCGCGCATGCGTCCCACCACGTCGGCGACCAGCGGGACGTGACCGCCGGAGAGGATCGACAGGCCGAGGACGTGCACGCGTTCCTGGCGCGCGCATTCGACGATCTCGGCCGGGCTGAATCGGATGCCGTTGTAGACCACGTCCATGCCGGCGTCGCGCGCGCGCGATGCGATCTGCTCGGCACCGTTGGAATGGCCGTCGAGCCCCGGCTTGGCAATGAGGATCTTCACGCGCTGACCGAGCTTGCGCGACACCCGATCGATTTCGGCGCGGATATCGTCGAGCCCTTGGGCGTCGTTGCGCACGGCGCGGCCGACACCGGTCGGCGCACGATACTCGCCGAAGGCTTCGCGCAGCGCAAATCCCCATTCGCCGGTGGTGACGCCCGCCTTGGCGCAGGCGATCGAGGGCGGCATGATGTTGCGGTTCTCACGCGCCGCGCGCCTGAGCTCGTTGAGTGCGTGTGTCACGGCTTTGCCGTCGCGGGCCGCGCGCCATGCTTTGAGCCGCTCGACCTGCTGGCTCTCCGCCTCCTCGGCAACCGTCAGGATCGAATCGGCGGCGCTGGCGAGCGGCGAAGGCTCGCTTTCGACGAACCGGTTCACGCCCACCACCGTCTCTTCGCCGCGCTCGATCGCTTCGACGCGGCGCATGTTCGACTCGACCAGCCGCTGCTTCATGTAGCCCGATTCGACCGCCGCAACGGCGCCGCCCAGCTTCTCGATATAGGCCATTTCGTCCCTGGCCTCGCGCTTGAGCTCCGCGACCTTGGCGGAGATTTCGGCCGAGCCGTCGAAAATATCGCCGAAGGCGAGCAGGTCGGTCTCGTAGGCCAGAATCTGCTGCATGCGCAGCGACCATTGCTGATCCCACGGCCGCGGCAGGCCGAGCGCTTCGTTCCAGGCGGGAAGCTGCACGGCGCGTGCGCGGGCGTTTTTCGACAGCGTCACCGCCAGCATTTCGAGCACGATGCGGGTGACGTTGTTCTCGGGCTGCTGCTCGGTGAGGCCGAGCGAATTCACCTGCACGCCGTAGCGGAACAGGCGCTGCTTGGGGTCGTTGACGCCGTAACGTTCGGCCGTGATCTCGTTCCACAGCTCGGTGAAGGCGCGCATCTTGCAAAGCTCGGTGATGAACTTCAGCCCTGCATTGACGAAGAACGAGATGCGGCCGACGACATCGCCGAATGCGCTCGCCTCGACCTCGCCCGAAGCCCGCACGGTGTCGAGCACGGCTTGCGCGGTGGCGAGCGCAAAGGCGAGCTCCTGCACCGGCGTCGCCCCGGCCTCCTGCAGGTGATAGGAGCACACGTTCATCGGATTCCACTTCGGCATTTCCCGAGTCGTGAACAGAATCACGTCCTTGGTCAGCCGCATGGACGGCCCCGGCGGGAACACGTAGGTGCCGCGCGAAAGATACTCCTTGATGATGTCGTTCTGCGTGGTGCCCTGAAGGCTTGCGCGTGCCGCGCCCTGCTCGTCGGCGACCGCGACGTAGAGCGCGAGCAGCCAGGCGGCGGTCGCGTTGATGGTCATCGAGGTGTTCATCTCGGCAAGCGGAATGCCGTCGAACAGCGCCCGCATGTCGCCGACATGGCCGATCGGCACGCCGACCTTGCCGACTTCGCCCTTGGCGAACGGATGATCGGCGTCGTACCCGGTCTGGGTTGGCAGATCGAAGGCGACGGAGAGGCCGGTCTGCCCTTTCGCCAGGTTCTTGCGATAGAGCGCGTTGGATTCCGTTGCGGCCGAATGGCCGGCGTAGGTGCGGAAGATCCAAGGCTTGTCGCGCATCGGTTCGTCGAAATCGTCACACCACGCGTCTGACCAGGCCGACGATGAACAACAGCACCAGCGCGCCGACGGTGGCGTTGATGATGGAGCCGAAGAAGCCGCTGAACGGCCGCACGCCGACGCGCGTCAGCAGCGCCACGCCGATGAATGCGCCGATGATGCCGATGACGACGTTCCAGATCAGGCCGAAACCGAAGCCACGCACCAGCTTGCCGGCGAGCCAGCCGGCGATCAGACCGACGATCAGAAGCACGAAGATGCTCTGCGGCTCCATGAGGGTGTCTCCGCCGCGGCCCATCGCCCGGATCCGCGGCCCTATTGCAGTGCAGCGCAACCATAACGCGCCCGCCCAGGCCTGTCAGCAAGGCTAATCGACCAAGGGCGCGCTTGGCTGATCCTGAGCCAGGATCACGATGCGCCGAGCGCACGTGCAAAGCGGCGCGCACGACCAGAATTAACGTTGTATAGCACCCATGACGCAGCAGTATTAACCCTCGCGCCCAGGCTATAGCGCCGGACGTAATAACCTTAATCCACGGTATCCCTCGCTACTTCCTCATGAATTTGCGATAGGCGATTTGTTCGTGGTTTGCGGCGAACCACGAAATCCTTCGTGCATGGGGAGAGAGTCATGCTGTCGCTCCGCGAATACACGGCCGTCGTCATTTGCACCTTTCTGCTCCTGATGGGAGCCGACGCCCAAGCCCGTCCTCACACCGACCTGGCGAGCGTCTACAATTCCGGTCGCGTGACTGCGAGCGGCGAGAAGTTCGACAAGACCGCCCTGAAAGCCGCACACCTCAGCTTGCCGTTGGGCTCGATCGTCAAGGTGGTGAACCGGCGCAACGGCAAGTCGGTCGTGGTCGAGATCAACGATCGTCGGCCCGCGAAATGGAAGCGACGGACGATCGACCTCACGCGCGGCGCGGCGCGTGTCATCGGTGTGATCAAGCGCGGCGTGGTGCCGGTGCGGCTCGAGGTCGCCCAGCTCACCCGGCCACAGCTCGACCAGGCATTCGTCAAGCTCGCTCGGCTCATCGAGGAGAGGGAGGCGGCCGAAGCCGCGCATGCGGAGGTCACCGCCGAACCGCCGGCCCAGACGTTCCAGCTTGCGTCCGCGGTGGCGACCGAGATCACACGGCCGCTCGGCCTCATGGGCAACATCTTCAAGACTTATGTGGAGAGCCTGATCAGGCCGGCAGGGCCGCACGTGCGCCTGACCTGCGCCGACGGCACGCCGTTCCCCGAGCCGCTGCGGGTGGTGCTGCGGCGCGCCGCCTGGGAGTTCGACACCCCGGTCGAGGTGATCTCCGGATACCGGCCGTTGTCCTACAACCGCGCCGTCTACGGCAATCGCCGCAAGGCCAAGGGACGCTATGTCGGCGATGCCTCGCAACACATCCACTGCCGCGCCGCCGATATCCGCATCGCCGGGGTCAGTCCGGCCAGATTGCACGCCTGGGCCCTGCACCAGCCCGAGCTCGGCGGCGTTGGCCGCTATCGCTCGAACTTCATCCACGTCGACATCCGTCCACGCTCGCACGGCCGCATCGTCACCTGGGATTGGCGCGGCGGGCGCAAGTTCGCGCGGCGGCATCACCACCATCGGCAGCACGCGAAGGCCTGAGCATGATCGAAATCGCGCTCGCCATCGGGCTGGTGCTGGCGCTCGTCGCCGTGCTGCTGGGCTGCTATGCGGCCGAGGGCCTCGAGCTCGATCAGCCCTGACGCGTCATTCCAACGTCTGAACGGGCGGCATGGCGTTGCGGGCGTCCCTCGCTTGCGCCGGGGGCGCTGGACTCGTTGCGGCCGCTTGCGTAGATGCGCTCGATGCGCGCGCGTCCTGCGTGGGGGCTCGCGTCTTGGTCGCTGGCGGCGTGATTCGCCGGGCCTGCGATTTCAGCGGACGCGGTTCCGATCGCTTGAGACCCCACGAGCGAGCGATGGAAGGTCCCGCCGCATAGCCGACCAGGGCGCCGGCAACGGCGCCGACAGGTCCGAAGACCAGCGCGCCCGACACCGCCCCCAATGCCGCATCTCCGGCCCGCTCCTGGGCAGATGCGGCCATGGGCGCGGACGCAATCATCGTGATGATCGAGATTGCCAGCATTCGTCGCATGACGGCCCTCCCCCTCCGAAGCCGGAAGGAGAATCCCTTATCACGGCAACACGGTGGCTGCATGCAGATCACGTAAAGGCGATAAAACGGCGGCAGGGCGGCGGTAGCCGGAACGCTAATTCATCGGGATGTTGGCGCGCCTGACCACCTCGCTCCAGCGCGCGACGTCGGCTTTCATCTGCGCGCCGAATTCCTGCGGGCTGCTGGCGATCACATCGTAGCCCAAAGTCTTGATGCGCTCCTTCATGTCGGCGGTGTCGAGGATGGCGATGATCTCGGCATGCAGCTTCTTGACGATGCCGGGATCGAGGCCGGCCGGCCCGAGGAGCCCGGCCCAGTTGCCCACCTCGAAGCCCTTCAGTCCCAATTCGTCCATGGTGACGAGGTCCGGCATCAGCGCCGAACGCTTCTTCTCCGCCATGGCGATCGGCCGCACGCGATCCGACTTCTCGGTCAAAAGGGCAGGCACGCTGCCGAACATCACCTGGACCTGGCCGCCCATCAGGTCGACCAGGGCGGGATTCATGCCCTTGTTGGGCACGTGCACCATCTCGATGCCCGCCATGCTCTTGAACAGCTCGGCGGCAAGATGCGAGGCGCTGCCGACGCCGGCGGAGCCGTAGCTGAGCTTGGCGGGGTTCGCCTTCGCATAGGCGATGAGCTCCTGGGGATTATTCGCGGGAACCGAGTTGTGAACGACCAGGGCGTAAGGGCTCACCGCAACATTGATGATCGGCGTGAGATCGCTGCCGACGTCGTAGGGGGGCGTCTTGTGCACGGCGACCGCCAGCGACAGGCTGCTCGGCGTGTAGAGGAGGGTATAGCCGTCGGGTGGCGAGATGATCACCGCCTTGGTGCCGATCACGCCCGCCGCGCCGGCCCGGTTCTCGACCACGAATTGCTGGCCCCATCGCTCGCCGAGCTTCTGCGCCAGCATGCGCGCCATGACGTCGATGCCGCCGCCCGCCGCCACCGACACCACGATGCGAACGCTGCGGTCCGGATACTCCGCCCTGGCCGGCACCATGGCGGCAAGCAGCAAGAGACAGGCCGACAAACGAGTGACGCGCATCATCATGGCTCCCGATGCTTCGAAGTCCAATAGATTGAGTGAAGGCAATCGCCTTTGTCGAGTCCTGCTAGGGCCGACATCGCCGTAGCGCGCATGCGCCGATGATTGGCATTCAGCGTGAACTGTGCTTGGGTCGGCGCCGACTTGGAAGGGCAAGCGGGCGGCGCCGCGCAGGAATGGCGAGCATGGAATTCGGCATTTTCGATCACCTCGACCGAAACGATCTGCCGCTCGCCGCCTACTACGAGGACCGCCTCAAGCTCGTCGAAGCCTATGACCGGGCGGGGTTCTATTCTTACCATCTGGCCGAGCATCACTCGACCCCGCTCGGCATGGCGCCGTCGCCCAGCGTATTCCTCAGCGCGGTTGCGCAGCGCACGCGCCGGCTGCGCTTCGGCCCAATGGTGTTCGCCCTGCCTCTGCACCATCCGCTTCGGCTGGTCGAGGAGATCTGCATGCTCGATCACCTGAGCGGCGGGCGGCTCGACATCGGCTTCGGCCGCGGTTCGTCGCCCATCGAGCTTGCGTACTACGGGGAAGATCCGGCGGCCGCGCAGGACGTCTATGCGGAAGGCCTGGAGCTCGTGGTTCAGGGTCTGACCCGAAGCGCGGTGAACCATCAGGGCAAGAGGTTCTCCTTCAGCAACGTGCCGATGGAAATCGCGCCGCTGCAGAAGCCACACCCGCCGATCTGGTACGGCGTGCACTCGCCCGACAGTGCCGAGCGCGCAGCCGTCAGGAGCCTCAATACGATGAGCCTCGATCCGCCGCCGGACACGCGGGCGTGCAGCGAGCGATATCGCGCCACCTGGACGCGGCTCCGCCCCGATGCAGCCCTTCCGAAGCTCGGCCTCGGCCGCTTCATCGTCGTCGCGCCGACCGACCAGGAAGCGCTGCGGATCGCGCGGCGTGCCTACGCAAAATGGCACGCAAGCTTCACCTACCTGTTTCGACTGCATGGTCGCTCGCAGATGCATCCGCGGCCCGCCGACTTCGAGACGCTGATCGCGCGCGGCCAGGGGATCGCCGGCGCGCCGGCAACGGTTCGCCAGTTCCTTCGCTCACAGCTTGACGACACGGGCTGCAACTACGTGGTCGGACAATTCGCCTTCGGCGACCTCACGCTGGACGAGACGTTGCGTTCGGTCTCGCTGTTCGCCGCCGACGTGATACCGGCGCTGCGTGCGGAGGAAACCGCACAGCGTGCCGTGCCGGCATCGGTGGGCTGACAATCGCCTCGAAAGATCAAGGCCGCGTTCTTGCCGCCCGCGATCGAGGCCCTCTACAATGCGCAGCGTACAATGACGGTCCCGCATGCACGGGACCAGATCGGGGGGAACGCATGAGGTTTCGCCGTTTGGTGCAGGCGATGCTCACGACGTCCATGACCGTGCTGGCGGCGTTGCCGGCGTGCGCCGACTTCAACGACAAAAAGCCGATCGACTATACGCTCGATGGAGCGACGGCGAGCGGCTACTTCAAGGTGGTGGCCGAAGCCGTCAATGGCATCATCCGCGAGGTCTATCCGGGCTCTGCCGCGACCTACAAGCCGGGCAGCCCGGCCGGCGGGATCCTGAACATTTCGCGTGGCCAATCGGACTTCTCCTTCACGGGCGGGGCGCCGGAGATTGCCTATGCGCTCGACGGCACGAAGCCCTTCACCGAGTCGCTCAAGGGCAAGTTCAAGTTCGTCATGCTGCTGCACAACGGGCTGGTCGTGCACAGCCTGATGACCAAGGATTGGGCCGACCGCAACGGCATTACGTCGTTTGCCGACATCGCGGCGAAGAAGCCGCAGATGCGGCTGCATGTGAACCAGCTCGCCAACCTGCAGTCGACGATCGCCATGTACGTTGCGCTGTTCGATGCCTATGGCATCAAGGAGGAGGAGGTCACCAAGGGGACTACCGTGTTCCGCAGCAACGCGGCCGGCGGCTTCGATGCGCTGCGCGACGGCAAGATCGACGTGTTCATCAACGGCGGTTTCCTGCCCACCGCGGAGGTGACCGACATCGCGCGCGGCCGGCCCCTCATGTGGATCGCGGGCGATCCGGATAAGATCAAGGCGGCGGCGGGCCGCTGGAGCTACGATACGCTGACGGTGCCGAAAGGGATTTATCCGTTCGTCGCACAGGATGACGTCACCATCGTGCAGTGGAATGCCGTCCTGGCCGGCGCGCACGTGCCGGACGAGACGGTCTACAAGGTCGTCAAGGCGCTCGCCGACAACACCGACCGGGTGCGCTCGATCCATCCGTCGCTGGCCCAGTTCGCGATCGACAAGGTGGTGCGCAACCCGACCCAGCTCCCCTATCATCCCGGCGCCGAGCGGTTCTATCGCGAAGCCGGGACGCTGAAGTGAGGGCCCATTGGAATGTGCCGGCAAGGGCGAGGCTCTTGATGCCCTTGCCCCGGGGATTGTGCCTTGAGCGAGATTGAGGGCCGCGGCTGGCGCGCCGCGACCAATCGCTGGATGGAGTTGCTGGGCGAGACGCAGCGGGTGCGCCCGGGCGGAGCGACCGGCGCCCTGCTCGCGGTGCTTTCGGTGCTGGCGATCGTGGTGATCAGCTGGTTTGCGCTGTACGCGACCGCGACCCAGCAGCTGCAGGTGCTGTACTATCTTCTCCTCCTGCTGCCGATCTCATTCCTGACGACGACTGCGCACCTGAAGATCGAGCGGCTGATGCTGCTCGATTACCTCCTCGCCGCCGTGGCATTTGCGGCGACTCTTTGGTTCGTCGTCAACGAGCAGCGCTACGCCAACTGGGTGACCGGTTTCTCCGCGCTGTCGCAGGTGGATATCATCGCCGGCACGACGCTCTTCGTCCTCTGCCTCGAGCTGTGCCGGCGCGCGGTGGGTTTCGGACTGACCTCCGTCCTGCTCGTGCTGCTTGCCTATGTGGCGTTCGGCCAGCTCATCCCGGGGAGTTTCCGTCACTCCGGCATCAGCTACACGTATTTCCTCGAAATGCAGACGATCGGCACCGACGGCCTGTTCGGCGATCCGGTCTACGTCGCCGCGAAATACGCGTTCCTGTTCGTGCTGTTCGGCAACCTGTTCGTGATCAGTGGCGGCGCGCAGCTGTTCTTCGATGTGGCCGCGGCGGTCACTGGCCGCAGTGTCGGCGGACCTGCCAAGGCCTGCATCGTCTCGAGCGCGCTCTACGGCACCGTATCGGGAAGCCCGGTCGCCGATGTCGCCACCACCGGCCCTATTACGATCCCCATCATGAAACGCATCGGCTTGTCGGCCGAGCGCGCCGGCGCCATCGAAGCGTCCTCTTCCATTGGCGGCGCCTTGCTGCCGCCCGTCATGGGCGCCGTCGCGTTCCTGATGGCGGACTTCACCGGCCTTCCTTATTACCTCATCGCCTGGTACGCGACGCTGCCGTCGCTTGGCTACTATCTCGGCGTCTTTGCTCTGGTGCACTTCGAGGCCGTGCGCCTCAATCTTGGCCGCGTTCCGGAGGAAGAGATCGTGGGCTTGCGTGTTGCGCTCGCCCGCAACTGGCCGAGCCTGATCCCAATCATGGTCTTGTTATGGCTCCTCGTCGCCGGCTATTCCGCCGCCTATGTGGCAGCCGGATCGGCCCTGTCCGTCGTGCTGGCGAGCTGGCTGCGGCGCGACACCGCCATCGGTCCGCGCCGTTTCGTCGAAGCCTGCGTCGAGACGTGCCTCGCCATGGTGCCGCTCACCGCCGCGGTGGCGGCCGGCGGGATCATCATCGGCGCCATCGAGCTGACCGGCCTCGCCGGCAAGTTCACGCTGCTCCTGTTTCAGTTTTCCGCCGGGCTGCTGGTGCCCTCGTTGATACTTGCCGGCGTCGTGCTGATCCTGCTCGGCACCGGAATGCCGACCACCGCCACCTACATCATGGGCGTGGCGCTGCTGGTCCCGCTGTTCGTCGGGAAGTTCGGCCTGCCGGCCATGGACGTTCACATGTTCATGCTGTTCTACGCCAGCTTGTCGGCGATCACCCCGCCGGTGGCGGTGGCGGCCTTTGCGGCGGCGGCGATCGCCGGAGCCAATCCCTTCAAGCTCGCGCCCTATGCCTGCAAGCTGTCGGTCGGCGGCTTCGTGGTGCCGTTCTTCTTCGTATTCAACAACGGCATCCTGATGCAGGGGAGCGTCTTCCATATCCTGTCCGACACGGCCGTTTGCACGGCTCTGGTGATCACGTCATCGCTCGTGTTGCACGGATACGTGCGACAGCGCCCGATCCCTTGGGGCCTGCGTGGCGTCTTTGCCCTGGCGGCTCTGGCCATGGCGGTGCCGAACCTGGCGGTTCAGTATGGCGCCATCGCCTGCTCGGCAGGCCTGTACTTGGCCCTCCTGCGCGGCGATGCCGTGCGATCGAGTGTGGCCGTGCGTCCTGCCGAGAAGCCGGCAACCGATTGACGAACTCGTCGTCTCCGCGAAAGCGCATAGGCGCTAACATAAGCCCAGCACCGGAGTGAACGACCTCTATCCTTCGAGACGCGGCCTTCGGCCGCCCTCAGGATGAGGTATATTTGAGGCCCATCGTAGCCATCCCTCATGGTGAGGAGCGTCGCGAAGCGACGCGTCTCGAACCACGGGATCGCGTTCACTCGTTATCTTGCCGCCTATGCGCGAAAGCGGGGACTCATGACCACCGCCAGAGATGGTGT
>JBJMSU010000042.1:0-9547 GCA_045801465.1 Xanthobacteraceae bacterium | reverse complement strand
GACGACCCCGAGGATCACGAACGGCAACAAGTAGTGCAGCGAGAAGAAGCGGTTGAGCGTCGGATTGCCGACCGAATAGCCGCCCCACAGCCAGGTCACGATCGATTCCCCGAACAGCGGGATCGCCGAGAACAGGTTGGTGATGACAGTTGCCGCCCAAAAACTCATCTGTCCCCACGGCAGCACGTAGCCCATGAAGCCCGTCATGATCATCAGCAACAGGATGATCACGCCGAGGATCCACAGCACCTCGCGCGGCTCCTTGTAGGAGCCGTAGTACATGCCGCGAAACATGTGGATGTAGGCGGCGAGGAAGAACATGGACGCGCCGTTGGCGTGCAGGTAGCGCAGCAGCCAGCCGTAATTGACGTCGCGCATGATCTGCTCGACGGAATTGAAGGCGAAGTCGACGTGCGGCGTGTAATGCATCGCCAGCACGACGCCGGTGACGATCTGCGCGCCGAGCATGAAGGCGAGAATGCCACCGAACGTCCACCAGTAGTTCAGGTTGCGCGGCGTCGGATACGCGACGAACGACGAATAGATCAGACTGACGATCGGCAATCGCCGCTCGAACCACCGCATGAACGCGCTTTGCGGCTGGTAGGTCGGATGTCCGCTCATGGAGAAACCCTGCAGGTTGGGAGCGTTTTCAAGCGAAGTGGCCACCGGTTCGCGTTGAGAAAATACGACAACTGAAAAGCAAGGACGGTTTCAGACTCCATCCGATGTGAAGCCGCTCTAGGCGGTCGCGCCTTCGCCGATCCGGATCTTGGTATCGGAGACGAACTCATAGGGCGGCAATGGCAGGTTGGCGGGCGCGGGTCCGCGGCGAATGCGGCCCGACGTGTCGTATTGGGAGCCGTGGCACGGACAGAACCAGCCATTGTAGTCGCCTTGATGCGCGATCGGGATGCAGCCGAGATGGGTGCAGATGCCGACCAGCACGAGCCACTGGTCGTGTCCCGGCTTGACGCGCTTGGCGTCGGGCTGCGGGTCCGGCAGGTTGGCGTCGTCGTCCTTGCGCGCCGCGCCGATCTCTTCCTTGCTGCGGTGGCTGATGAAGATCGGCTTGCCGCGCCAGAAGACCTTGATGACCTGGCCTTCCGCGATGGGGGCGAGATCGACCTCGACGGGCGCGCCGGCGGCGATCGTCGATGCATCGGGATTCATCTGCGCGACGAACGGCCACAGCGTGGCGGCGGCTCCGACCGCCGCGACCGCCCCGGTCGCAATATAGATGAAGTCCCGGCGTGTGTGTTCGGCCGAAGATACGGTGGTCGCGCTCAACTGCCAGCTCCTCGTCGTGCCGGTCCTCCGCTCGCGTGAGGAACCGCAAATGCCTCCAACACCGCTGAAGACACCCGGGCGAGCGGGTCACTGCCGCAACCGTCTGAAGAGGCCGTCGCGGCGCGATCCGGCGCGTTCTATTGGCACCCCTGCCGAACGAGTGCAAGCCCGCTCCCATGACGACGGCCAAAAGTCGCATAATCCGCCGTATGCGGATCGCCCTGTACCAGCCCGACATCGCCCAGAACACCGGGACCATCCTGCGCCTGTGCGCCTGCCTCGGCGTCGAGGCGCATATCGTGGAGCCGGCCGGCTTCCCGACATCGGACCGTGCCTTCCGCCGCGCCGGCATGGACTATCTCGATGAGGTCGCTCTCGTCCGCCATGTCTCGTGGGCGGCGTTCGCTGAGTGGCAACGCTGTGCCGGTGCGCGGCTCATCCTGGTCACCACCCGCGCCGAGCGCTCGTACCTCGACCATGCTTACGGCGCCGACGACGTGCTGATGTTCGGGCGCGAATCTGCCGGTGTTCCGCCGGAGGTGCACGACGCGGCCGACGCCCGGCTCGTCATTCCCATGCGGCCCGGCCTGCGCTCGCTCAACGTCGCCATGGCTTGCGCGATGGTTGCCGGCGAGGCGCTGCGGCAGACCGGCGGGTTTTCAGCGCCATAGTCGAGAAGCCACCGCAGGTGGTGCGGATGCGCCGCGCCTGTGCCATGCTGAGCGCGATGACCTCGTAAGCGGTACGGTCGATCGCGCATGAAGCTCTGGTCCAAGACAGCCTCGCCGGAACCCGCAGAACCTTCGGCCGCGCCGCCCGATGCCATGCGCGTCGAGCAGCACAAGGCGCGCGCGCGCGTCTGGTTCGAGGCGTTGCGCGACGACATCTGCTCAAGCCTCGAGGCGCTCGAAGACGAGGTGCCGGCGTGGCTCTACCGCGGCGAGCCCGGTCGCTTCGTGCGCACGCCGTGGAGCCGCGCCGATCATACCGGCGCTCCCGGCGGCGGCGGCGTCATGGCCATGATGCGCGGGCGGCTGTTCGAAAAGGTCGGCGTGCACGTCTCCACCGTGCACGGGGAGTTCGCGCCCGAGTTTCGCAAGGACATCCCGGGTGCCGAGGCCGATCCGCGCTTCTGGGCTTCCGGCATTTCGCTGATCGCGCACCTGTGGAACCCGCATGTGCCGGCGGTGCACATGAACACGCGCTTCGTGGTGACCACGAAAGCCTGGTTCGGCGGGGGCGCCGATCTCACTCCGGTGCTCGACATCCGCCGCATGCAGGACGACCCCGACACCAAGGCATTCCATGCCGCCATGAAGGCGGCGTGCGACGCGCACGCGCGCGTCGCGCCCTACGAAAAGTACAAGGCTTGGTGCGACGAATACTTCACTCTCAAGCATCGCCAGGAGATGCGCGGCATCGGCGGAATTTTTTATGACTGGCTCGAGAGCGGCGACTGGGAAGCCGACTTCGCCTTCACCAAGGCGGTCGGCCAGGCCTTCCTCAAGATCTATCCCGAGCTGGTGCGTCGCAATTATGCGGTCGGCTGGAACGATGAAGAGCGCGAGGAGCAGCTCGTCCGCCGCGGACGCTACGTGGAGTTCAATCTGCTGTACGACCGCGGCACGGTGTTCGGGCTGAAAACCGGCGGCAACGTCGAGTCGATCCTCTCCTCCATGCCGCCGGTGGCGAAATGGCCGTAGCCGGTCCTTGATGAAAGCGTCGTCATTTTTGCTGCGGCTCTTGCCCTTGGGCAACGCACTTCACCTCGGCGGGCTGGCAGGCAATGCCGATGTTCGAGCAGGTCGCTTGACCGGCGCTATCGCGGGCGCAGGTGCGGCAACCGTCCGTCCACCGCAGACAGGTGCGATCGAAAGCACCATAGTTGTGGACGTGCATCGAGGGGGAACCGGCGCCTGCGGGCGGCGAGGGCGCCTTTGACGCCTCTTGTGCGGCAGCGGCAGCAGCCGGCAGCAATGCCATGGCCAGAACGGCGCGTCGGATCATCTCGGCACCAGGCACTCGCGAGCGCAAGATAGACCATAGCATTCTTTTCTCACGCACGTTCGCTGCGCCGGCAAAACGAGGTCAGCGCGTGAACGCGCCGATCACCAGGAAGGCGCCGCCGATCAGCACCACCGCGTCGAGAATTGCGGTGTGCACGTGGACCGGCATGCGCTCGACGAAGGCCTTGGCCAAAAACGCGCCCGGGAAGGCAATGAGGCCGATGAGCAGCGCGAAGGCGAGGACCTGAGCCGTGACGACACCGGCCACGCCGAACACGGCGAGCCGCACGATTCCGATGACGATCGAGATCGCGGCATCCGTCGCCACCACCGCCGCGCCCTGCAGGCCCGCAGCCATCAGGATCGAGAGCAGGATCACTCCCGCCCCGACCGTCCCGCCCACGGCCGCCCCATAGCCGACGGCGCCGATGGCGAGCCCGCGGTCGCCGAAGGTCACGGCGCGGTGCTTGAGAAAATAGCGCAACGGCACCGTCGCCATGAGCATCGCGCCAATCACCAGCATGGCGCCGCTGCTGGTGAGCTTGGTGTAACCGTAGGCGCTGACGATGCAGGTCGGAAGCGACGCCGCCAGCACGATCAGGGTGCGGCGTCGGTCCACATAGGTGCGAAACGCCGTCGCCCGGCCGGTATTGGTGAGCAGCGCCGAGATCGCGATGATCGGCACCACCGGCTCGGCGCCGACCATCGGCACCAGGACCAGCGGCATGAGCGCGCCGGTGCCATAACCGGCAACCCCGCCGATCACCGACGCAAACAGCGCGACCGCGGCAACGAGCAGCACCTGGAGGACGGAGATGTCGGCGAATGCGGCGGGCAATGCGGACTCGTGAATGGATCAATTCTGATTTGTCATCGCGATGCCGGCGTGAGGTCGGCCGGCGAGATCAGCACGCTGAAGCGCTCGCACCAGATCACCACGCTCGGGTAGCTCTTGAGGTCGACGCCGGCGGGAATCGCGTAGCGCTGGCTGCCCTTGAAGGAACGCACGCCGCCGAGATCGACATACATCAGATCTTTCACGTCAGCGGAGCTGCGGATGGCCGGCTTCGGCACGAGCAGCACATGGAAGGCCGGCCCGGGTCCGACCTCGAAATCGGATTCGAGGAAGACGGCGCGCTCATAGACGCTCACCTTGCCGCGTCCCCAATGCACCGGATCGGACGGGTTGGCGTGGACGAAGGTGCCGGTCGCGACGAGCGGCGATCGATCGGTCAGTTCCTCCATGGCGGCCGGCGGAGGAAACACGAAGGGAAAGAAGAAGAAACCGAGCGCAACCCCGAAGGCGGTGCCGAGCACGGCACCGAGGAGAAAGATGACGAGGCCGCGCCAAAATCGGCGCATCGAAGCTCCTCAATCGGCGCTCGGCAGCCGGCGCATGGTGAACTCGATGCGGCCGTCCGCAAGCTCGCGCCAGGATTCGATCTCGGTCATATAGGCCGCCTTCGGAAAGCGCCGGAACAGTTCGCGCGCCTTCTCGCGCGCGGCTTCGCGCGGCAGCGCGAACGTCTCGCGGCGGAAGGCATGGTCGCGCCGACGGCGAGCAAAGTCGGCTGCGGCCCGGCTGGCGAGATCGGCTGGTCGGCGGGGCGGGTTCATGGCGTGCTCCGGCCAAAATCTATGGCGTGTCGACTGCGAATGCGAGTCGTCCGGAAGAGCGTAGCCGGCGCCATGAACAAATCCCGGCCTGGCCGCGACACAACCGTCGAACCCAGTGTCGAGGAAATGATATGCTGACCGCCAACGATATCATGCTCGTGCGCGCGAGCTTTGCGCGCGTCGTGCCCATCAAGAACGCCGCCGCCGATCTGTTCTATGACCGATTGTTCGAGGTGGCTCCGCAGCTGCGGCGGATCTTCCCGGCCGACCTGCGGGCGCAGAAGCTGAAACTCATGGGGATGCTGGCGACGGCCGTCGGCGGGCTGAACGATCTCGAGGCGCTCGTCCCCAAGGTCAAGGCGCTGGGCGCCCGCCATGTCGGCTATGGCGCGCGCGCCGCCGACTACAACGTAGTGGGCGAGGTCCTGATGTGGACGCTGGAGCGCGGGCTCGCCGACGCCTTCACGCCGGAGGTCCGGGATGCCTGGACCAAAGTCTATGGCGTGCTCGCCGCCACCATGCAGGCGGGAGCTGCCGAACTGGCCGACATGCAAGCCGCGGAGTAGGGCGAGTACTTTATGCCGGGCCCGTATCCCGGATCGCCGCCTCGGCGATCTGGGCTAAGGCGTCCTTGGCGGCGGGAAAGTCCGCGGCAATCCAGGCCTCTTCGGCCGCTCGCAGGGCGGCGCCGAGTTGCGGGCCCTTGGCCACGCCGCGCTTGGTGAAATCTGCGGCCTTGAGCGGGAACGCCGGCGCGCGCCAGCGTGCCGGCAACGTCGCAAGCTCGTGCCAGGCGGCATCCGTCACGCCGCTCTGCGAGCGCGCCCAGGCGAGGAGGACGCGATCGGTGAACCGTTGCGGCCCGAGACGATAGAGTAGCGCTCGCCCCCTCTCGCTTTCCGATGTCGGCGCGACGCGCCACCAGCCGTCCCCCATGGACTCAAGACGCTGGTGCTCGGCATTGGAGAGACGCAGCCGCTGCCACAGTCGCTCGGCATCCTCGACCACCTGCACGGCAAGCGCGCCCAGCCGGCGCACCGGATCGGCAGCAAGGCCGAGGCCGGCTTCGAGCTTGGTCATGTTGCTGAACCCGGCGAGCAGGGGCACGCCGCCCAGCACGCGGCCGAGCAGGCCGGCCTCCGCCATCACCGCCGAGGTGCGCACCGCGTGCGGCGCCATGATGAGCTTGATGAGTTCCATGCGCACCCGCTCGCGCGACAGCATGTCCATGCCGTCGCGGGCGGCGATCGCGGCGCTTAAGCCCGCCGCGTCCGGCAGCCCTTCGCCGAACGCGGCGTGGAAGCGGAAAAAGCGCAGAATGCGCAGGTAGTCCTCGGCGATGCGCGTGGCGGGATCGCCGATGAAGCGCACGCGGCGTGCGGCGAGATCGGCAAGGCCGCCGACGTAGTCGTGCACCGTCCCGTCCGGCGAGACCGACAGCGCGTTGATGGTGAAGTCGCGCCGCTCGGCATCGGCCTTCCAGTCGCGGCCGAAGCGCACCTTGGCCTTCCGGCCGTAGGTCTCGACGTCCTCGCGCAGCGTCGTCACCTCGAAGGGATGGCCTTCGATCACCACCGTCACGGTGCCGTGGTCGATGCCGGTCGGCACCGCCTTGAAGCCGGCCGCCGCGACGCGCCGGATCACCTCGGGCGGCAGCGCCGTAGTGGCGACGTCGATCTCGACCGGGTCCTTGCCCAGCAGCGAGTCCCGTACGGCGCCGCCAATCGCGCGCGCCTCCTCGCCGTGGCGGTTGAGCACGCTCAGAAGCTCTGCGAGCGAGCCGTGTTTGAGCCACTCGGCGCGAGCGAGGCTCTCGACCGTGATTGCACCGGCAGGATCGCTCGCACTCACTGCGTCGTCCCCGGCACGAACTTGCCGTCTTCGATGTGCGCCGGCACATAGGTCGAGCCGGGCGGCGCCCCGGAGAACTGCGCAACGACCACGAAGCTGCCGACCACCAGGACGAGCGCCGCGATCGTGAGCGACGCGATCGTCGACCAACTCCACGAATCCGGGTGGAGCACGTCCGCCCGCGTCGCCAACAGGAATATGGCGTAGAGTACGAACGGCATCAGGAACAGCGCCAGCTCGGTGAGAACGGGACGGATCATGTCCGGTAGATCCGCTCGTACAGGTTCCGCAAAATGCCCGCGGTCACGCCCCAGATGTAGCGCTCGCCGAACGGCATCGCATACACGGTCCGTGTCATGCCCTGCCATTCGCGGCTGTGGAGCTTGTGATTTTCCTCCGCCATCAGGAATGCGAGCGGCACCTCGAAGGCGTCGTCCACCTCCGACCGGTTGAGGTTGAGCCGGAAGCCAGGTTCGATCCGCGCGATCGTCGGCACGATGCGATAGCCCAGCGTCGTCATATAGAGATCGAGATACCCGATCGGATCGACGAAGCGCCGCTCCAGGCCGATTTCCTCCTCGGCTTCGCGCAAGGCGGCGGCGAGCGGGCTCTCGTCGTCGGACTCGATCTTGCCGCCGGGAAAGGAAATCTGTCCGGCGTGGTCCGGCAGGTGGGTGGCGCGCTGCGTCAACAGTACGGTCGGCTCCTCTCGTTCGACGATGGGAACCAGAACCGCGGCCGGCCGAATCGGGCGCACCGCCGCAATCGCGCGCATCACCGGATCGACGTCATGATCGCCACGGAGCGGCGTGATGGTGGGGTCGTTGAGCCCGGGTGGCACGTCGAGCGCGAGCGCGGCGCGGGCGCGGTCGAAGAGCTCGCGGCCCGTTGCCGGGCGGCCGATCGCCGCAGCGGTACTCATCTCAGGCGAATTCCCTCAAATGCTCGGCCGGCGCCATGACGAAGAATTCACCTCCCGAAGCAATCCCGAACATGCGCGCACCGCCGACGTCGCGTTCTTCTCCAAGCTCGACGAGATCGTAGAACAAGGCCCGTGTCACCTTGGCCCACAGCTCGCGGCGTACGTGCAGGTAGGGCTTGAGGCCGCCCGAATGGGACTCGGGTTCGAAGCGTAACGCATGGCCTGCGCCACAGGCCACCCAATCATCCACATTGGTGCGGAAGTGCAACGTCCGTGCGGTGTCGCCCTCTTCGACCCGCATTTCGACGGCGAGAAATGGCGCATCATCGACCACAATGCCGCATTTCTCCACCGGCGTTACCAAGTAGTAATGATCACCCTCGCGTTTGAGCACAGAGGCGAACAACTTGACCAGCGCAGGACGCCCGATCGGCGTCTTGAGATAGAACCAGGTCCCGTCGGCGGCAATCCGCATGTCGAGATCACCACAAAACGGCGGATTCCACAGGTGTACCGGCGGCGGTCCTTTGCGGGCCGCCTGTTTGGCGGCACCGGCGATGCCGTCGAGGCCGGCCTCCTTAGGGTGCATTTCTTTCGCCATGATTGGCGCTATCCTACACAACTGCCAGGATGTTTGGCTCGCGCGATCGTGATGATGGAATACGGAATCGGGCTCTATGAGAAAATAGCGTAAGCTTGTACCCGCCGGGAATCAGTCATGCGGCCGGATCAATTCGTGGCTGGCAAAGTTGTTGCATGGCAGAATTTGAGTTCTTGACCCATAACGACGACGTTTTGACGATTACGGGTAAGACAGGAGTGCGCGCGATGGCGGTGCCGAGCGGCGAAGGGCTTGAGAAACTTGAAGACATAATCGTGCGGGCCGCGGAATCGACGGCCGCGCACGTGCGATCGGCGAAAGCCGGCATCGGCAGCGTGATCTTCGGCCAGGAACATGTGGTCGAACGGGCCCTGATCACGATTTTGTCCGGCGGCCATGCGCTGGTCGTCGGCGTGCCCGGCCTCGCCAAGACCAAGCTCGTCGAAACGATGGGCATCGTGCTGGGGCTCGACGCGCGGCGCATCCAGTTCACGCCCGACCTGATGCCCTCCGACATTCTTGGGACCGAGGTGCTGGAGGAAAGCCCCGGCGGCAAGCGCAGTTTCCGCTTCATTGCCGGCCCGGTCTTTGCGCAGCTCCTGATGGCGGACGAGATCAACCGCGCCAGCCCGCGCACCCAATCCGCACTGTTGCAGGCGATGCAGGAGGGCCGCGTTTCAATCGCCGGTCAATACCACCCATTGCCCCGTCCGTTCCACGTATTGGCGACGCAAAACCCGCTCGAGCAGGAAGGCACCTACCCGCTGCCCGAGGCTCAACTCGACCGCTTCCTACTGCAGATCGATGTCGACTATCCCGACCTCGAAGCCGAACGGCAGATGCTGATCGCCACGACCGGAATTGCCGAAGACCGACCCCGGCCGGCAATGAACGTCGCCGAGCTGCAAGCGGCGCAACGGCTGGTGCGCCGCATCCCGGTCGGAGAAAGCATCGTCGAAACAATCCTCTCGCTGGTTCGTTCGGGGCGACCCGATGAGTCGGCCGTTGATGGCGTCAAGCGCTTTGTCTCGTGGGGACCGGGGCCCCGGGCAAGCCAAGCCTTGATGCTGGCGTGCCGTGCCCGGGCGCTGATCGACGGCCGGTTCAGCCCATCCGTCGACGATGTGCTCGCTCTGGCGCCGCCGGTGTTGCGGCATCGTATGGCGGTGAGCTTTGCCGGCCGCGCGGATGGCATTACCGTGGCTCGCGTCATCGAGCAGATTTCGGCTCAGTTCCGTTGAGCTTGACCCAGCCGCCCTC
>JBJMSU010000198.1:0-20563 GCA_045801465.1 Xanthobacteraceae bacterium | reverse complement strand
GGCGGCTATCGCTTTGTGCTCAAGGAACTGCAGGACCTGGTCGCCACGCTGGCGCCCGGCAGCACGCTTGCCGCTCTCCCGGACGGGCTCGCCGGCCATCGCCTGGCCGGAGTCGCCACCGATCGTAACGCGCTCCGCCGTTTGCTGACCGAGCGCGGCGCCAACCCGCTGATCGTCGATGCGTTCCGCGAGCGGCGCGGCGACCGCGCCTCGGCGGCGTGAGACGAACCGACCCGCGAGTCTTCGTCAACCAACATTCAGGCCGCGGATGCCGCCGGCTTGAGCCTGGCGACGCATCGGCTGGAGCACCTGATCGACTACCGTCGGAATATGCTCGAAGCGGGACACAAACAGGAGGCGCGGCGCATCGCCAAGGCGTAGCCTCAGCACCACGAAGCCGGCCGACAAGCTCGGCGACCGAACGGCGAAGCTCGACCTCATTTGATAAGAAGCGCCCCGGCGCATCTTGTTCGTAGATGAAAGCAAGGGAGGTTCGCAATGATGACTGTCGCACATTCCGATATCGCTCCCGCCCCGCGGCCGATGCTGCACGCGCTGGCAAAGGCCTGGTGGCTCGTCCTGCTGCGCGGCATCGCAGCGATCGTTTTTGGGGTGCTCGCCTTCGTCTGGCCCGGGCTGACGCTGATCACGCTGGTGCTGTTCTATGGCGCCTATGCGCTGATCGACGGGGTCTGCGCGCTGGCGGCAGCCTTCACCGGGGGCGCCAAGCCGGTGCCGACATGGTGGCTCGTCGTCGTGGGCATCTTGGGGATTCTGGCCGGCCTCGTCACCTTCCTGTGGCCCGGCGTCACCGCCCTGGTGCTGATCTTCTTCATCGGCGGCTGGGCGATCGCGCATGGCATTTTCGAAATCGTCGGCGCGATCAAGCTGCGAAAAGAGATCGACAATGAATGGTGGCTGATCCTGGCCGGCGCCTTGTCGGTCATCTTCGGCATCATCGTGCTGATCGCGCCGGGCGCGGGCGCGCTTGCCCTCGTCTGGATCATCGGCGTCTACTCGCTCGCATTCGGGGTCCTGCTTGTCGGCCTCTCGCTGCGACTACGCAGGCATCGCCATGGGTGAGGCGGCGTCGGGAGTCGTCGCGGCGCCCGCGGCATGCACAAATAGCATTGCCGCACCAGCTTCTCTCTGTGCATCCTAAAGGCTGGGATCGGTTGGAGGCGGCGTGGCCAAGCTCGCGGCCTGAGCGCCAATGGGAGGAAAAAAGATGTTCCAGTGGATCTTGGGCTTGGCGGCACTGGGGTGCGTGGCCGGCGCGACCGACACCGCGAGCGCCGCCGCCGAGGGCAAGCGCGTCGCCATGTTCATGGGACCGACACAGGACAAGTATCTCGGCGCGCTCAGCCGCACGTTCGAAGCGAGCGCCGGCGAGTACGGCATGAAGGTGACGATCTATTCGAGCCCGTTCGACCCGGCCCTGCAGGCACAGCAGCTCGACGACGCCATCGCGCAGAAATTCGATTTCTTCGTCGTGCAGATCATCAGCCAGCGGGCAATCATCCCCGTCCTGACCCGGGTCAAGAGTGCGGGAATTCCGGTTGCCCTGGTGGTCGCCCCGATGGTCGGCAACGACAACAACGCCCAGGACCTCTACCTCTTCCACGTCGGCTACGATGACACCAAGTTCGGTGAGCTGACCGGCGACGCCATGGTCAAGGCGCTCACCGACGCCGGCCGAGCCAAGGCCAAGGTCGCTGTCCTCGCCGGATCCATGGCCGA
The DNA here is from genome assembly GCA_045801465.1 of Xanthobacteraceae bacterium. GTDB lineage: Bacteria > Pseudomonadota > Alphaproteobacteria > Rhizobiales > Xanthobacteraceae > DATFWC01. The sequence goes on along the minus strand of JBJMSU010000198.1, from coordinate 18,823 downwards.
AGGCAAGGCGCCGTTACGCGAAACGGCGTTTCGGGAAACCGTGACCAAGCATGCCGGTTTCGAGGTGGTGGTGACGGAAGACGTCAAGTGGAACCCGTCGGTGGCGGAACGCGCCGCCGGTCAGCTGCTCGCGCGGTTTGCCGGCCAGGGCGGTCTCGACGGCATCTACGGCATGAACGACGTGGTGGCGAATGCCGCCATCCAGGCGGCGGAATCGGCCGGCGTGAAAGTGGGAACGGCGTCGGGCAGCCTCGTCGTCGTGGGCGGGAACTGCCAGGCACCCGGCGTCAAGAACCTGGAGGCCGGCAAGATGGTCGCCACCATCGTCCAGCTGCCGGTCGAAGAAGGAAAGATCACAGCCAGCCTGGTGAAGGACTATTTCGACGGCAAGAAGCCGGAGAAGATCCGCTTCCTGCCCACCGAGACGATCACCAAGGCCAATCTCGCGAAATACGCCCAGGCCTGCTCGTACGAGGCCGCTCCCCGGGCGAGCCGCGACAGCGCGCTGCAGCAGTCACCGCTGCGCGCTCCTGCGCATCCGTGAAATGTGCCCGTTTCCTCGGCCTGACGGCCTTCTCACCGTGCGTCACAGCACCTATCTTGCAGTGCACACGGGGATGCGATACCCACGTCGCACCGGATCCAGCTGATGCTGGCCTGACCGACCTGCATTCGCGGCCGTCGGTTGTCAGGTCTCCCCATTCGGTCACACCCGAGGTTCGCTCATGGACGCCAAAACGGGCGACAACACCAAAACCGCCGCCATAAATGTCGGCAACAACAACTGGGACTTTCCGGTATTTCCGGGCACGATCGGCCCCGAGGTGATCGACATCAGCAAGCTCTATGGCCAATCCGGGATGTTCACCTACGACCCCGGTTTTACGTCGACGGCGAGCTGCGAATCCAAGATCACCTATATCGACGGCGACGAAGGTATCCTGCTCTATCGCGGCTACCCGATCGAGCAGCTCGCCGAGCACGGCGATTTCCTCGAGACCTGCTACCTCCTGCTGTATGGCGAGCTTCCCACCCCGGCGCAGAAGTCCGATTTCGACTATCGCGTGACCCGTCACACGATGGTGCACGAGCAGATGAGCCGGTTCTTCCAGGGGTTCCGGCGCGACGCGCACCCGATGGCCGTGATGGTGGGATGTGTCGGCGCGCTGTCGGCCTTCTATCACGACTCCACCGACATCTCCGACCCGCACCAGCGCATGGTGGCGTCGATCCGCATGATCGCCAAGATGCCGACCCTCGCGGCCATGGCCTACAAATACTCGATCGGCCAGCCGTTCATCTATCCGAAGAACGACCTCGACTACTCGACCAACTTCCTGCGTATGTGCTTCGCGGTGCCGTGCGAGGAGTTCAAGCCCAATCCGGTGCTCGCACGCGCCATGGACCGCATCTTCATCCTGCACGCCGACCACGAGCAGAACGCCTCGACGTCGACGGTCAGGCTGGCCGGCTCCTCGGGCGCCAATCCGTTCGCCTGCATCGCCGCCGGCTGCGCCTGCCTGTGGGGGCCGGCGCATGGCGGCGCCAACGAGGCGGCGCTGCGGATGCTGTCGGAAATCGGTAGTGTCGACCGCATCCCCGAATACATCAAGCGCTCGAAGGATCCGAACGACTCGTTCCGCCTCATGGGCTTCGGCCACCGCGTGTACAAGAACTACGATCCGCGCGCGAAGATCATGCAGAAGACCTGCCACGAGGTGCTCAACGAGCTCGGCCACAAGGACGATGCGCTGCTCGAAGTGGCGCTCGAGCTCGAGCGCATCGCGCTGCACGACGATTATTTCATCTCCAAGAAGCTCTATCCCAACATCGACTTCTACTCGGGCATCACGCTGAAGGCGATGGGCTTCCCGACCACCATGTTCACCGTGCTGTTCGCGCTCGCGCGCACGGTCGGCTGGATCGCCCAGTGGAAGGAGATGATCGAGGATCCGCACCAGAAGATCGGCCGGCCGCGCCAGCTCTATACCGGCGCCGCGCGCCGCGATTACGTGCCGATCTCGCGGCGGAAGTGATCCGGCGACTAACCTATCCGCTTTGCCAGCAGGTCGAGCACAGCGTGCGCGGCGCGTTCGCTCGGGCTCACGTCGGCCGTGCCGAGGATCTCATCGAGGCGCGTGAAGGCATCCTGCTGCCGCCGGCGTGCGGGCGTGTCGTCGAGGATGTCCACCACAGCGAGGCCGAGATTGGCCGCGGTGCATTTGGTCTGCAGGAATTCCGGCACGACCATCTCGCCGAGCACCAGATTGGCGAGGATCACGGTCGGCACCTGCAGGATCATGCGGGCGATCCAGCCTTCGATCAGCGAAATGCGATAGGCGGCAACGTGCGGAACGCCGGCGAGCGCAAGCTCGAGCGTCACTGTCCCCGAGGCCGCGAGCGCCGCCCGCGCACGACGAAACGCGGCGTGCTTCTCCGCCTCGCCGCTGACGATGCGCGGCCGGATCGACCAGCCGGAGGTGGCCGCCGCGATCTCGTCGACGAGGTGCGGCAGCGTCGGCAGCACCACGTCGATCGGGCCGCGTTGCTGCGCCACCTGGCCCAGCGCTTCACCGAACATCGCGCCGAGCCGGCGGATTTCAAGGCGACGGCTTCCCGGGAGCGCCAGCACCAGTCGCTCGTTCGCGCGCGCACGCGCCTCTTCGGCCGACGGTCGCAGGGCGCTCAAATGGGCCAGCAGCGGATGGCCGACATAAACGCACGGCGGACCCCCGAGACGGCGATGGACATCGGGCTCGAACGGCAGCAGCGCGAGGACGAGGTCGATCGAGCGCCGCATCGCGCGCGCCCGTCCCGATCGCCACACCCACACGGTGGGCGACACGTATTTCACGATCGGCAGATGCGGCAGGCGTTTTCGCACGAGACGGGCCACGCGCAGACTGAAATCGGGCACGTCGATGAGGACCAGCACGTCGGGCGGAGCGGCCACGATGGCGGCGACGGTTTCGCGCAGGCGCCGCAGGATCGTCGGCAGCTTGGCGACGACCGGCGCAATGCCGATGGTCATGAGATCGTGCGCCGGGAACAGGCTCGTGAGCCCGGCCTCGATCATGCGCGCGCCGCCGGCGCCGCGGAACATGACGGGCCCGCTCCGCACGTCCCTGAGCGCCCGCATCAGGCCGGCGCCGAGAACGTCACCCGACGCTTCGCCGGCGACCAGGAAGACATCGAGGCTTGTGCCCGTCACGAGCTTGCTCGCGGCGCTCCCGCCGGCACGCCGACGACGAACAGGCCGGCGGCATCGGCGGCGCGGATCAGCTTCTCGAGATCGTCGGTGATGGCGCCCTTGGCCTCCACGGCAATGCCGGCGAGGCCTGCCGCGGCAGCGGCCGCGACCGTGCTGGCGCCGACCGACGGGAGATCCAACCGCCGGTCCTGACCGGGCTTCGTCGCCTTGATCAGTACGCCGACATGCTCAGGCAAAACGATCCGTCCGGCGCGACGCATATCAGCGACGCGCGCCAGCATGGCGTCGGTTCCTTCCGCCGCCTCGACCGCGATGACGCGACCATCGGCAATCACGACGGCCTGTCCGACGTCGAACGGGCCGATGGCTGCGATCAGCTTAAGACCGTGCTCGATGTCGGCGAGATCGCGCGCCAGCGGCCGATGGCGTCCGAGCGTTCCCTCAGGCACGAGAATTTCCGGCGCCACTTCGTGGGCCCCCAGCAGGCGAAATCCCTGCTCCTCGAAAATGCGGGCGATACCGGTGAGGAGGTGGTCGTCTCCACCCCGGAACAGGGCGACGATGCGCGGCAGCAGCCGCAGCGTCGTCAGGTCGGGACGCAATTGCCCGATCGAAGGACGCACCAACGACCCGATGAAAACCACCTCGCGGCAGCCTTCGGCGCGCGCGAGCCGGCGGAAGCGCCCAAACTGGCCGAGCCGCGCCCAATGATGCGGATAGCGTGCCATCGCCGCCGGATCAGCCCAGCCGGTCAATCCGAACAGGATGATGCGGCGGCCGCTGGCCGCGACCGCATCGGCGACCGCATGGGGAAAATTGCCGCCGCCGCAGATGATGGCGAGCGGCGCGCCGTCGTTGACCGCGCGGTCCGCCTCGCTCATGACACCGTGTCGGCGCCGGCGCTCGCGGAGACGGTCGAGTTGAACGGCATCATGAGCGGCCGCGAGCCTGCCTGGCGAATGAAGGCGATCACCTTGCCGACCAGCGGATCGTCGGCGAACTCGCCCTCCACGGCACTCAGGCGATCGCGGAAGACGCCCTGCCCCATGAACAGCGCGCGGTAGGCGTTGCGCAAGCGATGGATATCGGCGCGGCCGAAGCCGCGGCGCCGCAGGCCGACGACGTTCAATCCATCGAGAACGGCGCGCTGGCCGATCGCCAGCGCGAACGGGATCACGTCGCCGGCAACCCCGCTGACGCCGGAGATCATCGCGCTCTCGCCGATGCGCACGAATTGATGGACGGCAGCATGGCCGCCGAGCGCTACGTAATCGCCGGTCGTCACGTGGCCGCCGAGCACGGCGTTGTTGGCGAGCGTAACGTCGTTGCCGACGTGGCAGTCGTGGCCCACGTGCGATCCCGCCAGGAGGAAGCAGCGCGCCCCGACCTCGGTGAGCCCGCCGCCCTCCTCGGTGCCGATATTGATCGTGACCCCCTCGCGGATGTCGCAGTCGGGACCAATGACGAGCCGTGTCGGGCCGCCGCGATATTTGACCGATTGCGGCGGCGTGCCGAGCGAGGCAAACGGCGCAATGGCGGTTCTGGCGCCCACCGTCGTGTGCCCGGTGAGGTGCACGTGGGCCCGCAGGCAACAGCCTTCGCCAATCGCGACGTGCGGACCGACGACGCAATAGGGGCCGATTTGCGCGTCGTCTGCGATTTCGGCACCGCGATCGACTACGGCCGTCGGATGAATGCTCGCCATTCCTTGACGCCCGCTACTCGTCGGCGATCATGGCGCCGAGCTCGGCCTCCGCCGCCAGCTGGCCGACCACTTTTGCCTCGCCGCGGAACCACCACATCGTCCGACGGTGGGCAATCTTGCGCATGTGATATTCGACGACGTCGCCGGGCACGACCGGACGACGAAACTTTGCCTTGTCGATGGTGAGAAACAACACCCTGGCGGCCGGACCGCTCCGTCCCTGGTGGAACCCGCAAACCGCGCCGGCGGTTTGCGCCATGCCCTCCAGCAGCAGCACGCCGGGCATCACCGGGTTGCCGGGGAAATGGCCCTGAAAGAAGGGCTCGCTGAACGTGACATTCTTGACGCCGATGCACGATTCATCGCTGCGGATCGCGAAGATGCGGTCCACCAGCAGAAACGGATAGCGATGGGGAAGGAGCCGCATAATATCCTGCGGTCCCAACTGAGGCAGGGTTTGATCCGTGCTGTTCATCGCATTTGCTCGTCGGCCTCGCCGCCGCCCGAACGGGGCGCAAGCCCGCGTTCCCGCGCAAGCTTGGCGAGCGTCAAAAACTCGCGCATGAAGGCGCGCACAGGCTTGGCCGGCGTCCCCATCCACTGCTGCCCGGCAGGCACGTCGTGCATGACCCCGCTCTGCGCCGCAAGCTGCGCGCCTTCGCCGACCGCAATGTGATCCGCAAGCCCGACCTGGCCACCCAGCATCACATAGTCCCCGAGCGTGCAGCTGCCGGAAATGCCGACCTGGCCGGCGATCAGACAATGGCGGCCGATCGAGACGTTGTGGCCGATCTGGACGAGATTGTCGATCTTGCTCCCCTCCCCGATCACCGTGTCGCGGCTGGCGCCGCGGTCGATCGTCGTTCCGGCGCCGATCTCGACCTCGTCCTGGATGATGACGCGGCCGATCTGCGGCACCTTCACGTGGCCGCTGCGGCCCGGCACGTAGCCGAACCCGTCCTGACCGATGCGGACACCAGGGTGGACGATGACGCGATCACCGATGAGGGCGTGGAACACGGTTGCGCCCGCACCGATCGATGAGTTGCGTCCGATCCGCACATCGGCGCCGATCACGGCGTTGGCCGCAATGGTGGTCCCAGTGCCGATCTCGGCGCGCGGGCCGACCCTGGCGCCGACGTCCACGGTCACTCCCAATTCGAGTCGCGCGCTCGGATGCACGCTGGCGCCGGGATCGATGCCGACTGTTTCCGACAGGGAAAATGGCCGCAAGGCATCGGGAAACAGCGTGCGGGCAACGGTGACGAAGGCGCGATAGGGCTCCTTCACCACAAGCACGGCAACGTGGGGAGGAGCGCGGCCGGCGAAGCGGCGCTGTGCCAGACAGACGCCGGCCCGGGTGGAGGCGAGCTCGTCGGCAAGCCTGGCATTGTCGATGAAGGTCAGGTCCGCAGGTCCCGCCCGATCGAGCGGCGCGATATTGGTGATGCGCCGATCGAGCTTTGCCCCGGCTTGCGGCTCCGCCCCCGCGAGTGCCGCAATTTCGCCCGCGGTCAACCCCGGCGGGCGCGTGAAAAACACCGGCTCCGTCATCCCGCGTTACGATACCAGCAGCCCTGGGGAGTGACTACCCTTGCACACGCACGGCGGCCGGAGGTCAGAATTTCGCTCCGCCGCCGAACCGGATGGCCTGGAGCTTGTCGCACTGGTGGCCGCCCGCGACCGAGATCTGGTCGCATTCCTCCTTGAGGAAGGCCCGCGCATAATCGAGCCGCAGCGGGCCGAACGGCGAATCCCACAGGATGCCGGCGCCGACCGAGGCGCGAACCCGCATGCTGTCGTCGGAAGGCGTGATCGTCTGGCCCAGGAACAGCGTCTGCAGCTGAGCCTGGGTCGGGCCGCCATAATTCCACAACGAACCGGCATCGCCGAACACTGCCAGACGCACGCCGAGATCCTTCGGCACGCCCGGAATCGGGAACTGGAGCTCGGCGGTGGCGCCCCAGTACATGGTGCCGCCCAGCGCGTCGAAATTGGTGCCGGGCGTGAGGTCGCGCGGACCGATGCCGGAACTGGCAAAGCCGCGCACCAGATTGGGGCCCATGAAGAACTGATCCAACATGCGCAAGCCGGGCAGATTGTCGATCGTCACGCCACTTGCCGGGTTCGTGACGCTCTGATTGCCGAAGCCGGTGATGTGGCCGCCCTGGGCGCGCAACAGGAGGACAATGTCGGAATAGACCTCGTAGTAATAACGCCAGTCGGTGGTGGTCCGCAGGAAGTGCACGTCGCCGCCGACGCCGGCGAAATCCTGGCGCAGCTCGGCCAGAAGTCCACTGGTCGGGGCCTTGTTGTTGTCGAGCGCGTTGAAGACCAGATTGTAGCCGACGAGCGAGGTCCACACCGATCCCTGCAACACCGACTGCTTGATGGCGAGCGAGGCTTCGCCGTTGAGGAAACAGTTGTTGAGGCCGGCGAAGCCCGGAGGCGGCGTTGTCGCCGGGGTCGTCCCCAGTGCGTCGGGCGTCGGGAAGCTGGTCACGAAGTCCGGATTGACGTTGTTGCAGTCGTTGAAGGCGGGCGGCAGCGTGATCTTCTGCTCGTAGGCGGAATAGCGCAGCGTGATGCTCAAATCCTCGCGCAGCGGCAATCCGACCCGCAGCCCCGCGCCGACCGTCCTTGAATCGTAGGACTGGTAATTGTTCTGGAGCGTCTGCTTGTAGAAGACGTCGACCCCGGCCAGGAGCCGATAATCGAGGAAATAAGGCTCGGCGTAGGAGAATTCGAATCCGCGCGAATACTGGCCATATTGCACCGCCGCCTTGGCGAATTGCCCGGTGCCCAGCAGGTTGCGTTCGGCAACGCTGACTTCCGCCAGCCAGCCTTGCGCCGTCGAGAAGCCGCCGGCAACCGAGAAGTCGCCGGTCGACTGCTCCTCGAGGTCGACATTGACCACGACGCGGTCGGGCGCCGAACCGGGCTCGTTGCTGATTCTCACCGTCTTGAAGTAGTTCAGGTTCTTCAGCCGCCGCTCGGCGCGATCGATCAGCACGCGATTGTAAGCGTCGCCTTCGGCGAGCTCGAACTCGCGCCGGATCACTCTCTCCTGGGTGCGGGTATTGCCGCGGACGTTGATGCGCTCGATGTAAGCGCGGGCGCCCTGCTCGAGCACGAAGCTGATGTTGATGATGCGCGCCGCCAAGTCGCGATCGCCGCGCGGTCGCACCTGTGCAAAAGCATAGCCGCGCTTGGACATCTCGACGGTCATGTCCTCGACCGTCTTCTCGACCTGCTCGGCATTGTACACGGCGCCGGATCGCATGCGCAGCCGGGCCCGCAGCGCGCCGGGATCGACATCGTGGACGTTCGACAGGATGTCCACGGCGCCGAACCGATAGACGTCGCCCTCGTCGATCGAGAACGTGACGACAAACCCCCTGCGGTCGGGGTCGTATTCGGCGATCGAGGAGACGATCCGCACGTCGGCGAAGCCGTTCTTCAGATAGAAGCGCCTGAGCAGTTCCCGATCGGCCTCGATGCGGTCGCGATCGTAAAGGTCGTTGTTCTTCAGGAAGCTCAAGATTCCCGTCTCGGCCGTCTTGATGACGTCCTTCAGACGCCGGTCGGAAAAAGCCCTGTTGCCGGCGAACACGAGGTTCTTGACGGTGGTCTTCGGCCCCTCGGTGATCTCGAAGATGAGATCGATGCGGTTGTTGGGCAGCTCGATGATCTTGGGCTCGACCCTAATGTCGTACCGTCCGGCGGCCCGGTAGATCTCGAGGATGCGCTGCACGTCGGCCTGGACCGTGGCGCGCGAGAAAGTGCCGCGCGGTTTCGATTGTACCTCGGTGTTGAGCTGCTCGTCCTTGAGACGCTTGTTGCCCTCGAACGCCACCCGGTTGATGACGCCGGCTTCGATGACCGTGACGATGATCTGATTGCCGGCGCGCCTGATTTGCACGTCCTGGAACAGGCCGGTGTTGACCAGAGCCTTGTAGGCGTTATCGATCTTGAGGTCGTCGAGCCGCTCGCCGGGCCTGAGCCGGAAATACGATTGGATGGTGCTGGCTTCGACGCGCCGGTTGCCCTGGACGACGATTTGCTGAGCGACGGCGCTGCCGGCGGTGGCGAGCGATACCACCGTCGTACTGACGATGATGCCGCCGAGAATCAGGACGGCCACGCTTACTCTGCGAAATACGCCCGCCCAGAGCTTCATGCGCAACGCGCCCTATTTTGTCTTTGTCGCCGCCCGCGATTCGGCAGCCCAGCAGGCGCTGCCGACCACCCCGTTTTTAAAGATTTTTGCCCCCCGTGGGAACCATATCCGCCCGCCCGTTACTCATTTACTGTCAAAGCGTTGCCCATAGGCCACGGTCATGAAGACATGAGGCGGAGGATGTCGTTGAAAGTGGCATAGGTCATCAACATGAGGACGATTGCTAAACCGATGCGGAAACCGAGTTCCTGGGCGCGTTCCGACAGCGGTCGGCCGCGAATCGCCTCGATCGCGTAGAACAAAAGGTGACCACCATCGAGCAGTGGGATGGGAAACAGGTTGAGGAGACCGATCGAGACCGACAGGACCGCGGCGAGGTTGATCAGCGCGTCGAGACCAAGGCTCGCCACCTGACCCGAGACCTGGGCGATTCGGATCGGCCCCCCGAGCTGGTCGGCAGATTCACGCCCGACGACCACGCCGCCCAGATAGGCCATGGTGCGCTCGATCACGGTCCACGTCTCCTCGACGCCCATGGCGAGCGCCTTGAGGGGCGGGACCTTCTCGGTGCGAACATCGTCCGCCGTCATCGAACGGCTAATTCCCAGAACACCGATCCGATGAACGTTGCCAAACCGGTCCTTGACCTCGCGCAGGTCGGGAACCGCCCGGACGGTGGTGCGGACGCCACCGCGATCGATGGTGATATTCAGGGGTCGACCGGCGCTCGCGGCCACGATGCGCTGCATGTCGGTGAAGCTTTCGATGCGCCGTCCGTCGATTTCCACCACCAGATCGCCTGGCCGGAAGCCGGCCGCGGTAGCCGCACTGTCCGGCTGAATCGAATCGACTCGCGCCGATGTGATCTGTTTCCCGAAGGTCATGAACACGAGCGCGAAGATCACGATTGCCAGCAGGAAATTGGCAATCGGACCAGCGGCCACAATGGCGGCGCGCTGGAGAACCGGCTTGTGCACGAAGCTTAGGCGCTTCTCCTCCTCGGTCATCGCCGCGATGGCCGCCGGGTCGGGCACACTGGCGGCGTTCTCGTCGCCGAAAAACTTCACGTAACCGCCCAGCGGAATCGCGGAAATCTTCCAGCGCGTCCCGTGGCGGTCGTTGAATCCGACGATCTCGGGCCCAAAGCCGATCGAGAACGTCAGCACCCGCACACCGCACCAGCGCGCGACGATGAAATGGCCAAGCTCGTGAAAGAAGACCACGATCGAGAGGACGAACAGAAAGGGAATGATCCAGCCCGTCAGCCCGGTGCCCCAGAGTCCCATACCTTCAATGAGGTTCATGCTTTTGCCTCGTCCCCCGGTTTGCCGCCGCGCACCCTTCGTTCCCTATATCGCCTTTGCGGCGATTTCGGGCAAGAGATCGCGTGCCAGGCGTCTCGCCTCATCATCGAGCGCGAGCGCGTGTTCAACGCTCGCCGGCTCGTGCATCACGCCGCGCCGCGAAGCCGCCTGCAACGTCGCCTCGACCAGCACGGGAATTCCGGCAAATCCAAGACGGCCATTGAGAAATTCTGCCACGGCAACTTCGTTGGCAGCATTGAGGACCGTGGTTGCCCCGCGGCCCTGTTCGAGCGCCGCGCGGGCGAGGGCGAGCGCCGGGAACCGTTGCAGGTCCGGAGCCTCGAAGCTCAAATTTCCTACGCGGGCGAGATCGAGCGGCTGCGCCCGGCCGTCGATGCGGGCCGGCCAAGCCAGGCAATGGGCGATCGGGGTGCGCATATCGGGCGAGCCGAGCTGCGCCACGACCGATCCGTCGCGGAACTCGACCAATCCGTGGACCACGGATTGGGGGTGCACGAGGACATCGATGTCGCGCGGCGGCAAGGCGAACAGGTGGTAAGCCTCGACCAGCTCCAGCCCCTTGTTCATCAACGTCGCCGAGTCGATCGTCACCTTGGGCCCCATCGACCAGTTGGGATGTTTCAGGGCCTGTTCGGGGGTCGCGTTGCGCATTTGCTCGATCGGCCATGTCCGAAACGGGCCGCCCGAGGCCGTGAGCATGATGCGCCGGACATCCTCGCGCCGGCCGGCTGCCAAGGCCTGGAAGATTGCGTTGTGCTCGGAATCGACCGGCAGCACGGTGGCGCCTGAGGCGGCCGCGGTCCGCATGAACAACTGGCCGGCGCAGACCAGGCACTCCTTGTTGGCAAGCGCGACGGTCCGGCCCTGCTCCAGCGCGGCCAGCGTCGGCGCCAATCCGCTCGCGCCGGAGATGGCCGCCATCACCAGGTCGGCCGGTCGCCGCGCCGCCTCCACGACTGCCGCAGATCCGGCAGCGGGTTCGGTCCGCGTGCCCGAAAGGTGCGACTTGAGGTCGCGATAGGCGTGCGGATCGGCGATTGCCGCGAAGCGGGCGTCGAGTTCGCGCGCGAGCCTGGCCAGCGAGGCGGCGTTCCCGCCCGACGCTACCGCTTCGACGCGATAGAGCCCACGCGCGTGCTTGACGACGTCGATGGTGCTGGTGCCGATCGAGCCCGTCGCACCAAGGATGGTCACGCACCGCTCAGCCGCAGCGACGCTCCAGTCGGATCGTGTGACGGGCAAATCCATTGCTCTCACTACCACACCAGAAGCCCGCGCGCCGAGGCGTCCGGTCCCCCGCGCACCAGCCCAAGAATTGCGGCGACTAACGCGGCGGCGATGAACCCGTCCAGCCGGTCCATGAGACCGCCATGCCCGGGGATCAACTGGCCTGCGTTCTTGGCCCCATACCGGCGCTTGACCGCCGACTCGAACAGGTCGCCAACCTGGGAGGCGACCGACAGGCCGAGGCCCACCAGCACCAGGGCTGTCCCATGACCAGGCTTGGCGGCTGCCGCCACCGTAGCGGCCGCGATGACGGCCCCGCAAGCTCCCCCCAACGCGCCGGCCCAGGTCTTGTTGGGGCTCACCCGCGGCGCAAGCTTGGGACCGCCAACCGCCCGACCGGCGAAATAGGCGACGATGTCGGTCGCCCACACGACGGCGAACAGAAACACGATGGCGAGAAACCCTTCATGCGGATCGCTACGCAAGACAACCGGGGCGACCAACATCGCCCCCGCGTAGAGCACCCCCAACGCGACCCACCCACGCGCGTTCGGCGGCGCCGCGGCGGCGACCGCCAACGCGCCGATCACAAGGCACGCGACTGCCGCGGCGATCCAGGACACCATGAGGAACCCGGTTGCCGCGACCAGCGCGCCGGCCCCAATGGCCATCACGATCCGTGCCCCTGGTCCGGCCGACAGCGCGGCCCATTCCCACCAAATCCCGACCGCTGCCAGCGCGCAGAACAGCACGAACGGCCAGCCACCCACATAGGCAGCGCCGATCGCCAGCGGGGCCAGAATGACAGCCGAGATCACCCGGATCGGGAGCTCGCCGCGGCCGACGCGGTTCGGAGTCGCTGCGCGGCGATCCTGATCCGCGCCGGCCACGCTCAAGAACCTGTCTGCGCGACGAGACCTCCGAACCGGCGCTCGCGGCGGCGGTATTCGGCAAGCGCCTGCTCGAGGACGGCGCGGTCGAAGTCGGGCCAATGCGCGGGAACGAACACGAGCTCGCTATAGGCGGCCTGCCACAGCAGGAAATTGGACAGGCGCTGCTCGCCGCTGGTGCGGATGATGAGGTCGGGATCGGGCAGATCCGGCGCGTCAAGGAAGCGGGCCAGCGCGTCGGCTGTCACCCCTTCGAGCTCGATGCGCCCGTCCCGCACCTCGGCGGCAAGCCGCCGCGCCGCGCGGGCGATCTCTTGACGCGCGCCGTAATTGAACGCCACCACCAGCACCAGCCCGTCATTTCCCCGCGTCAGCTCTTCCGCCTCGGCGAGCAGGCGCAGGATGTCGGGCGCAAGGCCGGCGCGCTCGCCGATGACGCGCACGCGCACGTTATTGGCATGCAGCTCGGCGAGATCGTTGCGGATGAAGCGGCGCAGCAGCGCCATGAGATCGCGCACCTCGGCGGGCGGACGAGTCCAGTTCTCCGAGCTGAAGGAGAAGATGGTCAGGAAGCCGATGCCGAGCTCTCCGGCGGCGCGGACGGTGCGGCGGAGCGCCTCGACGCCGCGCCGATGACCTTCGCTCCGCGGCAAGCCGCGCGCGGCCGCCCAGCGGCCGTTGCCGTCCATTATGATGGCGACGTGCCGCGGCGCCTCGAACGGCGTTTGCAGAGCGGTCAGCGGCACCTCGGGCATCGACATTGCGAATCTTCGATATTGCCAAACTTCAGAATCGGGACGCTCGCGCCCTTGCGGCTTACACCGTCATGATCTCTTTTTCCTTGGCGGCAAGCGCCTGGTCGACTTCGCTGATCGCCTCATCGGTTGCCTTCTGCACCAGATCGCCCTGATGCTTGTGGTCGTCCTCGCTGATCTTGTGATCCTTTTCCAGCCTTTTCAGGACGTCGAGACCGTCGCGCCGCACATGCCGTACCGCGACCCGCGCATTCTCCGCGTATTTGTGGGCGACCTTGACGAGCTCCTTGCGCCGTTCCTCGTTCAGCTCCGGAATGCGCAAGCGCAGCACCTGACCTTCGGTCGCCGGCGAGAGCCCGAGATTGGCATTGATGATCGCCTTTTCCACCGCGTGGACCAATGACCTGTCCCATACCTGAACGTTGATGAGCCGCGGCTCCGGCACGCTGATCGTGGCGACCTGGTTGAGCGGCATGTGCGTGCCGTAGGCATCGACCTGCACCGGATCGAGCAGATGCGGCGAAGCGCGTCCGGTGCGCAGCCCGGCGAGCTCCTGCTTGAGCACCACGAGCGCGCCGTGCATGCGGCGCTTCAATTCAGCAAGGTCGTGGGTTGGAGTTGCCATGGCTGCCTCTCAATCATCTGAAATTCGGCATCGGCTGTGAACTGATCGAGGCCGGTCGGCTCGGCTGGGCCGCACAGGCTCAACCAACGATCGTCGCGCGTCCCCTCCCCCGCAATACGGCTTCGATCGCGTCGGCCGCTGCGATCGAGAACACGATGATAGGCATAAGGTTCTCGCGGGCAAGCGCGAAGGCGGTGGCATCCATCACTTTGAGATCGCGCTTGATCGCCTCCTCATGCGAGATCCGATCGAAGCGCTGGGCGGCGGGGTCTTTCTTAGGATCGGCCGAATAGACCCCGTCGACATTGGTGGCTTTGAGCACCGCACCGCAGCCCATCTCGACGGCGCGCAGCACCGCGGTCGTGTCGGTGGTGAAGAACGGATTGCCGGTGCCGCCGGCAAATACCACGATGCGTTCCTCGGCCAGATGGCGCAGCGCCCGCTGCCGCTCGTAGGTCTCACACACCTGCGGCATGGCCAGCGCCGACATGGTGCGCGCCGATGCGCCGGCCCGCTCGATCGCCGCCTCGAGAACCAAGCCGTTGACCACGGTCGCCAGCATGCCCATGGCATCGGCGGTGGCGCGCGGCAGCCCCGCGCCCGAGACCGCTACCCCGCGCAAAATGTTGCCGCCGCCCACCACCACGCCGAGCGCGACGCCGAGCGCGCGCGAACGGACGAGATCGGCGGCGATGCGGTCGATCGTCGGTTGGTGGATGCCGTAACCCCCCGACCCGGCCAGCGCCTCTCCGGAGACTTTGACGATGGTGCGTTTGTAGGCGGGATCAACCATGCCGGCGCCCGCGCTGAGATGCCGTGCATCGGACGGGCCGAAGAGCGGCGGCCGAGAGACGCAGGTAGCGGACCCGGAAAGCCGCCGCCGAATCCATTTTCTTGCCCCGCTCGCTCGCGCGCTGCATCGTCGGGGAAAGCATGGGTGTCACTTCTTGCCGGCCATGGCCGCCACTTCGCCGCCGAAATCGTCATCCGGCCGGTCGATCCCCTCGCCCAGGGCAAAGCGCACATAGCCGACGATCTTGATCGGTCCGCCGACCTTTCCTTCCGCTTCCTTCAGCGCCTGAGCGACCGACCTCTTGTCGTCGAACACGAAGGGCTGATCATGCAGGCAGACCTCCTTGTAGAAGGTCTTCAGTCCAGACTCGACGATCTTTTCCATGACGTTGGCGGGCTTGCCCTGCGCCTTCGCCTTTTCGGCCACCACGTCCCGCTCGCGCGCGACGACCGCCGGATCGAGGCCTGCCGGGTCGAGCGCCTGTGGATTGGCCGAGGCCACGTGCATCGCAACCTGGCGGCCATGCGTTCCCAGGTCATCGGGCTTGCCGGTGGATTCGAGCGCCACCAGCACGCCGATTTTGCCAAGGTTGGGCACCACTGCATTGTGCACGTAGCTCGCCACCACGCCCTTTCCCACCGACACCTCGGCCGCACGGCGCAGCGTGATGTTCTCGCCGATGGTGGCGACCGCCGACGAAATCGCATCGGCGACCGTCTCGTTGCCGACCTTTGCCGCTTTAATGGTCTCGACGTTGGCGCCGACCTTGAGCGCGACATCGGCGATCGTCTTCACCAGCTTCTGGAATTGCTCGTTGCGCGCCACGAAGTCGGTCTCCGAGTTGACCTCGACGACAACGCCCTTGTTCGGTCCGACCGCGACCGCAATCAGCCCTTCCGCCGCCACGCGGCCGGCCTTTTTCGCCGCCTTGGCCAAGCCCTTCTTGCGCAGCAGGTCGACCGCGGCCTCGATGTCACCGCCGGTCTCGTTGAGCGCCGCCTTGCAATCCATCATGCCGGCGCCGGTCCGATCGCGCAGCTCCTTCACCATCTGGGCGGTGATCTCGGCCATTCGTAAATCCCTGCTGAACTTCATTCCGCGGTGCCAACCGGCGCGCCGGAATGCATCACAATCTTGATGACACGCTGCGGGCCGCCGCGTGACGGCGGCGCGCGAGCACGAAAATCACTCCGCCGCGACGAACTGCTTCGCCTGCGCGATCCAGCCTTCGACGCGACCGGGGAGCCCCACTTCCTCGCCGATCTTGTGGGCGTCTTCCGGCCCCAGCTCGGCGATCTGCCAATAGTGGAAGATGCCGAGATCGTTGAGCCGCTTCTCGATTGTTCCCGAGACGCCGGAGAGCTTTCTCAAGTCCTCGGCGACCCCGCGCGGGCCGGAGAGCGGCTGGAACGTCGTCCATTCGGTCTGCGCCGGCAGCGGCTCGGCGATCGGCTCTGCGGCAGCACCCACGTCGACGCCGAGCTCGCCCTGCGCGCGCGAGATGCCGTCGATCGCGGCCCGCGCGATCAGGTCGCAGTAGAGCGTGATGGCCCTGCTGGCGTCGTCGTTGCCCGGCACCGGATAGGTGATGCCGTTGGGGTCGCAATTGGTGTCGACCACGGCGGCGACCGGCAGGCCAAGCCGCTTGGCCTCCTTGATGGCGATGTCCTCCTTGTTGGTGTCGATCACGAACAGGAGGTCGGGCACGCCGCCCATGTCCTTGATGCCGCCAAGCGCACGGTCGAGCTTGTCGCGCTCGCGTTGCAGCGTCAGACGCTCCTTCTTGGTGTAGCCGTGAGCTTCGCCCGAGCTCAGCATCTCTTCGAGCTTGCGCAGCCGCTTGATCGATTCGGAAATCGTCTTCCAGTTGGTGAGCGTGCCACCGAGCCAGCGCGAGTTCACGTAGTACTGGGCGGAGCGCTTGGCGGCATCGGCGACGGAATCCTGCGCCTGCCGTTTGGTGCCGACGAACAGGATGCGGCCGCCTTTGGCAACCGTATCGCTGACGGCCTGCAGCGCGCGATGGAACATCGGCACGGTCTGCGCCAAGTCGATGATGTGGATGTTGTTGCGGGTGCCGAAGATGTACTCGGACATCTTCGGATTCCAGCGGTGGGCCTGATGGCCGAAATGGACGCCAGCCTCTAACAGCTGGCGCATCGAGAACTCGGGCAGCGCCATGATCTTCTCCGGTTGAGCCGCCGCGGACCAGTCAGCTCCGGCCTGAGCCGGCGCCACCGGATGGCTTTTGGCCATAAGTCCGCGTGTGAGATGGCGCGGATATAACGATCCGGCCGTGCGGAAGCAAGCGAATTGGGCCGGATTGCGCCGCGACGTGGCGGCCTCGATATGGTCGCTTTGCTGCCGCCAACGACGCGGCGTTCCGGTTCATCAAGCTTTAACGAAAAGGCAACATGACTAAGTTTTGCCGCGCGCGCGGCAGGTGCTGATGGTCGGGTCGAGTTTAAGCGTATGATGCGGATTGCAAGCCTCGCTGTCCTCCTCGCCCTGACGGTGCCGGCGTCCGCGGATCTGAGGATCACGCAGGATCAGGGTGGTTATGTCGACCACTACAAGGCCAAATATGCGCGCATCCGCGACAAGGGCGAGCGCATCGTCATCGACGGCACCTGCAATTCCGCCTGCACCCTCCTCCTCGGCATGGTTCCGCTGCGCCAAGTCTGCGTCACGCCGCGGGCAAGCCTCGGGTTCCATCAGGCCCATTATGACAAGCGCTGGACGGCCGGCGTCCGGGTGACCAGCGTCTCCGGCACGGCCGAACTGATGTCGGTCTATCCCAAATCCGTCAAGGACTGGGTCGCCCGGCACGGCGGCCTCACCCCGCAGATGAAGCACCTCAAGAACGGTGCCGAGCTGTGGAAGATCGTCGATCCTTGCCCGGAGGAGTATTGAAGACGCGACGCGCATCAGCGCCGGTGTTTTTCCCGCCATTTCGGACCGGGGCCGCGCATGTAGTGGCGCTCCGGCCGATAGGGGTCGAGCAGGTGGTTCACGAGCGCGTGCCACCATCGCTGCAGATCGCGCACGACGCGCGACGGCGCCGCGTGACGCGGCGCGGCGTGCCGATGGACGATGGCGATGACCCGTGCCCGCGTCATGGCTCGTCACATTGGTCGGATTGTGGGACGCGCCGTCGGGCCACCTGACACACTCAAGCCTGCCACCGGCTTAAGCTCTGGTCCGGCCGCCGCCGGTGCGGACCAGAAGCCCCAGACCAGATAGAGCCCGATGAGTGCCGACAGCGCCCAAGGCAACACCTCGAGCACGAAGCGCGACAGCGGCTCGACCAGCGATTCAGGGCGTCCCGTCATGTCCCACCCCCTGCAAAACTTCATACGAACATTTGAAATTCAAACGGCCGTTTTATGCGAAAGGATGACGTGAAATGGCCGTTGTTGCGGAATTGCGCAGCCTCAGGGGCTGGTCACAGACGGTTGCAGAGCCAGCATCGAGCCGCTATTGTTAATCAAACAAGTGTTTGAAATTTAAGGACGGCATGGGCGCGCGCGCAGACTACCGGCCATCGGCCTATACACGGCAGGCCATCGTCAAGGCGGCCACCAACCTGTTTGCTGAGAACGGATTCGAGGGCACGACCGTGCGGGCGATCGTCGCCAAGGCGCGCGTCAATCAAGCCGCCATCACCTACCATTTCGACGGCAAGGAAGGGCTCTACCGCGAGATCCTGCGCACCGCGGTATCCGCCTTCATGAACGACGAGTCCGGTGCGGAAGAAGGGATCGCGCTGCCGCGCGAGGAGGCATTGCGCCGCTTCATCCACCAGCAGCTGCGGCCGATGCTCGGGCGCGACGATATGAGCCGCTATGTCCGCATCTTCGCCTGGGAGAGCGCGCGTCCCAGCAAGGTTCTGCGCCAGTTCGTGGCAAGCAGCGCGTCGCCGTTCGTGAGCCGTGCGGTCGATCTCGTGCGCCGCTTCCTGCCGCCCGACACGTCCGATCAGGACGCGCTGTTGAGTGCGATCTGGCTGATGGGCCAATGCAGCGTGTTCGTGCGCAACCGCGAGCACTTCGCCGGCCCGCCGTTCGGCCTCAAGATCGACGAAGCTTTCGTCGAGCGGCTCACCGACCGCA
>JBJMSU010000173.1:0-22793 GCA_045801465.1 Xanthobacteraceae bacterium | reverse complement strand
ATCCAGGCGCTTAGCCGCTTCGGCTGCCGTGAAGCCAGCGGTTTCCCGTGCCCATGTGACGAGCGCCGGATTGATGAGCGCTTTGACCCGTGAGGCCATGACGCGAATATCCTTCCCAGACGCACCCTACCGCAAAATGCGTTAAGCGTCCGGACACGCCGGGGTTCTAACGGAGCTAGGCGAAGGCAGCCCGGCCAGCAGGAAACGCACGAGCGGCGTTCCTAGGTCCGGGCAAGGCATATTGGATAACGGTTGGACACAAGATTCGTGCGACCACTTAAGTTGTTGAAATCATTGGCGCTCCCTAGGGGACTCGAACCCCTGTTTTCGCCGTGAGAGGGCGACGTCCTGGGCCGCTAGACGAAGGGAGCCTGTTTCGTCACATAGCCTCGAAAGCGGGTCGCCGCAAGCGAATCGCAGCGGCGCGCGGCGCTATTGGCTCACCACCAAGCCCGGCGCGCCGGCGCGCGCGATCGCCTGGGCGACGAAGCCCGAGGCCTTCACCTCCTCGATGAAGCGGCGGACGTAGGCGGCGACGGCCTCGGGCCGCTCCTTGGCCGAGGCGATGGCGACCGGCACGTTGAAATAGCTGCCCGGCAGGATGCGCGAGCCCGGGAGATGCGGCTGCGCCGAGGCCAGCATGGGAACGACGTGGCTGAACACGTCGGCCGCGCCGGCCTTGATGCGCTCGACCGCCTCCTTCGGCTGTTCGACCGCAACCGGGATCATGGTGGCGTGCGCAATGGTTTTCTTCAGGTGGGCTTCCTGAGCGCTCCGCTGCGGCACCAGGATGCGGACGCCGGGCCGGTCCACCTCGGCAATGCTGGCGATGGTCGAATGCGCCGGCACCAGGTAGGTGGTCTGCAAATCGATGACGGTCGGCCCGAATGCCATCACCTCGGCACGATCGGCGGTGATGCCGAGGAACGTGACATCGATCGCGCCGCTGCGGAACGCCGCCATGATGGCGCCGGGATTCTCGAAGCGGATGAGCTCGGCCGGAACGCCGGCCCGCCGCGCCAGCTCTTCGCCCAAATCCGGGATCACGCCCTTGAGCCGCCCTGACGCTTCGTCCGGCACCGCAAAGTAGCTGACCATGAGGACGCCGACGCGCAGCGCACCGGTTGGCGCCAGCTCTCGCTTGATCTCGCTCGGCTGATCCTGTCCGGTCGCAGCGGAAGTCATCGCCATCATCAGCACTCCCACCACTGCGAATTTCCCCGCACGGCTGCTCATCTGAAACCTCCTTCAAGGTTCGGTGGCGAAGCGGAGCCGGCCGACGCGCTTGAGCGTCTTGAGGTCGAAGGCGTGCACCTCGATCGAACCATTGACGTCGACGGTGACGACGAGGCGATCCTCGGTGGCCGCCGTTGCGATCACGCGCGCGCCCTTCGGCAGGAGCGCGGTCGCCTCGGCGGTACTTCCCTCCGCCTTGAAAACGCGATAGCCGATCACGCCCAGCACGGCCGCGATGGCGATCAGCGTGGTGGCGCCGGAGATCGCCATCATGAAGCGCACCCGGGAAACGAAGCGCGCCGCGGCGGGGTCGAGGGGTTCGTCGGTTGCATCGCTCATGGCGGGACACATCGAGACAGTTGCGGTCGCCGCCGCGCAATCCGGCGAAAGGCTCGACCGCGTGCTCGCCGCGTGGTTCGGCGCCGAGCGCACGGGCGCCCAGCACTCAGAAGCGGTCGCGCTGTCGCGCACCCGCCTCAAGTCGCTGATCCTCGCTGGCGAGGTTGCGATCGGCGGGCGCACGATCCGCGATCCCGGCCACCGCGTCAACGCCGGCGACATGATCCTCGTCAACGTCCCGCCGGCGGACGAAGCGGCCCCGAGACCTGAGGCCATTCCGCTCACCGTCGTTTACGAGGACGCCGATGTGATCGTGATCGACAAGCCGGCCGGCCTCGTGGTGCATCCGGCCGCCGGCAATCAGAGCGGGACGCTGGTGAATGCGCTCATCGCCCATTGCGGCGCGAGTCTGTCCGGCATCGGCGGGGTCAAGCGGCCCGGCATCGTGCACCGGCTCGACAAGGACACCAGCGGGCTCATGGTCGTGGCCAAGAACGACCGCGCCCACCATGCGCTCGCCGCCCAATTTGCCGACCACGGCCGCAGCGGCCCGCTCGCGCGCGGCTATCTCGCCTTCGTCTGGGGCGTGCCGGACCGGCCCAAGGGCACCATTGATGCCCCGGTCGACCGCCATCCACATGCCCGCGACCGCCAGGCGGTACGCGCCGGCGGCCGGGAGGCGGTCACCCATTGGGAGGTCCTCGAGCGCTATCAGGGCCAGGACGGCCGCCCGGTTGCGAGCCTGCTCGCCTGTCGGCTGGAGACCGGCCGCACCCATCAGATTCGCGTTCATCTGGCCCATGGTGGCCACCCGCTCCTGGGCGACGACGTCTATGGTCCCGGATTCAAGACCAAAACGGCCCTTCTGGCCCCCGCCGCCCGGCAAGCCCTTGGGGATCTTGGCAGACAGGCCCTCCATGCCTATCTATTGGGCTTCGAACATCCGTCCTCGGGCCGATTCCTCGAGTTCCGCTCGGAACTGCCGGTCGCGCTCGCTCGTTTACGACATGAACTCGCTCCTTGAGGGGCTGCACGCGATCCCGGACGCGGGGTCGCAGCAAGACCTTAACCCAAACAAGAACTTGGTAAGAGGTCACGGGGGCGTCACGATGACTTGAACGGGACGGTCCCTTTTGTTGTCCCAATGGCTCCTGTATGCTGCGCCTGCGATCAATTCGCTTCGCGGTCGCAACAAGAATGCGCCGTCGGCTCGGGGAGCGGCGGCATGTAGCCCGCCGAGCCGGGGGCTTTAATGTGGAGAGGGCGCTGATGGCCCGCGCTGCGACCTTACCTGTCCTGACAGCCGAATCCGGCCTTGCCCGGTATCTCGAAGAGATCCGGCGGTTCCCGATGCTGGAACCGCAGGAGGAATATATGCTGGCCAAGAGCTGGCGCGAGCACGGCGACCGCGACGCGGCGCACCGGCTCGTCACCAGCCATCTGCGGCTGGTCGCCAAGATCGCCATGGGGTATCGCGGCTACGGGCTGCCGATCGCCGAGGTGATCTCGGAAGGCAATGTCGGCCTGATGCAGGCGGTGAAGCGGTTCGAGCCCGACAAGGGCTTCCGTCTCGCCACCTACGCGATGTGGTGGATCAAGGCCTCGATCCAGGAATACATTCTGCGCTCCTGGTCGCTGGTGAAGATGGGCACCACGGCGAACCAGAAGAAGCTGTTCTTTAACCTGCGCAAGGCCAAGAGCAAGATCTCCGCCCTCGACGAAGGCGATCTGCGCCCCGATCAGGTGCAGACCATCGCCCGGCGTCTCGGCGTCAACGAGAGCGACGTGATCGAGATGAACCGGCGGCTGGGCGGCGACGTGTCGCTCAATTCGCCGATCCGCGAAGACGGCGACGCCGGCGAATGGCAGGATTGGCTGGTGGACGAGAGCGCGAGCCAGGAATCCGTTCTCGCCGAGAACGAGCAGCTGGACAATCGCCGCAAGGCGCTGGGCGCGGCGCTCTCGGTGCTCAACGATCGCGAGCGCCGCATCTTCGAGGCGCGCCGCCTCGCCGACGACCCGATCACGCTGGAGGAGCTCGCCGAGGAGTTCGGCGTATCGCGCGAGCGCGTGCGCCAGATCGAGGTGCGCGCCTTCGAGAAGGTGCAGAAGGCGGTCAAGAATCGCCTCGCCGAAATGGAAAGCCCGGCGACGGTGCCGGCGCAGTAGCGGCACATCTCACCTCACTGTCGTCCCGCGCAAAGCGGGAACCCATGACCACCCAAGTCTCAGACAATCTCCGACGGTCATTCCCGACAATTTCGACGGTGACCATGGGTCCCCGCCTTCGCGCATAGGCGCTAACATAAGCCCAGCACCGGAGTGAACGACCTCTATCCTTCGAGACGCGGCCTTCGGCCGCCCTCAGGATGAGGTCTATTTGAGGCCCATCGTAGCGATCCCTCATGGTGAGGAGCGTCGCGAAGCGACGCATCTCGAACCACGGGATCGCGTTCACTCGTTATCTTAGCGCCTATGCGCCTTCGCGGCGATGACGCGCATCGGCTCTTGCACGCGACGCAACTCGTGATATTGCATGGCGCGAGCGATCCTCATGTTCTCTCGCCCATGGCAGCCATTTCGTCGCGTCGCCCCTACCGCATTGCTCGTTCGCGAACCGGTCTCGGCCTGTTCGCCACCAAGCCCATCCGCAAGGGCGACTTCATCATCAAGTATTGGGGCCGGCGCATTCCCAACAAAGTCGCGGACGACCTCGACAACCGCTATCTGTTCGAGATCAACAGCCGCTGGACCGTCGACGGCTCGCCTCGCCGCAACATCGCGCGCTATATCAACCACTCGTGCCGGCCCAATGCCGAGACCGACATCGTGAAAGGCGAAGTCCTCATCTCGGCGATCAAGAACATCGCGCCGGGCGACGAGATCACCTACGACTACGGCAAGGATCACTTCGACGGCTTCATCAAGCCCAAGGGCTGCAAGTGCGTGAAGTGCATGGAAAAGAAGCGCCGCAAGAGCAATGGCCGCACGCGCCGCTGAGCGTGTCCAAGTGTCTATCGCTCACGTCCTGCGCTTCCGCCGTGTGCGGATCTCATCGAGAGTGATCGGCCGGTAGTCCCAGACGTCCACACCGACATCGACCTGTCGCGTCAACCCGGCGAGCTGGCCGTGGCTGTGACCGTGGAGATTGTAAGCGCCCTTGTACATGCCGTTCCAGGTGCGGAACGGATAGTGGCAGAGCACCAGCCTCGATTCTTCCAGCTCCATCTCGCGATATGCCTGCACGCTGGCCCACCCGGGCAGGCTCACCGTCTCCGCGCTGTCGTTATTGCCGGTCACGAGGTGCTTGATCCCGTTGAGGCGCTTCAGAATGACCGCCATCCGCTCAGCCTGCATCCGATAGGCAAAATCGCCGAGATGCCAGACCTCGTCGCGCGCGCCGACGCGATCGTTCCAACGTGCAATCAGCGCCTCGTCCATCTCGCCAACGGAGCCGAACGGCCGCTTGAAGCGCCCGAGCGCGCCGCCATGGCCGAAATGCGTGTCAGCCGTGAACCAGACCGTCAAACTGGACTCTCACACCAGCTCCGGCCACGGCACGATGGTGGATTTGACCGTCTTCATCGCCATGGCATCGGCAACCGCGCGCTTGATGCCGTCCTCGTCGAAGGGATAGAGCGTCTGCATGTCGAGCCATGGGTACTTGTCGCGCGTGCGATAAAGCATGTCGACGCCGAGGGGAAGATCGTTGGCAGTGAATGCCCATGAGCCGAGCACGGTCAGGTCCTTGGCGCAGATGCGATGCCACGACGTCTCGATCGAGCCAGCATCGGTGAACTGACCCATCTCCACATAGGTGCCGCCGTCGCGCAGGAACTCGATGCCTTCCGGTCCGGCACTCGGATGGCCGGAGCAGTCCATGACGAGATCGGCGCCGAAGCCGCCGACGATGTCGCGCACCCGCGCGATGCGCTCGGCCGGCGTCTTCACCTCGTCGATGTTCACCGTCGCCTCGGCGCCGAACTTGCGCGCGAGCGCAAGACGCGGCGCCTCCGGCGCCCCGACGCAGATCACCCGGCCGGCGCCCATCTCCTGGGCGGCGGCGACTGCCAGAATCCCGATCGGTCCCGATCCCTGAATGACAACGCTGTTGCCCCAGGTGAAGCCGCCGGCGCGGATCGCCCGATTGAAGGCGCGGATGCACGAGGTGAGCGGCTCCGCCAGCGAGCCGAGCCTGAGCGACATGTCGTCGGGCAGCCGGTACACCTTGGTGCCGGGCAGCATGTCGAGATCGACATAGACGTACTCCGCCCACCCGCCCCACAGATGCGGCGGCTTGTCGAAGCCGAGATAACGCCCGTAATAGACGGGCGTCAGGCATTTGTTGGCCTGCTGCGGATAGTGGACGCAGTAGTAGCACTGTCCGCACGGCATCAGCGGCGGGATCATCACCTTCGAGCCCACCTCGAGCGGCCTTCCCATGAAATCCTCGACGAGCTCTGCGCCGCATGCGACGATGACGCCGCCGATCTCATGCCCAAGCGTGAACGGCCAGGGCAGCGGCTTCGGCCAATGACCTTTGAGGATGTGCAGGTCGGTGCCGCATACGCCGCACGCGCCGATCTGGATCAGTGCCGCCTTCTTCGGGACCTCCGGCCACGGCACATTTTTCATTACCGGCACGGCACCCGGCCCGGCGAAGGTCGCGACGCGGATTGTATTTGCGTGCATGATGGCCGCGCGTGAGCTTCAGCGAATGGCGAATGACGGCAGCAACAGGTCTTCCCTATTCGCTACTCGCCATTCGCTATACGCCATCACTGTCCCCAGGCGGCGAACGCGTCCTTGAATGCGCGCTCGCCGGGATTTCCCTTTTCGACCGCGATAATGGCGCGGCGGCCGTTGTTGTAGACCACCGGGATGTCGAACCACGCCCGTTCCTTGAGCAGCTGAAGATTGCGCTCTTTCTCCGTTTCGACCGACGAGAGGCCGAGCAGGAAGAAACCCGACGTGACTTTGACCGCCAGTCCGGACAGAGGCGCGCCGCGGGTCTGCTCGGCCTGCTTCATCAGGATGCCGGGCACATTGCTGATGCCGCCGAAGGGAAAATCCGCCGGCAGATTGAACATGACCTCGACCGTATGGCTCGCCGGCAGCGCCTGATCCGTGTTCCGGCGCATCGAAAACGTCATGGCGAGCCGGCGGTCGGGGATCTCGACGTCGCAGCGAACGGCAAGGTCGGGACCCTGACCGGTGCCGGCCGACATGGTTTCGGTGCGCCAGATCGCCGAGCCGATATAGCGCTTGCCGGCGGGTTCGGCGGGATCCTCTTCATACAGCACGACACGCTGCGCCACCGCCGGCAATTGCGGCTGCGGCGCCGGGGTGGTTTGCGGCTGCCCGGCGCGCGGGCTGGCCGGCTGAGCGTCCTGGCCGATCCGATCGGGAATCTTCGGCCGCGCCGGGGCGGCGTCGCGCTGCAGCTGCGAGTCGAGGCCGCGCATGGCGCCGGTGAGCGTGGCGATGCGGTCGCGCATGACGTACCCAGCGATGCCGATGCCGAGGATTACGAACAGCGTCAGCAGCACCGCCACCAGCCCGTGACGCGAGTGCCCCGGCTCGAGCGATTCGTGCTCGCCCATGGGAGGAACGGGCACATGCGAGGGCTGGCCGGATTCGGTCTGCCGTGGCGGCGGCTCGGGCGGCCGGCGCGGCGGCCCCGCTTCGCGCAGCGGACGCGGCTCGCGCCCAGGAGGCTCGCGTTGAGGCGGCTCGCGCGGCGCGCGCGCCGGCGGCGCCGGCTCCAGCCGCGGCTCGACCCGGTCGAACTCCGGGATGTCGGTGGGGACCGCCGCATACGCTTGGCGCGCGGACTTCGTCGCCTGCGCGGTCTTCTCGCCGAGGTTTTCGGCCTCGGCGACCACGTCACGAAAGCCGCGCAGACCTTCCTCGGGCGGCGGCGGACGTTCGCCGAGCACCCGGTTGCGGCTGCCGCGCGGCTGCGTCTCGGACGGCGTCTCCGTCTCGTCCCGCGGCGAGCCGCCCTCGCGCCGGGGCGGCGGAGGCGCAGCCTCGCGACGCGGCGGCGCCGGTGGAGGAGCGGATTCGCGGCGCGGCGACGGCGCCGTGTCGCGGCCTGGCACGGGCGGAGGCGCAGCATCGCGCGGCGGCGACGGGGGAGCCGGCGGGCGTCCGGCCGGCTCGGCGGGGGCAGCCTCACCGGGCCGGACGTTCGAGAGCGCATCCGGTCGCGGCGGCTCCATGCGCAAACGCCGCGCGGCTTCCGCCTCCACCTTGCGGATCGCTTCTTCGAGCGCGAGACGCTCGCGGGTGATCTCCGATTCGGTGAGCGGGGGGTTCATGTTGCGCAACTGCCCGACCAATGCCGTACGCGCGCGCTCGTAAAGCTGGCGTCGTGCCTCGCCGGTATTCTTTTCGAGGCCGGCGACGGCCTTGCCGATGAGCGGGTAGTAGTCGGTCATTGGGGTCTTCGGCTGCCTCGATGTACGAATCAGGTCTCAAACGGGTTGCGCATCAGGATCGTGTCCTCGCGATCGGGACTGGTCGACAGGAGAGCCACCGGGCATGCGACCAGTTCTTCGATGCGGCGCACGTACTTGACGGCCTGCGCCGGCAGCTCCGCCCACGAGCGGGCACCCGCGGTGGAGTCCTGCCAGCCTTCGAGCGTCTCATAGATCGGCTCCACGGTCGCCTGCGCCCGTTCCCCGGCCGGAAGATAGTCGATTTCGCGGCCGTCCAGGCGATAACCGATGCAGACCTGGAGCTCGGCGAACCCGTCGAGGATATCCAGCTTGGTCAGCGCGAGGCCATTGATGCCGCTGGTGCGCACCGTCTGGCGGACCAGCACGGCATCGAACCAGCCGCAGCGCCGCCGCCGTCCGGTGACGGTGCCGAACTCGCGGCCGCGATCGCCGATCAGATCCCCGATGGCATTCCTCTGCTCGGTCGGAAAGGGCCCTCCGCCGACCCGCGTCGTATAGGCCTTGCAGATCCCGAGCACGTAGCCGATCGCGCCGGGGCCGAGCCCGCACCCGGTCGCCGCCTGTGCGGCCACCGTATTCGAGGAGGTCACGTACGGATAGGTTCCGTGGTCGATGTCGAGAAGCGCGCCCTGCGCGCCTTCGAACAGGATCCGTTTCCCTTCGCGTCGTTTCTCGTCGAGCAGGGCCCACACCGTGTCCATGAACGGCAGCACCCTGGGCGCCACGCTCGCGAGCTCGTCGAACAGATCCTGCGCGCCGATCTCGTCGAGACCAAGTCCGCGCCGCAGCGCATTGTGGTGGTGAATGAGGCGGTCGATCTTGCCGTTGAGGCCCGACAGGTCGGCAAGATCGCCGAGCCTGATGGCGCGGCGTCCGACCTTGTCCTCGTAGGCCGGGCCAATGCCGCGCCCGGTGGTGCCGATTCGGGTTGCTGCGTTCGACTGTTCGCGCGCCTTGTCGAGCTCGCGATGGAGCGAAAGAATCAACGTCGTGTTCTCGGCGATGCGCAGATTGTCCGGCGCAATGGCAATGCCTTGGGCCGCCAGCCGATCGATCTCCTCGATCAAAGCATGCGGATCAAGGACGACGCCGTTGCCGATCACCGACAGCTTGCCCGGCCGGACGACGCCTGAGGGCAGCAACGAGAGCTTGTAGGTGACGCCTTCGATGACCAGCGTGTGCCCGGCATTGTGGCCCCCTTGAAAGCGCACGACGACATCCGCCTGAGCGGAAAGCCAATCGACGATCTTGCCCTTGCCCTCGTCCCCCCATTGGGATCCGACCACGACCACATTCGCCATTTAAGGCACCCTCACCCGCACGGCCGGTTTCCCCCGGGACCGCACCATGCCGGGCTCAGGCCGAGAACCGGAGCCCGTCACGGGGATAAAGGATGCCGTGTTCTCAGGCAAGAAGCGCCGCGCCGCATCCTGGTCCGCGCCGGCGCGATGCTACCACATTTCGTGGCCGCGTTGGATTCGCGTGTTAAGTTAAACCCGCTCGCGCGAAAAGCGTATTCGCCGCGGCTGTCGATATCAAAACTTGAGCGGTTTTGCCTGCTTGACGTGCGGCAATTGCTGCACCCTTTTCAACAGTTCGGCTGGAACAGCACCGTCGACCTCGACCAGTGCGATGGCGTTGCCGCCGGGTGCGTCGCGGCCGAGGTGAAACGTCGCGATATTGATGCCGGCATCCCCCAACAGGCCGGCAAAGCGGCCGACGAAGCCGGGCTTGTCCTCGTTCGTGACATAGATCATCGAGGGCGCGAACTCGGCGTCGATGCGAATGCCCTTGATGTTGACGATGCGCGGCTTGCCGTCGGCAAACACCGTGCCGGAGACCGAACGCTCCTGGCGCTCGGTGGTGACCGTCACCGTGATCAGGTTGTCGAAATCGCCCGCGTGCTCGCGTGTCGTCTCATCGACGACGATGCCGCGCTCGCGCGCGATGATGGGCGCCGAGACGACGTTGATGTCCTGCAGAATCGGCCGCAGCAGCCCCGCCAGCGCGGCCGAGGTGAGAGCCCGCGTCTTCATCTCCGCCACCGCGCCTTCGTAGGTGAGGTGCACCTTGTTGATGCCGGTTTCGGTCAGTTGGCCGGCGAACGAGCCGAGCTTCGCGGCAAGCTCGACGAAAGGCCGCAGCTTCGGCGCCTCCTCGGCCGTGATGGAAGGAAAGTTGACGGCGTTGGAGATGGCGCCATTGAGAAGATAATCCGACATCTGCTCGGCGATCTGGAGCGCCACGTTTTCCTGCGCCTCGGTGGTGGAGGCGCCGAGGTGCGGCGTGCACACGACGTTGGGATGCCCGAACAGCGGATTCTCGGTCGCCGGCTCCACCGTGAACACGTCCAAGGCGGCGCCGGCGACGTGACCGGAATCGAGCGCGGCGCGCAGCGCCGCCTCGTCGACCAGCCCGCCGCGGGCGCAATTGACAATGCGCACGCCTTTCTTGGTCTTCGCCAATGCGGTTGCATCGATGATGTTGGCAGTCTTTTCCGTGAGCGGCGTGTGCAGCGTGATGAAGTCGGCGCGCCGCATCAGCTCGTCGAGGTCGACCTTCTCGACGCCGAGATCGACCGCGCGTTCGGGTGACAGGTACGGGTCGTAGGCGATCACCTTCATCTTCAGCCCGTGCGCCCGCTCGGCGACGATCGAACCGATATTGCCGCAGCCGATGATGCCGAGCGTCTTGCCGGTGATCTCGATCCCCATGAACCGGTTCTTCTCCCACTTCCCGGCCTGGGTCGATGCGTCGGCCTGGGGAATTTGCCGCGCCAGCGCCAGCATCAGCGTGACCGCGTGCTCGGCCGTCGTGATCGAGTTGCCGAACGGCGTGTTCATCACGATGATGCCTTTGGCGGTTGCCGCCGGGATGTCGACATTGTCGACCCCGATGCCGGCCCGGCCGATCACCTTGAGCCCCTTCGCCTGCTCGAGGATCTTCCCCGTCACTTTGGTGGCCGAGCGGATCGCCAACCCATCGAAGCCGTTGATGACTGCGGCGAGCCGGTCCTTGTCCTTGCCGAGGTTCGGCTGGAAGTCGACGTCCACCCCGCGATCCTTGAAGATCTGCACCGCGGCGGACGACAGCGCGTCGGAGATGAGGACTTTCGGAGGCATGTTTCCTGGTCACGCCGCCTTCGGCAGCGCCTCCTTGGCCTTGGCGTAGGCCCAGTCGAGCCATGGCATGAGCGCTTCGACGTCGAACGCTTCGACGGTCGCGCCGCACCAGATGCGCAGGCCCGGCGGCGCATCGCGATGGGCCGCAATATCGTAGGCGACGCCTTCTTTCTCGAGCGCCGACGCCATGGCTTTGGCAAAGGCCGCCTGCGCGTCGGCGGAAAGCCCGGCCACCGCCGGATCGACGATCTCCAGGCACACGGACGTGTTCGAGCGCACGGCCGGATCCTTTGCCAGAAACTCGGCCCACGGCGTCCGCGCCACCCAGTCGGCGATGATCTTCGTGTTGGCATCCGCGCGCGCGATGAGGCCTTTAAGACCGCCGACCGACTTCGCCCAGCCGAGGGTATCGAGATAGTCTTCGACGCACAGCATGGAGGGCGTATTGATCGTGTCGCCTTCGAAAATCCCGGCGATGAGCTTGCCGCCCTTCGTCATCCGGAAGATCTTCGGCAACGGCCAAGGGGGCTTGTAGGTCTCGAGCCGCTCCACCGCGCGCGGCGACAGGATCAGCATGCCGTGCGCCGCCTCGCCGCCCAGCGCCTTCTGCCACGAGAACGTCACCACATCGAGCTTCGGCCAGTCGAGCTCTTGCGCAAACGTGGCCGAGGTTGCGTCGCAGATCGCCAATCCCTGGCGGTCTGGGGCGATCCAGTTACCGTTCGGCACCCGGACACCGGAGGTGGTGCCGTTCCAGGTGAACACCATGTCGCTTGCCGAATCGATTTTCGTCAGATCCGGCAGTTCGCCGTAGCGAGCGGTGACGACGCTCACGTCCTTGAGCTTGAGCTGCTTGGTAATGTCCGTCACCCAGCCCTCGCCGAAGGATTCCCAGGCCAGCACCGTGACCGGCCGTGCGCCAAGCAGCGACCACAACGCCATCTCGACTGCACCGGTATCGGAGGCCGGCACAATGCCGATGCGGTAGTCGGCCGGAACCTCGAGGATCTCGCGCGTAAGATCGATGGCGCGCTTGAGCTTCGCCTTGCCGATCTTCGATCGGTGCGAGCGTCCCAGGGGGGCATCGGTCAGGGCTTGAAGGCTCCACCCGGGGCGCTTGGCGCAAGGGCCGGAGGAGAAATGCGGCGTTGCCGGCCGCATGCCGGGCTTCTGCGTCGTCATCGTATCTACCCTTCCAGATAGGCGCCCCTCGGTGGGGAGGGGTGTCCCGCGGTCGGGGATACGCGACGATTGCGGCCGGGTCAACAGCGCAAATACGGGAGGCCGCCTTCAGCCCCCCGCCATCCGGATGCGGCGCGAACTTCGCTCAGAATTTATAGCCGAGGCCGAGGCGGACCGTGTTCAGGCTGAGAGTCCGCTGCACAAACTCGATCGGAGGGATCCGACTGCCGTTAGGGAATTCGCTGCGGTCGCCGAAGTTGGCAAACTCCACGAACTCATACTCGGCGCGCACGAACAATCCCGACATCACCATCCAGTCGACGCCGACGCCGACCGCATAGCCGACAGCGAATTTGTCCTTCTGCAATTGGTTGATCGGCACATCGACGTTGGCCACGACGATGCCGCGGTTGTCCACTCCCGTGAAATGCACCAGTGCGCTGTTGGTGACGTCGGCACGCCCGATTGCCAGTCCGAGCGTCGCATAGGGGAGAAAATTTCCCAACGCCCAACCAGCGCGGCCTCGGATCGTCGCATAGTCGGTCAAGCTGATCCGGGAGCCCACCGATGCATCCACGTTGTAGAAGGCCACGTTGCCGCTGCCGGGGATTGCGAAAGTGGGCGTCGACGAGAAGGCGGACACATCGAGCGAGGTGCGATGGTAATTCACCTCCAAGCTCAGGATCGCGCTCTCCCATTGGGTGTTATAGCCGGCGAAGCCGCCGAATGACGAAAAAGTCGTATTGTCCGGTGACAATGCAAGGGCACCGGACGGCAGCTGGACGGCGGTCGCCAGCGGAGTCGTTACCAGCGTGGACGACAGCAAGCTGAATGCCCCGTTGCCGAACTCGGCATCGGCGATCCCGCCGCCCCCGCTCGCACCGAAGTAAAAGCCGCTCCAGTTGAAATAGAGGGCAGGGCTCGGGTTGAAAAATTCGGGACTGTAGCCGGGATCAGCCGCAAGCGCGGTCTGGGCGAACCCGGCGATTGCGATCCCGGAGATAAACCTACGAATTGTGCTCTTCATCGCACCACTCCCACCCCGTGTCGTGACGGGAATCATGATGAAGCATTAACCTTAATGAACTCCTTAAATCAGCTTCCGCGGTGCGGCCTCACACAGGTCCTCGGCGATCGATTGGCGGTCGTGCAAAAGCAAAAACGGCGCAGGAAAGTCCCGCGCCGTTCTCTGAACCAATCGTCGGTAACGGGTTTTCAGCCCTTGCGCATCAGCGGCGGCGCATAAAGCGGCTGCGGCGCGGGTGCCGGCTCGTTGAGCAGCCAGCGCATGCCGATCTTGAAGTCGTGCGAGGTGAGATCGGTCAGGGTGTAGAAGGCACGCGGGCCGGCTCCCTGACAGCCGAACGAATTGCAGTTCACGACCGCGGTGTCGGGGCTGCCCATGTTGAGGTAGCGATAGGCGATCTCGAGTTTCAGATTGTTGGACACGTTATAGCCGAGGCCGGCGTGGACGGCCCACGCAAAATCCCATGTGACGTGGTTGTCCTTGCCGATATCCGGCAGGCCAAAGCCGGTCGTCCCATCGGCGACGAAGCCGACATCGTGGATCGACGAAATCTCGTGGCGGGCACCGCCGACGCCGACGCCGACGAACGGCGTCAGGCACCACCAGGTTCCGAGGTCGACATAGGCGTTGACCAGGAATACCGAGGACTGGTGATCGAAGTCATACACGTCGAAGCAACGGCCGCCCGGGCAGAATTCGGTATAGCTGCCGATCGCCTTGCCCTTGGTGGAGGCGCGGTATTCGGCGGTGACGTCGGTGCGTAGCCAGCTGTTCCACTGGTAGCCGACGCCGAAGCCGACGAAGGCCGTATCCTTGATGTCCTTCTGCTCGATCCGCCAGCTCGCGGGCCACACGAAGCTCGCATTGGTCTGCGTGTGGGCGAAATCGCTGAAAGTCTGGCGGCCGACGCCGACGTCGCCGCGCAGATACCAGCCGCTGAACTCTTCCACCGGCGCCTGGACGGGAGGCAGCATTGGCGGCGCGAGAGGGCCCAGATCGGCGGCGAAGGCCCCAGGGATGATTGCTAAGGCTGCCGCTCCCGCGAGCACGAAACTTTTCAGGCTGCCCATGGCTTCGTCCTTTCTCCAACACAGGGCCAGGCGACGGCCCTTCACAGACGCGAACGGAGCGGACGATGGCGCAAAATCCTTAAGCGCAACTTAACCTTACCTTTTAACCGCGAATATTAATGGTGATGAACTCGCCCAAGATCGGCGACGCAACAAACCGGCGCGCAGAAGCGCCAATGGGCACAGCGTTAGGAAATTGTTTACGCCTGCGGCGGCGCTGCGCTCGGCCACGACGCGTCAACGGTCGCCACGCGTCAACCAGAGCGACGCTGGGTTAGCGTCAATCCTCGTCTTCCAATTCGCCGATGTGACGCTGGGCATAGAGCTCGAGGCCGAGCTTGGCGACGAGATCGAGCTGCGTCTCCAGGAAGTCGATATGATCTTCCTCGTCGGCCATCAGTTCCTCGAACAGATCGCGCGAGACGTAGTCCTGGACCGAATGGCAGTAGGTCGCTGCCTCCTGATAGAGCGAGCGCGCGCTGTACTCGGACTGCAGATCGCTCTCCAGCACCTCCTTGACGTTCTGGCCGATGTGGAGCGGGTCGATCACCTGCATGTTCGGGAAGCCTTCGAGGAAGATGATGCGCACGGTAAATTTGTCGGCGTGCTGCATCTCCTCGATGGATTCCTTGCGCCATTTCTTGGCGAGATCGCGATAGCCCCAATTTTCCAGCATGCGGTAATGGATCCAGTACTGATTGACGGCGGTCAGTTCGCTGCGCAGTCCCTTGTTCAAATATTCGATGACTTTGGAATCGCCTTTCATGGGCGCCGCTCCTCATGGCAAATCTAGCGCACGTTCCGACGAAGCCGGGCTCGGACCCGATCCGGCTTGGATACCGGTTCGCCGCTCGAAACTGAAAGTATCCCAAGGCATGTGCCGGTTCCACAGGAACGCGACATGCGCCACCGAGACGATCCGTTGTCAGATGTCGGTCAGCGCCCATTCAATTTGTCGGCTCCCGACAAGTTCCATGGGGGCTCGGCTATGATCGGTGACGGCCCTGGAGCGGACAGCCGCTGCAGCCGGCCGCGCCGGCGATCGCCTCGTCCATGATGCGTTTGATGGTGCGGGCGCACCGGCCGCATTGGGCGCTGCAGCCAAGACAGCCATAGACCTGGCCGGCAGTGCGGGGAGCCACCGGCGCGGCGACGGCGCTACGGACGTCGTGGTCGCTGAGCACGTTACAGGAGCAGACGATCATGAACAGGGCCGAATATTGCTGAGCACTTGAGAGATATATGTATGAACTAGCGCACGGTTCGATCAGGATCAAAAAGAAAAATGCTTCTTTGAGCGATTCTAAGTTGCCTTGGTGCCAAGTCCGGCTCGGACAACACGCGTACGCGCCGCTGAATTGCCAAGAACGACCAGCCGCCCGGCCGCAATTACTGGCCTATTCACCGCACCAGCGGCTGTATAGCTGGGCTCGTGTCATCCGGTGCCGCGAACCTCGCCCGTCCGCCTCAATGAACGGGCGGCAGCTGCCCGGGCGCCTCGCTTTTCACCCCTTCGGCCTGGGAGGTGTTTTGGCTGCGGCTCGCCGCCAATTCGGCTTCGAATTTTGCCCGCTCGTCGGGCGTCATCTTTTTGGTGTCGCGCGCCGGGGGCGGATCATGGACCGCCATATAGGCGGGCGGGGTCTCCGGACGGGGGGGCACGCCCTCGGGCAATCCCCCCAGCATACGCGGCCAGCTGTCCGCGATGACATGGGAGACCGACGAGCAGCCCGCCAGCGTCGCACACAGCCAGATGGCGGATAAGCCGACAATCGCCGCGCGATAGGCTCGCAACATCAATCCCGCCCTGTCGGACACGCGACACACCGCTGCGTGTTGGCGCCGAGCCCATCAGCCGTGCTGGCCCGTTTGGCCGCCACAACAATCCAAGAATAAGGACAAAACAAGATGCGACCCTTAGAGATGAGGAGATGCTTCCAGAGAGGTGGCACGGGAAATAAGTGTGCAATCCCGGCTGGACGGAAATCGCGGCGTCACGCCGCGGCGTGCGTCAGGGCCTCGACGATGCCGTCCACCAACTCTTCGACCAGGAGCTTGTCGTCGCCCTCGCCCATGACCCGGATCACCGGCTCGGTGCCGGAGGGTCGGATCACCAGCCGGCCATGGCCGTCGAGGCGGGTTTCGGCCTGCGAGATCGTCGAGCGCACGGTTGCATCTTCGAGCGGCTTGCCGGATTTGTAACGCACATTCTTGAGCACCTGCGGCAGCGGGTCGAAGCGGCGGCACACTTCCGAGACCGGCCGGCCCTGCCGCTTGACCACGGCGAGCACCTGCAGCGCCGCCACGAAGCCGTCGCCGGTCGTCGTGTGGTCGGACATGATGATATGGCCGGACTGCTCGCCGCCGAGATTGTGGCCCTGCTCGCGCATGGCTTCGAGCACATAACGGTCGCCCACCGCCGTTCGCACGAGAGACAATCCCAGCCGCGCCAGATGGCGCTCGAGACCGAGATTGGACATCACCGTCGCGACGACGCCCGGCTTGGCGAGCCGCCCGTCCTCCTGCCACGCCTCGGCGATGACGGCCAGGAGCTGATCGCCGTCAACGAGGTGTCCCTTCTCGTCGACGATGACGACACGATCGGCGTCGCCGTCGAGGGCGATTCCAATGTCCGCGCGCATCTCGCGCACCTTGCGGCACAGCACCTCGGGCGACGTCGAGCCGCACTCCTTGTTGATGTTGAATCCGTCCGGCTCGACTCCGAGCGAGAAGACCTCGGCACCGAGCTCCCACAACGCTGCCGGCGCGACCTTGTAGGCGGCGCCGTTGGCGCAGTCGATGACGATGCGCAGGCCATCGAACTCGAGCAGCTTCGGCAATGTGCGCTTGGCGAATTCGATATAGCGGTCCTGCACGCCGTCGATGCGCTTGGCGCGGCCGAGGTCCGGCGATTTCGCGACCCGCTTGCGCAGGTCCGACTCCACAAGCTCTTCGATGTCCCGCTCGATCTCGTCGGAGAGCTTGTAGCCGTCAGGCCCGAACAGCTTGATGCCATTGTCGTCGTACGGGTTGTGCGAGGCGGAGATCATGACGCCGAGATCAGCGCGCATCGAACGCGTCAGCATGGCGACGGCGGGGGTCGGAATCGGGCCGGTAAGCAGCACGTCCATGCCAACCGAGGTGAAGCCGGCCACCAGCGCGTTTTCGATCATGTAGCCGGACAGCCGCGTATCCTTGCCGATGAGAACGCGGTGGCGGTATTCGCCGCGCTGGAACAGGAGCCCCGCGGCCTGCCCGACCTTCAACGCGAGCTCCGCGGTGAGCGTCCCGTTGTTGGCCTTGCCACGGATTCCGTCGGTCCCGAAGTACTTACGAACCATGCCCCTCGTCCCCTTTTTGAGCCCCGGCCTGGGCGGGGCCCCGGTGGGCAGGCGATCCTAAGCCAAGATGGCGGCAAAAACTTTCAAAAAATGTAAGCAATATTACAGGTGTCCTAACGAATGGGCGCGATGGACGAAGGTAGCGGCGGCTCCCAGCGGGAATCAGCGCGCGACCGGTTTGGCGCAGAAATGCGACCAAATCTGGAACTTTTGCCGATTGCCCTCAAGGCGGTGCCGGGCAAGCGAAATTGGCGCGTGCGCGCGCTTCGGCTAAGCTCCCGGTTGGCGACAGGGGAGGTTTGCGTTGCGTCGGGCTTGGCTTGGATGTGCCGTGGCGATGTTGCTTGCCGGCGCCGCGATCGCGAACGATGCGGAGATGTGCAGCGACGACAATGCCGAACCGTCACTGCGGACAGAGGCGTGCACGCGTCTCGTTCGCTCGGGAAAGTATCGCGGCACCGATCTGGCCACCGTCTACAACAATCGCGGCATTGCCTATCGGCGGCAGAACGACCTCGCCCGCGCCCAGACCGACTATACCGAGGCGGCTCGCCTCAATCCGCAATACGACAAGGCCTACTACAATCGCGCGCTGCTCTGGTCGGCGCGCGACAACGCCGCCCAGGCGCTCGAAGACTATACGCGGGCCATCAAGATCAACCCGCGATTCGCCGATGCGCTGAACAATCGCGGCCTGATCTGGCAGGATCGACGGGACAATGAGCGCGCGCTCGCCGACTTCACCGACGCGATCCGCGCCAATCCGCGCATGGCGAAGGCGTACTACAACCGCGGC
This sequence comes from Xanthobacteraceae bacterium, assembly GCA_045801465.1. Taxonomy (GTDB): domain Bacteria; phylum Pseudomonadota; class Alphaproteobacteria; order Rhizobiales; family Xanthobacteraceae; genus DATFWC01. The sequence continues at coordinate 4,216 of JBJMSU010000173.1, read as the reverse complement.
AATCTCCATAGCGACATGGGAGACGTGGACCGCGCCATCGTCGACTACAACGAGGCGATCCGTCTCGATCCGAACGATACCGATGCCTACCTCAACCGCGGCATTGCCTGGCAACGCCGGAACGAGTTCGATCGCGCCATCTCCGACTACGCGGCCGCCGAGCGCCTCAGCCCGAACGATCCGGAGATTGCGCTCAATCGCGCCGACGTCCACCGGCTCAAAGGCGATCACGACAAGGCAATCGCCGATTACGAGGTGGCGATCCGGCTCGCCCCGGACAATGTCGCCGCCTACAACAATCGCGCGCTCGCGTGGCGCTCCAAAGGCGATTACGACCGGGCGATCACGGACGCGAGTGCGGCGCTCCAGATCGATCCGAAATATGTCAGCGCTTACATCAGCCGCGGCGACAGCTACTTCGCCAAAGGCGACATGGAGCGCGCGATCGCCGACTACAGCGCGGCGCTGCAATTGCGGCCACAGTTGACGACTGCCCTCAAGGGACGCGCGCGGGCGCTCGCCGCAATCCGTGACCACGATTCCGCGCTCGCCGACCTCGACCAGCTCGTCCGCACCGATCCGAAGGATGCGGTGGCGTTCAACAATCGCGGCGTCGTGTGGGAAGACAAGGGCGACCTCACGCGCGCCATGGCGGATTACGCTGAAGCGATTCGGCTCGATGCCCGGTACGCATTGGCCTATCGCAATCGTGCCAATATTCTGGTCCGCAACGGTGAGCTCGATCGGGCGCTGGCCGACTATGCGCAGGCGCTCCGCCTCAGCCCGAAGGACGTGACGGCCTTCACCAAGCGTGGCGAGGCTTGGCAGCAGAAGGGCGAGCTCGACCGGGCGCTGGCGGATTTCAGCGCCGCCATCCAGGTCGACCCGCAACACGCGCTGGCCTATCAGAGGCGCGCCATGGTGTGGCAGAAGCTGGGCAAGCTCGCCGCAGCTCGTGCCGATGCCGATCGGTCCATTGCGCTCGCTCCGGAACGTGCGGACGCTTACCTGGCCCGCGCGCCCGTCATGAAGGCGCTCGGCCGGAGGGACGATGCGATCAATGACTACCGCAAGGCCCTCGAGCTGAAGCCGAGCGATGAGGCGCGGCGGGCCGCCGAACTGGGCCTGCGGGACCTCGGCCGTTCCCCCGACACTCGGCAGAAATGACGGCGGGCGATGTGGTTCGGGGCGCCAAAACACAGGCACAAGGTGATGCATGCCTGAGCAGCGAGCGATCATCGGCCACATTGCCCCCTATCTTCGGTTGCTCCGCGAGCATCAGGCGTTCGGCGCATTGCCTGAGCAAGATCTCAAGACGCTCATCGTTCACAGCGACCTCATCGAATTTGCGCAAGGCGAGCTGCTCCTGCGCCAGGGCGCACCGAGCGATTCGGTCTTGTTGATCGTGCAAGGAGAGGTCGACGTTTGCGTCGAGACCTCACAGGGCCAGGTTCAGCTCGGTCGAATGTCCAGCGGCGCCCTCGTCGGCGAAGTCGGCGTCTTCGCCGACTTGCCGCGGACCGCGAGCATCCGCGCGCATACGCCGACCCAGGCGCTTAAAATCGATCGCGACGACGTGCTGCAGGTCGGTGGTGAAAATCTCGCCTTCCTGCGTGCCGTTCTCGCGCAGCTCGGAGAGCGCATCGCCACGTTCAATCAGACGATCGGCGATTATACCGACGTACTGGCGGAGCTCGAGCAGCGGGATTTCGATCCGAGCATTCTCGACCATTCGCAACCATTGCCGGAATTCGTCGGCTTCGCTCAGAGCCTCCGTCGCATGGTCGAGCGGATCGGGCTGCGGAAAAAATGACACGTGACAATGGAAGGAAACGGCACCCCATGGCTGAGACGCTGAGTGATCGCGCCTTCGAATTCCTGCGCTCCATCGATACGCCAACGGTGTGCAATCTCATCGAGATCGTGGCCCCGGAGCGCCGCGGCGGCGGCTACACCGTCAGGCACCTGCACTGCCCGTTTCCCGAGCTGCCGCCCATGGTCGGCTTCGCCAAGACGGCGACCATCAAGGCCAAGGATTCGGTCGCCCTCGGCCAGCACGGATACATGCAGAAACGCATGGATTATCTCGACTATATCGCCGCCGCGCCGCGCCCGAGCATCGTCGTTCTCGAGGACCTCGACGGCGAGCATGTCGGTTACGGCGCGTTCTGGGGCGAGGTGCAGTCGAACGTGCACAAGGCGCTCGGCTGTCTCGGCACCATCACCAATGGCAGCATCCGCGACATTCCGGCGATCGCGACCGAATTCCAGATGCTGGCCGGCTCGATCGCGCCGTCACATGCTTTCGTTCATGTCGTCGAGTTCGGCCTCGACGTGACCATCCACGGCATGGCGGTGCGGAGCGGAGATCTGATCCACGCCGACCGTCACGGCGCCGTCGTCGTGCCGACCGATAAGATCGACGCGATGGAGAAGGCGGCCGAAGGCCTGAGCGCCCGCGAAGCAAAGATCATCGCGGCGGCTCGTGCGCCCGGTGTCACCGTCGAGCAGATCAAGGCGGCCATGAAGTGATGCGAAAACGCCCGCCGGAGGGGCGTTGCGCTGGCGCATGAATTCGCGCTTTACGCCTGCGGCTGGGGCTCCAGGCCGCCCGGCTCCGGCCGCGGCCGCGTCTTGCCGGTGGGCGGCACCGCCGAGGTGCGCGGGGCAACCGGCTCGCTCAAGCCTTCGCGCACCGGCGGCTTGCCGGCCAGTAGGTCCTTGATCTCGTCGCCGGAGAGCGTCTCGTACTCGAGCAGCCCTTTCGCCAGCACTTCGAGGTCGGCCCGCTTCTCGTCCAGGATCTGGCGGGACTCGCTGTAGCCGGCCTCGACCAGGCGCTTGATCTCGGCATCGATCTTCTGGACGGTCGCCTCGGAGATGTTCTGCTGGCGCGCGACCGAATAGCCGAGGAAGACCTCTTCCTGGTTCTCCCCATAGGCGACGGTGCCGAGCGCTTCGGAGAGGCCCCAGCGCGTCACCATCATGCGCGCCAGCTTGGTCGCCTGCTCGATGTCGGAGGCGGCGCCCGAGGTGACCTTGTCGTGGCCGAACACGAGCTCCTCGGCCACCCGGCCGCCCATCATGATGGCGAGCCGCGACGTCATCTGCTCGTAGCTCATGGAGAGCTTGTCGCGTTCGGGCAGCTGCATGACCATGCCGAGCGCGCGGCCGCGCGGGATGATGGTGGCCTTGTGCACCGGATCGGTGGCCCTGACGTTGAGCGCCACGATGGCGTGCCCGCCTTCGTGATAGGCGGTCAACAGCTTCTCCTCTTCGGTCATGACCAGCGACTTGCGCTCGGCGCCCATCATGACCTTGTCCTTGGCGTCTTCGAACTCGACCTGCGTCACCATGCGCTTGTTGCGCCGCGCCGCCATCAGGGCCGCCTCGTTGACGAGGTTCATGAGATCGGCGCCGGAAAAGCCCGGCGTTCCCCGCGCGACTGTCTTGAGGTTGACGTCGGGCGCCAGCGGCACCTTGCGGACATGCACCTTCAGGATCTGCTCGCGGCCGACCACGTCCGGGTTGGGCACCACCACCTGGCGGTCGAAGCGGCCGGGACGCAGCAAGGCCGGGTCGAGCACGTCGGGACGGTTGGTGGCGGCGATCAGGATGATGCCTTCGTTGGCCTCGAAGCCGTCCATCTCCACCAGGAGCTGATTGAGCGTCTGCTCGCGCTCGTCATTGCCGCCGCCGTGGCCGGCGCCGCGGTGGCGGCCCACCGCGTCGATCTCATCGATGAAGATGATGCAGGGTGCGTTCTTCTTCGCCTGCTCAAACATGTCGCGCACGCGCGAGGCGCCGACGCCGACGAACATCTCGACGAAGTCCGAGCCGGATATGGTGAAGAACGGCACGTTGGCCTCGCCGGCAATCGCGCGCGCGAGCAGGGTCTTGCCGGTCCCGGGCGGGCCGACCAGCAACACGCCGCGCGGGATGCGCCCGCCAAGGCGCTGGAATTTTCCCGGATCGCGCAGGAACTCGACGATCTCCTGGAGATCCTGCTTGGCCTCATCGACCCCCGCAACGTCTTCGAACGTCACGCGGCCATGCGCCTCAGTCAGCAGCTTGGCGCGGCTCTTGCCGAAACCGAGCGCCTTGCCGCCCGCTCCCTGCATTTGTCGCGACAGGAATATCCACACGCCGATAAGGGCAATGAACGGAAGCCAGGACACCAGGAGCGAGACGAACCAGGGCACGTCATTCTGCTGCG
>JBJMSU010000132.1:0-49381 GCA_045801465.1 Xanthobacteraceae bacterium | reverse complement strand
CCCCCCCCCCCCGACTGTCGAGAGTCACGGCCCCCTCACCCCAACCCTCTCCCCGCCGGGGAGAGGGAGCGCGCCGAGTTCGCGGCTACATCAGTGCCTACTCCAAACTCACTGTGTTCTTGCCGGTGCCTGAAGCTGGATGAGCTCGGCTTGCTGTTGCTTGGTCAGCGGAGCCGGGATGAACTTGAGCGTCACCGCCTCTTCCATGAGCGAATCCAGGCCCTTGATCTCGTCCGGCCAGATCAGCGACTTGGGAAAAAACTCGTCGCGCACTTTCTTGGCGAGAGGCTCCGGAACCTTGACGAACTCCGCGTAGTCTTTGATCACCTGCGGATTGCTGCCGTACATGTATTCGATGGTTTCGCGATAGGCCTGCATGAAGCGCCCGATCGCGTCCTTCTTCTTCTCCACTGCATCGGCGTTGGCGACGACCACGCGGATAGTCTGTCCGCGCACCAGAGTGGCTTCCGTGGCCTTGGCGACGACGCGAATCTTGCCCTCGTCGATCTCCTTCAGCCCGAACGGCGGCGATGCCCACCCGACGTCCACCTGATCGGTCATGACCGCCGTCAGGGTGGTGGACGGATTGCCGGTCGGCGTCGGCTTCGCGGTCAGTTTGAATTCGTTCACGAAGGCGCGGACGATCGAGTGCGTGGACGAGCCGTTGGTCGAATAGGCGAGCGTCTTGCCGGCGGTGTCCTGCAGCGTCTTGATGGGCGAGCTCGTCTTTGCGTACCAGTAGTCGGCGGCGCCGGTTGCCTGCGCGCCGATGATGCGCACCGGCGCGCCCTTGGCGTAGGCCGCCACGGCGCCCAGCGTGCCGACGGCGAGACCGAGATCCACGCTGCCCGAGATCACCGGCTGCAGGGTCTCGCCGCTGCCTGACGTATAGATCATCTCCAGCTCGAGCCCGTGCTTCTTGAAGATGCCGGCCTTGGTGCCGAGCTCGGCGATGGCCGTGTCCCAGTTGCCGCGCTGGCCGATCGTCAGCTTGAGCTGATCGTCCGCCGCGGCGAGGCCTGCCGACAGCAGCGTTGCAGCCGAGACCAGGCAGCTCAAAAGACCGAGACGTTTCATGTGTTCTCCTCCGTTCGGTGGTTCATCGCCCCTTGACGGCTTCGAGATTGCCCCACCGGCTCACCAGCACATTCGCGCCGATCGCCAGCACGAACACGACGATCAGCAGCGAATACATGCGCGGCATGTTGAAGGTGGAGTAGCTGTTGATGATGAGGAAGCCGACGCCGCGGTTCGACAGCTTGGTTTCCGCCAGGAGCGTGCCGATGATGGCGACGCCGAGCCCGAGCCGCACCCCGTTGACGATCGGGGCGCGCATGGCCGGCAGATAGATCTTGGTGACCATCTGCCAGGTATTGGCGCGGAAGCTTCTTCCCACGCGGATCAGCACCTCGTCGATCTGCCGCATGCCGGCCGCGACGCTGAGCGCGATCGGGAAGAAGCAAGAGATCGTCCCCATGGCGACCTTCGAGCCGGGCCCGACGCCGAACCACATGATCATCACGGGAAAGAAGATGATCTTCGGCGTCGGCCCGAGATAGTAGAGATAGGACTCGAAGGCCTGGCTCAGGAACCGATTGGCGCCGAGGGCGATGCCGACCACGAGGCCGGCGAGACCGCCGATCGCCAACCCGGTGCCCACCTCGCCGGCGGTGACGCCGAGATGCCAATAAAAGTCGTTCTCGACCAGCAGGTTTGCGACCGCCCGGCCGATCACGAGCAGCGAGGGAACGACGTCGCGGAACAGCAAGCCCGAGGCCGCCGTCGCTTCCCAGATGGTGAGGATGGCCACGATGATGGCGATGCGCAGAAGCGTCACCCGGCTCAAGGTCGGCAGGCCGACCGGCGCGTGGGTCAGTTGACCGGTCTCAGCCATTGCTCCACCCGTTCGGTGAACATGAAGAACAGGACGCTGACCAGGATCACGAAGCAGATCGCCGCATAGGTCCCGGCCAGGTCATAGCGCTCGGCGAGCTCGTTGATGAGCTGCCCGAGCCCGCCGAAATTGATCAGGAACTCGACGCCGACGATGTTGATGAGCGCGAAGATCATGCCGAGCTTGATGCCGACGAAGATCGACGGCAGCGCCGCCGGGAACAGGATCTTCCAGTAGAGCTGCCACGGCGTGAGCTTGAAGCTTCTGCCGACGTCGATCAGCACGCGGCGAGTCCCGGCGAGGCCTTCCACGGTTTTGAGGATCACCGGCGCGAGGCCCGCCACAAAGCCCATCATGATGATGGTATTGGCGCTGCGGCCGAAGATCACCAGGAACAGCGGGTACATCAGCACCGTCGGCGCCGACGCCATCGCCGCGACCCAAGTCTCGGTGGCAAGTCTTAAGGTTCGGATGCGGTGCAACAGCACGCCGATGCCGACGCCGAAGACGGTGAGCAGAACCGTTGCCCAGAACGCCTCGCGCAAGGTCAGCCAGAAGCGCTCAGGAATTCCCTCCTCGACGATGACGCGCTCGAAGCTCATGGCGATCTGCGACGGCAGGGGGACGATGAAGCGGTTGATCACGCCCACGCGGATCAGGAGCTCGATCAGGGCGATCGCGGCGACGAGCGCAAAAATCCCGACAAAGGCCGGGAAGGAGCGCGTCTTCGTCAGCGCCGCCATCAGGGCTTCTCGCCGGCCTGCAGCTTGCGCGATTCATCGTCGCGCATGCCGCGGCTCGCCTCCTCGCGCAGATCGCTCCAGATCTGCGCCACATAGCGGCCGAACGCTTCGCTGGAGACGATTTCCGAGGTGCGCGGCCGCGGCAGGTCGATGTCGACGATGCGCTTCACCTTGCCGGGACGGTAGGTCATCACCAGGATGCGGTCCGACAACTGCACCGCCTCGGTGATGTTGTGGGTGATGATCAGGGTCGTCTGCTGCAGCTGCTGCTGGATCTGCAGCACCTTGTCGCCCAAGAGCAGCCGGGTCTGCTCGTCGAGCGCGGCAAACGGCTCGTCCATGAGCAGGATCTTCGGTTCCGACGCCAGCGTGCGCGCCATGGACACGCGCTGGCGCATGCCGCCGGAGAGCTCGGCCGGATAGCGGCGCTCGAACCCGTCGAGACCGACGAGATCGACGAAGTGGCGCGCCTTCTCGTAGCGTTCCGCCTTCGACAGGCCGGCGATTTCCAGCGGGAAGGCCACGTTGTCGATCACGGAGCGCCATGGGAAGGTCGACTCTTCCTGGAACACCATGCCGATGGAGCGGTGGGGACCACTGACGGTCTCGCCGGCCACGCTCACGCGTCCCTCGTAGCCGTCGGTCAGGCCGCCGATCACATTGAACAGCGTCGACTTGCCGCACCCGGACGGGCCGATCACGCCGAGGAACTCGCCCGGCGCGACCGTGAGCGAGACATTGTCGACCGCAGTCAGGACCCCGTCGGGGGTCGTGAACCGCTTGGTGATCCCATCGACGACCAGGATGGCATCCGCCGGATCGATCCGGACGGAGCCTTGGTCAGTACGCTTCAACTGCGTTGCGGCCGGCATGTTTTCGGGAGCTTACGGCAAAGGCTCATTCCGTTTTCCGCGTCATCGCCGCGGTCATCGCGGCTGTGTAACCCGGTTTGACGCGCACGTCGACTACGGCCGCCTGGCCCTGCTCGACCGCGGCGATCGCCTCCTCGAAGGTGGGCTTGAGCTCCCGCATTTCGGTGAGCGGCCCGAATCCGAGGGCGCCCTGAGCGCGCGCCATCCCAGCCATATCAACGTCCGGGTCGCTGATCCGTTGCCCGATCCATCGGTTCTCCACCGGCCGGTTGCGGATGCGCGCGACCCGCTCCTGATGCAGCTCGTCATTGAAGAACGAGCGGTTGTTCGCCACGACGACGAGGAGCGGGATGCGATAGTGCACCGCCGTCCACAGCGCGGTCACGCCCATCATGAAATCGCCGTCGCCGCAGATGGCGATTGGCAGCCGGCCCGAGCCTTTGAGCGCCAGCGCCGCCCCGACCGAAATGCCCGGGCCGCCGCCGACGCCGCCGCCACCATCGCCTCCGATCTGGTCGAGCGGGTGACGGAACACCCACCAATCGGCGTCCCACGACAAGGGCAGGTGGGTGAGCGTCGTCGGCCGATCGCCGACCGCCTGGCGCAGCGCATAGGCCAGATGCTCGTTGGTGAGCGCATCGTCGGCGAGCTGCTTCGACGCCACCGGCCGGTGGGCCGGTTGGTATTTCGGCGTGGCGTTAGCTTTGAGTGCGGTGAGGAGCGCCGGGACGGCGGCGTCCGGGTCGACAGCGAGAAAGAGATCGACCGGCGGCAGCGCCTGGTGGTCCATGCTCCAGCCGTTGTGGAGATTTTGGTCGAGCGAGACCTGGATGATCTTGAACGAGGGCGCCCCGCCCCGCAGCGCACCGCCGAGATCGACCCAGTCGAGGCTGAGCACCACGTCCGCCTCGAAGGAATCCGGCGCCACGCCCCGGGTCGCGCCGGCATAGAGCGGGTGGTCGGTCGGGAACGCGGCCCCGATCTTGAGGTCGGTGACCACGCGGGCATTGAGAGCCTCGGCGAGCGCGATGCGGGCGTTCCAGCCCTCGACACTGCGGGAGACACGGCCGGCATAGATTAGGGGACGCTTCGCCGATTTGAGCATCTGCGCCGCTTTTGCCACCAGGTCGGCGGGGGCGGCGGTCTCGACCGGAGGCATGAAGCGCGCGGTTTCGATCGCCGGCAGCGCATCGGCAAGCTTCGCCTCCTGCATCTCGGCGTCGAGGTTGATGTAGACGGGCGCGCGAGGGGCGGTGTTGGCGAGCCAATAGGCGCGCAGCAGCGCCTCGCGCGCCGCGCCCGGCGAGGCCGGCTGGTCGTCCCACTTGGTGAAGTTGCGCACGATCGCGCCCTGGTCGCGGGCGGTATGTATCCAGTCAATCCACGGCCGCCGCTTCATGGCGTCGACCGGGCCGGTGGCGCCGAGCACGACCACCGGCATGCGGTCGCACCACGCGTTGAACATCGCCATGGTGGCGTGGAACAGTCCCACATTCGAATGGACCGCCGCCGCCATGGACCGGCCGGTCACCTTGGCGTAGCCGTGGGCGATCGCGACGGCAGCCTCCTCGTGCAGGCACAGCAACATCTGCGGCTGCTCGTTGCCGAGGAAGTTCACGATGGAATCGTGCAGGCCGCGATAGCTGGCGCCGGGGTTGAGCGCGATGTACGGAATCTCCAGCGCCCGCAGCGTCTCCGCCACCACGTCGCTGCCGAAACCCGGCGCATTGGCGCCCGCCGGGATCGGGCGTTCGAGCGAACCGGTGGCGGTCGGCTCCGTCGGACTTACGCGCGCGGTCGCGGCGCGGGCAGAACTGGTCGGTGACATCCTCGTCCTCGTGTCGGATGGTTGAAGGGCTTGACGATTATTGCCCTGGCTTTTGGTGGCTCGTGATCCAATCCGATCACAGGCCCTGGCGCAAGCGGGCGAGCACCTTCAAGCCAGCATAGCCGTCGGCCGGTTCGATCCCGGCCTTGCGCTGAAAATTGCGCACCGCCAGCATGGTGGCATTGCCAACGCGGCCGTCGCTGCCTCCGGTATCGAAACCCAGGGCAGTGAGCCGCTGCTGCACCTCCTGCACCTCGGCCAGGGTCAGCGCGCGTTCGGCGCCGGGAAACTGCTGGACGAACGGTCCCGCTCCCATGACCCGATCGCCCAGATGGACGATGGAGAGGGTATAGTTCATCGACGGGTTGTAGCTGCGCACTGCATAGAAATTCGGCCCCAACAGGAAGGCCGGCCCGCCGGGGACCGGTACCCACAGCTTCGCGGTAGCCTTGGGCTGCGCAAACGGTTGCCCGTCGGCACGGCTGACGCCCGCCGACCGCCACGCCTCGTAGCTGCGCGATGCATTGCCGCCGAAGCCCGGCGGCAGCCGGACTTCATAGCCCCAGTGCTCGCCGCGACGGTACCTGCCGCGCTGCAGAAGGTAGCGCGCGCTGCCCGCAAGGGCGTCGTCGGGCCGGCCGAACGGGGAAACGCGCCCGTCGCCATCGTAGTCCAGGCCGACGTTGAGCCACACTTCCGGCATCCATTGGGTGTGGCCCATGGCGCCGGCCCACGAGCCGCGCATCTCGTCCGGCGTGCTCCAGCCGCGTTCGATGATGACAAGGGCATTGAGCAATTCCCGTTCCCAATAGTCGCGGCGCCGCGCCTCGCCCCAGGCCAGCGCCGCCAGGGATGGGATCACCGGGCGCATATGGTTCTTTTGCACGACCGGGTCGCCGAAGGTGGATTCCACGCCCCATAGGCCGACGATAACGGCAGGCTCGACGCCGTAATCCTTCTCGATGCGGGAGAGCAGGCCGGCGTGCTCCTTCGCCTTTTCCTTGCCGGTCATGATGCGCCAGTCGGAGACCCGGCGGTTGAGGTACTGCCAGAGCTGTTCGTTGAACTCGGGCTGGTTGCGGATCTGCGCGAAGACCGTGTTGTCCGGCTTGATCGCGCCCATGACGCGGTCATACGTCGCGCCGGAAATCCCGCGCGCCAGCGCACGGGCGCGAAAGGTCGCGACCCATTGGGGAAACGGCATGCGCGGCGATTGCGCGTGCGCGTCACCCGCCAGCGCCAGAGCCGCCGCGCCTGCGGCCGCCAGCACGTCACGGCGTGAGTAGCTCCGGTCGACCATCGCGGTAACCCGAATCAAAGTTCCGTCACCGCACCACGCGGGTCCGCGGTTCGGCAAGTCCTGTATTTGGCCCAGCCGGCGGCACGGAGTCGGCAGGCGTCGCAGGCGCCGCAGCCGTAGCCCCAATCGTGCTCCCGCGTGCGATCGCCCTGATAGCAGGAATGCGTCTCGTGGCGGATGATCTCGACGAGGGCGCTGCCGCCGAGCTCATGGGCAAGCTGCCAGGTTGCCGCCTTGTCGATCCACATCAGCGGCGTATGGAACACAATGCGGGACTCCATGCCGAGGTTCACCGCCGTCTGCATCGCCTTGACGGTGTCGTCGCGGCAATCCGGGTAGCCGCTGTAGTCTGTTTCGCACACGCCCGTGACGATGTTCTTGATGTTGCGCTGATAGGCGACGATCGCCGCAAAGGTGAAAAAGACGAGGTTGCGCCCGGGAACGAAGGTGGCCGGCAATCCTTCGGTCCGCTGCGTCGCCGGCAGATCGGATGTCAGCGCGCTGCGGCTCACGCGACCCAGCATATCGAGCGGCAGGACGTGATCGGCGCCGAGGCGCACGGCCCAGTGTGGCATGGCGCTCAGAAGCGCCTGGCGGACCGGCGCCCGCACATCCATTTCAACGGCGTGGCGCTGCCCATAATGAAAGCCGATGGTCTCGACCCGCTGATAGCGATCGAGCGCCCAGGCAACGCACGTCGTCGAATCCTGTCCGCCGGAAAACAGCACCAGAGCGGCGTCGGCATCGAGCGTGATCATGGCGCCTCGCCGAGACTGCGCATGTTCCGGCGAAAGCCTGGCCCAGGCTTGATCCGGGCTGAGCACCGGTTCGCCGCCGACAACATGCAGCGCCCAACAACTTCTCGCCGCGATGGTGACCTCGTCACCAGGTCTCGCCGCGCCCCGGTACGGAGATCGGCGCGCAGTTCTTCCGCCCCGAAAGCACGCAATCCTGAGTCTTGCGCAGGCCGACCATCGCATGCGCAAGCCACAGGCCGGCGCCGACCAGTACGACCAGGAATATCACCACGATCACGTTGGTGATCATCCGCTCCCGGTCGGTTTCCTCTCCGTCCTCGGATGTCATGGTGCAGGTCCGCTGCCGACGTGGCTGAAAGCAGACCCGACGCAGCGATGTCAAGGCAACAGGCAATCAGCCCTTGCTCATCACCGCCTTGCAGCCTTCGCTGAGCTTCGAATAGTTCGCCTTCATGCACGAGGTGATGCGCGACACGTTGGGAATTTCGGCGGCGCAAAACTGGAAGGCGTCGCGCTTGCATGCCGCGCGCTGCTCCGGCGTGCCCTGGGCAAAGCCGGCCGAGGACGAGACGAACAGGGCGGCAACGGCGGCAGTCCCGATGAGGACATTGCGAAGCGTGGTCATGACGGTCTCCTGCGGTTTCCGGTTGGCTGTCGGGCAGCCGTGATCGCGTGCCTGTGTTGTGCTTTGGAACGGCGGGAGCGACTGTGACGCGCGTCACAGTTCGATCGTCCCAAAATGCTCAGGCGCGGACTTGCATTCGGTGCGGATGTGTCGCCGCCAGCCGTTCACAACCACGACAGCGCCGCCGTTGCGCCTTGCTATGGACCCATTACACGCAAATCGTTCGACCGTCCGGGACTTCACGAGGGGCGTCGAACCGACAAGGGAGTGCGCCCATGGGACAGATCGACCGTGCCGCGTCCGTTGCATTGGTGGTCGAAGATGACGCTGAAATCCGTCACCTGGCGGCAGCATTGCTCGAGGAGAGCGAGCTGAGGGTCATCGAGTGCGAGAGCGCCGAAGCGGCGCTCTCGATCATGCAGAGACTGGAATCCGGCATAGCGCTCCTCTTCGTCGACATTCGCTTGCCGGGGCTGATCGATGGCCTCGACCTGGCACGCCTTGTGCGGACGCATTGGCCGCACGTCAACGTGATCGTAACGTCAGGTGAGCCCGGCGATCATCTCGCCCGTCTTCCCGATGGCGCCTTGTATATGCCGAAGCCGTGGCGCGCGCTCGACATCCTGATCGCCGCCGAACGATCGCTGCCCGGCCACGTGAGCGCGTAAGCATCAGCAAAACAATCGACGGCGGTCGCGTCAAAAAAACGCGAACGTGCGGATTTCGATGCTCTCGCGCGGCCGCGCATTGGGCGGCGAGGTCGGATCCTCGAAGGCCGTGTGGGCGGTCCAGCGGGCACGGCCATCCTTGAGCGAGTCGTAGACCTTGAAGACGATCGCCTCGTCGCGGCTCTGTCGGGGAAACCAGAACCAGCGGTGTGCCGGATTATATGTGATCGCATAGGTCTGACCGATGCGGTTCTGTGCGCGCCGTTCCGACACGACGAGGTCCTCCGGCGCAAGGCTGCGGGCATCGGCAATGGCGAGCGGGAACGTCTCGACCGGATGGCGGATCGGCCGCCACACCTGCACGATGGCGAAGCGCCGGCGCAAGAGCGCGTCGGCCTCGTCGGGAAGAATGTCGCGCACGCGCTGCGGCGCCGACCATTCGGTATAGTCGTTGTGCACGCGGCGCACGACCTCGCGGATTTTCTGCGCCGCGCGGCGCTCGTCGTCGGCGGTGCGCAGCGTGTGATCGAACACGACCACGCGCGAGGCCCCGCTTTGCGCCTTCACCAACGCTTCCATCTCCGGGTAATAGACGCGGCGCACCTCGCCTTCGTCATAGAAGTCGGCGACCTTGGTGTCGTGACGCACGAAGCGGAAGCCGTCGCGATCGAGAGCGAACTGGTCGGCATGGCGACGACCGTTGCGGATGGCGACCCGGCGCGGGTCCTGGGTGCCGCTCGCCCGCACGTCGCTAACCCCGGGAATGCCCACATGGGTGACCGGCGTCTCGCCTGTATTCAGGAGATAGTTGAGCGTCGCCTCGATCGTGTCGGGAACCGTATCCTGCTCGGCCGTCTGCACCATAAGGCCTCCTTCGCGCGCGGCTTCATGTGCGCAGCCGCGCATCTGATCGTAATAAAATGGCACAGGCTGAAGATAGGGGGGGCTGCCCGGCAACACAACGCTGGACCGCTAAGGCAATCGACACATTTCATGGGCTGTCTGTACGCGCTCTGGCGTTTGACCGACGAATACCCGGATGTGGTGGAACGCTGGCGCGCCCTACGGGAATCGAACCCGTGTTTCCGCCGTGAAAGGGCGGCGTCCTGGACCGCTAGACGAAGGGCGCGAAAAAGAAAGCGAGATATAGAAAGCTTCCGCCCCAGCGGCAAGCGCGACGGGCGCCTTGCCTCACCAGTTTCCGCTGTTCGGCATCGAGGTCCATGGCTCCTTGGCCGGCAGCGCGGCACCTTTTTGCAGGAGCTCGATCGAATGTTTGTCGGGCGAGCGTACGAACGCCATCGTGCCGTCGCGCGGCGGGCGGTTGATGGTGACACCTGACTTCATCAGCTTCTCGCACAAGGCATAGATGTCATCGACCTCGTAGGCGAGATGACCGAAATATCGCGCCTCCCCGTAATCTTCCGTCTTCCAATTGTAGGTCAGCTCGACAAGCGGGGCGTCGCGGCCGCTGCGCTTGCTCTCGGCAACCAGCGGTGCGTCTTCGGGAGCGGCGAGAAATACGAGCGTGTAGCCCCCTTTCTCATCGACGCGGCGCCGAACCTCCGTCAGCCCGAGTAAGTTGCAATAGAAGTGCAGCGCGTCATCAAGATTGCGGACCCGCAGCATCGTGTGGAGATATCGCATTTTTGCCTTCCCTATTGAGAACTCGATGGAAACCGGTTGTGGCGCGCACAAAATAGCATGCAAGGCGCGTTGCGGCAGACCAGCAACCACGATGACGCCGCGTATTTACATGCATTTGGCGGATTTGCGGTGCACGCCTTTTTTTGTTCACCCTATACCTTGCCTTTTCGGCCCAGCGGCGTCGACGTACTTGCGTTTGCGGCGAATAGGTTTAAGAACTTATATGTTTTGATTGGAGTGGAACATGGCAAAAACTGCTTTCAACCTCGGGACCATGAGTGTGGATGCCCTTTTGCGGCTGCGCGATGACATCGGAACCATGCTCAGCCAAAAGGGTCAGGAGCTGAAGAAGCAATTGCAGCGTCTCGAAGGGGGGGCATGGAGTTCTGGCCGGACGCGCGCCAGCGCAACCAGGTCACACCCCAGAAAGGGCATAAAAGTCGCCCCGAAATATCGCGGCCCGAACGGTGAAACCTGGGCCGGCAGAGGCGCAACGCCAAAATGGCTCACAGCCCTCACGAAAGAAGGTAGAAAGCCCGAAGAATTCTTGATCGCCAGACCGGCAAAAGCTGCGGCTTCGCAAAAGAGATCAGCCGCCAAGAGGTCGCGGCGTAAGCGGAAATAAATCCGTTCGGCCGTAAGGCTCGCCAACCCTGTCTCGCTCGTTCCCAGCACTTCATGTCTTTCCATCGCCGCGCCGCACCGGCGTGGCCGGGGTCGCGGCATTGAAGATCCCCGATACAGAGTTTTAGGCAGCGCGGAGTCGAACGAGTTGCGTTGCCTTTGCTGTGTTGTGTCGATGCTTTGCTGCGGTCGGGACGGTTTGCCTGGAGCGAGCTTGCCCAGCTGATCACTCGAATTTGATTCCGTTGCGCCGGTGTGCAGTGATGGATCGCCCCTAAAAGGGCGATCCCAGGCCCGCCGCAAAGCACCGCGAGATGATTGCATCCGACCTGCAGACCGCGATTGATCGCATGCGCGAATTGATCGAGACCTCACAGACGATCGTTCCTTTTACCGGCGCTGGAATCTCAACCGAGTGCGGGATACCGGATTTCCGCTCGCCGGGCGGGATCTGGACCAAGCTCGCGCCGATACCTTTCGATGAATTCATGTCGAGCCAGGCAGCGCGCGATGAATCCTGGCGCCGCCGCTTCGCCATGCAGGATCAGTTCGGCGCCGCCAAGCCGGGGCGCGGGCACCGCGCGCTCGCCAGCCTGTTTCGCAGCGGCAGGTCGCCGGGTGTCATCACGCAGAATATCGACAACTTGCACCAGGCTTCCGGCATTCCGCGGGAGTGCGTCGTCGAGCTCCATGGCAACACCACCTACGCAATCTGCCTGGAGTGTGCCAAGCGCTACGAGCTCGACTGGGTGAGGGCGGCATTCGAGCGGTCCGGCGGCCGCGCGCCCGATTGTCCCGACTGCCTCGGCTACATCAAGACCGCAACCGTCTCATTCGGTCAGTCCATGCCGCAGGACGAGATGCAGCGGGCCGAGGAACTGACATTGGCGTGCGATCTCTTTCTCGCCATCGGCTCCTCGCTGGTGGTGTGGCCGGCGGCTGGATTTCCGCTGATGGCCAAACGCAACGGCGGGCGGCTCGCGATCATCAATCGGGAGCCGACGGAGTTCGACGACCTTGCGGATCTGGTGGTCCGACACGACATCGGCGCCGTCCTCGAGCCGTTCGTCGTGTCCTAACGCATGTTGCGGCGAAGTTCGCACGGTTCGCCGGCAAAGAACATGGTTCGCTTAATAGATTCCTGAAGCATGTCCCCGATCCCAAAGGAATCGGACACGTTTCCGGGAACATCTGCTGGTCCGTTGCAATCAGGACACGGTCGGGAAAATTCAGATGCGCAAGCGCGCGGCCTGAACCGGTAGCGACTCTACGCGCACACCGTCCCGACGTCGCGGAAACGTGTGTCGACAGGCCTTTAGCTGCGATCCGACAGGCGACGACGTGACCGCACTACGCTGTGAATAAAGTCGGCGGCGGAACGAAGTTGCACGTATTTTGTTCTTGGCCATCCGACATCCAATGTTATCCTGATTGGTGAGAGATTCGCGAAGCGTCCTTGAAGAGACGTTCAGGTAAGGCGGCGGCGTACGGCGTCATGGCGTCGGACGGGATGGGGCCAAAAAGTCAAGGAACGGATTTTCCGCATGGGCCCGAGGCCGTCGGTGACATCACCGACGAGACCTCGGTGAGTGTGATTGAGCTCACCGGCGTGATCAAATGGTTCGACGTCTCCAAAGGTTACGGGTTCATCGTTCCGGACAACGGGCTGCCCGACGTGCTGCTGCATGTGACGTGCCTGCGCCGCGATGGGTTTCAGACCGCCTATGAAGGATCGCGCGTCGTTTGCGAGGCGCTGCAGCGCCCGCGGGGTCTGCAAGCGTTCCGCATCCTCTCCATGGACGAGTCGACGGCGGTGCATCCGACGCAAATGCCGCCGGCCAGGACCCACGTCACGGTGGCTCCGACCAGCGGTCTGGAGCGCGCTCAGGTGAAATGGTTCAACCGCTTGCGCGGATTCGGCTTTCTCACGCGCGGAGAGGGGACGCCGGATATCTTCGTGCACATGGAGACCTTGCGCCGGTATGGCCTCACCGAATTGCGGCCGGGTCAGGTCGTCCTGGTGCGCTATGGCCCCGGTCCCAAGGGGCTGATGGCCGCCGAGGTCAGGCCGGAAGGGATGGGAGTCGGGCCGGCATCCTCCCATTGAGTGCGCGCGCCATCCCGTTGTAAGAGACCGCATGCAGCACCACCCGATCGCGCGCGCGGCTCGTGCCGTTTCCGCCCTCGTTTTCCTTGCTCTCTCACCTGTTGCGCCGGCCATCGCGGCCGCCGAGCAAACCCTCGAGATCGTGTCGCGGACCGGGGTCCATACATTTGCAGTCGAAGTCGCGGTCACCGACGAGGAGCGTCAGCAGGGGCTGATGTTTCGCCGCGAATTGCCGGAGGGCCGCGGCATGCTGTTCGATTTCAAGCAGGACCAGAACGTGACGATGTGGATGAAGAATACCTACATCTCCCTCGACATGATCTTCATCCGCGCCGACGGGCGCATCCACCGCATCGCCGAGAGCGCCGAGCCGGAGTCGACCAAGGTCATCGCCGCAGGCGCGCCGGTGCGTGCGGTGCTGGAAGTCATCGCCGGCACCGCCAAGAAGCTCGGCATCCGGGCCGGCGATCGGGTTGCGCATCCCTTGTTTCGCGGCCGCTAGCGCATGTTCCGGCCAAGCGGGTACCGGTTCGCCCGACAAGAACATGCGCACTCAATAATTTCAGACCATGTGCCTAACTCCAAAGGAACGGGACATGGTGTGAGGGCGGCTGAAACCTCAACCTTGTATCGAGGCGGCACCCGCGTTAAATGGGCACTACCCGGCGGGGCATAGCGCAGCCTGGTAGCGCGGGAGTTTTGGGTACTCCAGGTCGCCGGTTCAAATCCGGCTGCCCCGACCAGGGGCTCTCGAGGCGAGACGGACGGCGCCACCATGGTCGCACGCATTTACAAACCGGCGAAGAACGCGATGCAGTCGGGCACCGCGCGCACCAAGGAGTGGTTGCTCGACTACGAGCCGGAGGAGGCGCGCGTGGTCGAGCCTTTGATGGGGTGGACCAGCTCAGGCGACATGAAGCAGCAGCTGCGCCTGTTCTTCGATACCAAGGAGGAAGCCGTCACCTATTGCGAGCGGCACGGCATCCCTTACCAGGTATTCGAGGCCAAGGAGCCGGCGCGCCGTCCGATGGCGTATGCCGACAACTTCGCCTTCACACGTAGGGGCCTCTGGACACACTGACCAGCTCTTTGCCGCGGGCCTTGCCGGGACGATCCGATTGGCCGTCGCCGTCCGGCTTGCGGGCGCGCCCCGCCGCGTTCGTCTGCTCGGCACGCTGGCGCAGCAGCGCCTGGAAACGCTCCATCGCCATCGGCTGCGCAAACAGATAGCCTTGCGCGATGTCGCAGCCCATCTTGGCGAGCGCGTTGGCGTCGGCCGGATCCTCCACCCCCACGGCGACGGCCTCGCTGCCGAAATTGTGCGCGAGATCGATCACGGTCTTGCCGATCGCGGCATGGCCCTTGTCGGCCGCGCAACCGGCCACGAAGCCGCGGTCGAGCTTCAATTCGGAAAATCGGGGGAGCTCCTGCAAGCGTGCCATCGGCAGATAGCCGCGTCCGAAATCGTCGATCGCGAACGCAATTCCGCTGGGTTGCAGTTCCGCCCCGACTTCATGCACGAGCTTAAGATCGCTGGCAATCTGGTCTTCGGTGAGGTCACTATTCGCCGTTCGCTGTCTAGCCCTCCGCGTGAAGGGTCTTGCCGCCCACCGTGACCGGCTTGGCATCGACGAGGACAAAAGCGATCACGCAAGGTTCGCTTCCGCGATTGACCCAGTTGTGAATCGTGCCGCGCTGCACGAGCACATCGCCCGCCTTCAGATGCACCTCGCTGTCGTCCAGCTGCATGTCGATTTCGCCCGACATCACCACGGCGAAGTCGATCGAGTCGGTGCGATGGTTGCGCGGGGAGACTCCCGGCCCGAATTCGACGACGCGGAACACGCAGCCGTTCGCCAATGTCGTGCCCACTTTTCGGGTCGAGGTATCGGCATCGCCGGTGTTGTCGACCGGAAAGCCTTCCGTGCTCCAGATGACGCACGCCGACGCGCCGGGACGGCTCGACATGATGTTCTTCGAAACCTCATCGATCTTGACCATGGCGCGTCCATTGGCGTCGTGACCGGTCACTACCCTGCGCAGCTGCAATGCCATCGATCTCTCCCCCTGTGATGAGCGCCGAGCACGCTATTGGCAGGCGTCCGCCTGTGCAAGCGGTGCGCTCATGAGGCCAGACGCCGCGGTTGCCTCATCTTAGCGCCTATCGGGTCGAGCCCGGCAATCACGAGGTGTCGGGCGGCTTGACCCAAGCCTGCGGATTTGATCTTAGCGCTATTGCGGTCGAGAAAGCTGGTCGCCTGAACGCGAGCGGCGTCTGAATCGAGGATTGAATGGCGGGCATGGATTTCGATGTGGTGGTGGTCGGCGCCGGCAACGCCGCACTGTGCGCGGCTCTGGCAGCACGCGAAAACGGCGGGCGGGTCGCCGTGCTCGAACGCGCGCCGGAAGACCAGGACGGAGGGAACAGCCGCTTCACGGCCGGCGCGTTCCGCTGCGTCTACAACGGAGTCGACGATCTCAAGAAGATCATGCCCGATCTGAGCGCCGAGGAAATCGCCAACACCGACTTCGGCACCTACACCGAGGATCAGTTCTTCGACGACATGTTCCGGGTGACGCAGTTTCGCGCCGATCCCGACCTGGTCGAGCACCTCGTCCGCAACTCTCTCGCCGCCATGATCTGGATGCGGCAAAAAGGGGTGCGGTTCGTGCCGATCTATGGCCGCCAGGCATTCAAGATCGGCGGCAAGTTCAAGTTCTGGGGCGGCTTGACGGTGGAATCATGGGGTGGCGGCCCCGGCCTCGTCGACAGTCTCAAGGCCATCTGCCGCCGCAACGGCATCGAGATCTTTCACCAGACCCGCGCCCTCAGCCTCGTCTGCGAGGATTTCGCCGTGCACGGCGTGCGGGCGCGGCGCGGCAACGAGCTGGTCGAATTTCGCGCGCGCGCCGTCGTGCTCGCCTGCGGCGGTTTCGAATCCAACACCGAGTGGCGCACCCGCTATCTCGGTCCCGGCTGGGAACTCGCCAAGGTGCGCGGCACCTGGTGCAACACCGGCGACGGCATTCGCATGGCGCTGGAGATCGGCGCCTCGCCGGCCGGCCATTGGTCGGGCTGTCACGCCGTGCAATGGGAGCGCAACGCGCCCGAGTTCGGCGACCTTGCGGTGGGCGATCAGTTCCAGAAGCACAGCTACCCTTGGGGCCTCATGGTCAACGCGCGGGGTGAGCGCTTCGTCGACGAAGGGGCCGACTTCCGCAACTACACCTATGCCAAATACGGCCGCGCCGTCCTGGAGCAGCCGCAGCAGTTCGCCTGGCAGCTGTTCGACGCCAAGGTGTCACACCTCGTGCGCGACGAATACCGCATCAAGCAGGTGACGAAGGTCAAGGCCGACACGCTGGAGGAACTCGCGCAGAAGCTCGAGGGCGTCGATGCACGCGGCTTTCTCGACATGATCGCCCGCTACAACGCGGCGGTCGATCAGAGCGTGCCGTTCAATCCCAATGTCAAGGATGGCCGCGGCACCAACGGCATCACGCCGGCCAAGAGCAACTGGGCGAACACGATCGATACGCCGCCGTTCGAAGCCTACCAGGTCACCTGCGGCGTCACGTTCTCGTTCGGCGGCTTGCGCGTAGACACGACCGCGCAGGTGCTCGATACCGATCTGAGACCCATGCCCGGCCTCTATGCGGCGGGCGAGCTCGTGGGCGGCTTGTTCTACTTCAACTATCCGGGCGGAACGGGCCTGATGTCGGGCGCGGTGTTCGGCCGGACGGCCGGCACCTCGGCGGCGCGTGCGGTGGCGCCGGCGCTGGCTACGGCGAAGTAGAAATTCGCCATGCCGGGTGACAACGAAGAAAAGAAGCCGCCGCCGCATACGCTCGCCGACCACGCCTACGGCGAGGACCTCGTGCACATCCACGACGGCGATGCCGATCACGACCACGATCATTTCGAGCTCGACGGCCCGCTGGAGGAAAACCCGCTCTGGATCCAGGACCACGTGACGCTCGTCAGCGTCGGGATGGACATCGGATCGGCGGGCACGCAGGTCATCTTCTCGCGCATCAATCTGCGCCGGCTCGGCGAGGACCTCACCAGCCGCTATTACGTCGTGTCGCGCGAAACCTTGTACCAATCCCCGGTGGCGCTCACGCCGTACCAGAGCGAAGAGCGCATCGACGATGCGGCGCTCGGCGCCATCATCGACGCGGCCTATGGGGCGGCCAATCTTCACCCCGACGACATCGATACCGGCGCCGTCATCCTCACCGGGGAGGCGCTGCGGCGCGAGAACGCGGCGGCGATCGCCGACGTGCTCTCGCGCCAGGGCGGCGAGTTCGTCTGCGCCACCGCCGGACACCACATGGAAGCGATGCTGGCGGCTTATGGATCGGGTGCCGCGCGAGTGTCGAGCGACCAAGGCAAGCGGATTCTCAACATCGACATCGGCGGCGGCACCACCAAGCTCGCGGTCGTGGAGAACGGCCGCGTGGCCGCCACCGCGGCCGTGCATATCGGCGGCCGGCTGCAGGTCGTCGACGCGGCCTCACGCGTCGTACGTCTCGACCCGGCCGGGAAATACCATGCCGCGCAGGCCGGATTCGTCTGGAACAAGGGCGACGTCGCGACGTCGGCGGCGCTCGACGCCGTCGCCGACACCATGGCCGACGCGCTGTTGACCGCAGTTGCGGCCCGTCCGCTTCCCGACGCCATCGCGCAGCTTTATCTCACCGAGCCAATCGCCGATCTCGGCCGCATCGACGGGATCATGTTTTCCGGCGGGGTCGGCGAATACGTCTATGGACGGGAGGAGCGCGATTTCGGCGACATGGGCCGGCGGCTCGGCCATGCCGTGCGCCGCCGCATCGATGCCGGCGCGCTGCCTTGGCGGCTGCTCCCGGCCGGCGAGTGCATCCGCGCCACCGCGCTCGGGGCATCCGAATACAGCGTGCAGCTCTCCGGCAATACGAGCTACATCTCCAATCCCGGCGCGCTGCTGCCGCGGCGCAACCTGCAGGTCCTGCAGCCGCAATTCGCCGGCGCCGAGACCATCGATCCGGATGCGCTCACGGCAGCGATCCGCGCGCACTTCACGGCCTTCGACGTGGCCGAGGGAGCGACCGAGGTGGCGCTGGCCTTGCGCTGGCAAGGCGCGCCCTCGCACGAGCGCCTGTTCGCGTTCGCGCAAGGCGTTCGCCAGGCGCTCGCGAATACGATCGCGCAACGGGCGCCGTTGTTCATCATGCTCGACGGCGATGTGGCGCAAACCCTCGGCGCCATCCTGCGCGAGGAGCTTGGCGTCGAGAGCGAAATCCTGGTGATCGACGGCATCACGCTGTGGGATTTCGATTACATCGACCTCGGCCGCATCCGGCTCCCATCGCGCACGGTGCCGGTGACGATCAAATCACTGGTTTTCAGCGAGGATCCGCGCAGCGCCCGCGGCCGCCCGCACCTGCATGACCACGGACATGATCACAATCACAGCCATGGTCATCACCATCACACGCACGGGCACGATCATCGACACGACTGAATGGATCGGGCTCTTGGTGGAGGTACAAGCGACACCTCATATCCGATCGAGCGACACGGTTCCACGCATCGCCGAATACCAGGGTTACGATCGGCGCGTGCCGGATCCAATCGCGAGGGCCGCAAACGCAGCTCCAGCCAAGGCGAGCAGGGCGGCGAGCACCATCGCCAACCGAATGCCGCTCGCCAGGGATTCCTTGAGAAGCGCCTCGGCGATCTGGCGATCTTCTCCACGCAAGGTCTCAAGGGCCGGCTCGATGACGAATTTTCCCCGCGTATCGTCTACCGCTCGCCTGACTTCGGCCGACACGTTCTGCGTCTCCAAGCCGCGATCAAGGTTCCGGTGGAAGACCCCGAGCGCCACGGCACCGAGAACGGCCACCGCGAGCAGGCTTCCCACCGAGGCGATCGCGTTGTTGAACCCCGAGGCCAAGCCTGCCCGATCCGTCGGAACTGCGTTGATGACGGAGGTCGTGAGCGGGGCGACGCTCAGCGCCATGCCGATGCCGAGCGCCACCATCGGCAGGAAGAAGGTCGCCCAGTATGATCCGCCGGTGCCCGGCACGGCGAGGAGGCCGAAACCGAAGGCGGCAATCGCCGGCCCGATGATCACGAGCCAGCGTCCGCCGGCGCGGTTGAGCAGCCCGCCCGACCAGCGGGACAATCCTCCCATGATGAGGGTAAAGGGCAAGAACACCGCGCCCGTGAGGGTCGCCGAATATCCGTGCACCTGAATGAGCTGGAAGGCGAGGAAAAAGAATGCGCCTCCCAGCGCAGCATAGAGAACCAGCGTCAATAGATTGGCCGCGTTGAAGGTGCGGGAACGAAACAGGCCGAGCGGCATCATCGGCGCCCGACTGTATCGCTCCGTCCATACGAATAGGGCGAGAAGCAGGGAGCCGATCGCGATCGATCCCAATACGGTCGAGCTTGCCCAGCCGAAATCGGATGATGCGATGAATCCGAAAACGAGGCTTCCCAGTCCGGCCAGGACCAGCAACCCGCCAACCCAATCGACTCCTTTCGTGGTCTCCTTATCGTAACTTTCTGGCACGTGCCGGAGTGCCAGCCAGATGGCCGGCAATGCGACGAGCGGGTTGATCAGGAAGATCAAGCGCCAGTTGAGGTGGTCGACGATAAAGCCGCCCAACAAGGGTCCGAGAGCTGCCCCGATGGCCGAGAAGCCTGCCCACGTACCGATCGCCTTGCCCCGCTCGGCTTCGTCGAACGCGGCGCCGATGATCGCGAGCGAGCACGGGATCAGGAGGGCGGCGCCGATGCCCTGGACGGCCCGCGCCACGATCAACTGGGTGACGCTTTGGGCAAAGCCGCACCAGACCGATGCCGCCGCGAAAACGCCGAGGCCGATGACAAAAACGCGGCGGCGGCCGAACCGATCACCGGCGGCACCTCCGATCAGGAGGAGTGCGGTGAGGAAAAGCATGTACGCGTTGACAATCCACTGGATCACCGCGACCGAAGTCTTGAGGTCCGCCTGGATGGCCGGCAAGGCGACGTCCATGACGGATTCGTCCAGATAGGCGATGGTCGACCCCACGATCGCCGCCGCGAGGATCCACTTCCTTTGGCTGGCGACGCAGTCCGGATCAGCGCGAACCGACCGGATCACGCCTTCGCGGCAGGGACCTGCCCGTACGTTGACCACGCTCGATCCGTCCCGTTCTGCCAGGCATCCGCGCCTGCTGAACTATTTGATCTTGTCGTAGGCGAGGCCGAAGCCAGCGAGCGGCATGGTGACGGTGATGGTCTGCTTGGCCAGGCTCTGGAACGCAACTTTCAGCTCGCGTCCGGCCCGCAATGCCGCGATCAGGGCGTCGCTCGCGGGCGCTCCGACCAGGCAGCCGGTCTGCGTGCAGGTCTGGACCGGGTAACCTTCGGCCTGGCCCTCGTCGACCCGCAGCGTGATCTTGTCGGTCACCTGGATGCCGAGCGGCAATTGGACGATCAGGGCCGGCTTCTTTGTATCGGGAGGAATCCGGATCGCCACGGCCGCGATCAGCTCGCGGGTATCGCGGTGGTTGACGCGGTTGATGGCCCGGCAGTCGAGGGCCTTGCCGTCGTTGGCGCACTCGATCCGCCAACCTGACCCACCGTCGCTGGCGAGCGATGCGGAGTTTGGTGCCGCGGCGCCGGCGGCGCAGCTTGCGGCAAATATCAGAAGAGCGGAGAGGAGAGCTGCAGATCGGTGCATGGGTTCGACATTGACAAGCAGGGGCAAATCCGAGAAGTCGCTCGCGCATGTTCCGGCGAAACAGGCACCGGTTCGCCGACAAGAAGATGCGCCATTCAACGACTGCTACCGCATGTTCGATTCCAAAGGAACGGAACACGCGGTGGCACCAGGAGCATGATGCATGCGTTATATCGATGCCTTCAACCATTTCTTTCCCAAGCGGTTTTTCGAGGAGCTGGTGAAGACGCCAGGGGGGCAGACGGATCTCGGTAAACGCGTGCGCGGAATACCCGCGCTCTACGACCTGGACGAACGGCTCCGCGTCGTCGATTCGTTTGCCGATTACACGCAGATCCTCTCGCTCGGCATGCCGGCCCTCGATCGCCTGTGGGAGCCGGATCGCGCCCCCGAGATGGCGCGTATCGGCAATGACGGTTTGGCGGAGCTCGTCGGGGCGCATTCCGAGCGGTTTCCCGGTTATGCCGCCTCGCTGCCGATGAACGCGCCAGAGGCGGCGGCGCGCGAAGCCGAGCGCGTGCTTGCCGCGGGCGCCAATGCCATCCAGCTCCATACCAACGTGAACGG
Source organism: Xanthobacteraceae bacterium (assembly GCA_045801465.1). Taxonomy (GTDB): domain Bacteria; phylum Pseudomonadota; class Alphaproteobacteria; order Rhizobiales; family Xanthobacteraceae; genus DATFWC01. Next base: position 28,030 of record JBJMSU010000132.1, on the reverse strand, counting down.
CGCCCCGCTCGACGAGCCGCACTTCTGGCCCATCTACGAGATCATCGAGAAGTCGGGAAAGCCGATCCTGCTGCATCCGATCCGCACGCGCGAGATGGCGGATTACCGGACCGAGAGCAAATCGAAATACGAGATCTGCAGCGTCATCGGCTGGCCCTACGAGACCGGCGTAGCGCTCGCCCGCCTCGTCTTCTCCGGCATCATGGACCGGTTCCCACGCCTGAAGGTGATCACCCATCACCTCGGCGGCATCATTCCGTATTTCGCGGGGCGGGTGGGCCATTCCTGGGACCAGCTCGGCGCGCGCACATCGGACGAGGACTACGCCGCGCTGCTCAAGAGCCTCAAGAAGCGGCCCTACGACTATTTCAAGGATTTTTATGGCGACACCGCGCTCGCCGGCAGCCGCGCTGCAACGGTTTGCGGCATCGATTTTTTCGGCGTCGACCACGTGGTCTTTGCCTCCGACTGCCCGTTCGATCCGGAAAAGGGCAGGGGCTATATCCGCGCCACCATCGCGGTGATGGAATCCCTCGATCTTGCGCCCGAGGACAAGGGCAAGATTTGCCATGGCAACGCGGAACGCCTATTTGGGCTGAAGTAGTAGGTGGGTTGAGGCGCCGCGCTCAGCTGGCCAATAGGATTGCTGCGTGATGCGCCGAAACCCAGCAACGGCCGGACCAGAACGGTGGGTTTCGGCGCACGGCGCTGCGATGAAGGGCGACGCTTCGCGACGCGCCTCAACCCACCCTACAAGACGTACACGAGGACTCCTGATGAAGCATCTGCTGCGCCTGGCTGTCGCCACCCTGGCCCTGCTGTTTGCCGGGGCGGCGTTTGCCAAATACCCGGAATCGCCGATCCGCATCCTGGTCACGATCCCGCCGGGAGGCGCGCCCGATATTGCGGCGCGCCTGGTTGCCCAACGACTGTCGGAGACGCAGGGCTGGACCGTGGTGGTCGAGAACCGGACCGGGGCCAACGGCAACGTCGGCGCCGATGCCGTCGCCAAAGCGACGCCGGACGGTTACACGCTGCTGCTCGGCGCCGACAGCCTCATCGCCATCAATCCGCACATCTATCCGAAGATGCCGTTCGATACGCTGAAGGACCTCGTCCCGGTAACGAGCATCGCCAGCAATCAGTTCTTCCTCTCGGTCACCCCCTCGCTTCCGGTCAAGACACTCGAGGAATTCATCGAGCATGCGCGCAAGACCAAGCCGCCGCTCGCCTATGCGTCGGGGGGCAACGGCAGCCAGCACCAGTTCGGCATCGAGATGCTCAAGCAGCGCGCCGGCATCGATCTCTTGCACGTCCCGTATCGCGGCGGCGCGCCGGCCGGTCTGGCGACCGTTGCCGGCGAGACCAGCGTGGTGCTGGCCGGCGCTTCCAATGCACCGCTGTTGAAATCCGGTCAGCTGCGCGGCCTCGCCACGACGGGCAAGAAACGTTCGCCGCTGTTTCCGGAGCTGCCGACCATCGGCGAATTCTATCCCGGTTACGAAGTGACGATCTGGCTCGGCCTGTTCGCGCCTGCCGGTACGCCGGAGCCGATCCTGACCACGCTCCGCACCGAGGTGCAGAAGGTGCTGGCGCAGCCGGAGCTGGCCGACAAGCTCAACGTCACCGGGGCGTTGCAGCCCCTCCTGGAGTCGCCGCAGGAATTTGCCGCGCTGATCAAGAGCGACTATGACAAATACGGCAAGCTGGCGCGCGACATCGGCATCAAGGTGGAGTGAGGGCCCTCGTAGGGTGGGCAAGGCGCGTGATCTCGGCGTTGCATATTCGGCAAATCCGCGGTCGCGCCGTGCCCACCGATACCGTAGTGCGAGTGAGGGTGGGCACGCGTCGCTTCGCTCCGCTTTGCCCACCCTACGAACTCAGCGTGCCGTCGGCGGCATCGCGCGGTCGAGATTGATGTGCGTCACGCGCGGATCGGCCGCGAGCGCTTCCAATTCCGGCAAGGTCAGCGAAATGGCGAAGCCTGGCGTGGTGTCGAAGCGCATGAGGCCGCGTGCGAAGCCGTGCCCGGGCCGCAGGTTGCTGGCGCTGCCGAAATGGGCCGCGATGATCGCGTCTTGAGCCGCGGCAATCTTGGCCCTGAGATCGGCGATGCTCGCCGCGTCGGGACGGATTTGCTCGGGCGGGACCGGCGACGCGAACTGCACGATCACCCGCACGTGCCCCTGTCGCTGTGCCAGCGCCATGATCTCCGCGGCTTCCGTGGCTTTCTGGAACAAGGCCGAGGTCTGCGCCATCGCGGCTACCGTCAGCACCAACAGAGAAATGGCCGCGAACACACCGCACAAGCCACTTGCTCCACCTCTCCCCGCCTGCGGGGAGAGGTCGGATTCCGAGCGTAGCGAAGCGGAGCGATGGAATCCGGGTGAGGGGGCCTCTCCGCGAGTCTGAGCCTGTGGAACAGCCCCCTCACCCGACTTGCATCGCTTCGCTTGCGCTTCGCTCGCAAGTCGACCTCTCCCCGCGAGCGGGGAGAGGTGGGGAGCAACCTGTGCATCCGAGCCAGTCAACGGGAAGCCATGATCAAAAGTTTGCCGCCAGCTTGGGGGCAGCGCGATCCGATCCCTTCGGCAGATCGAACATCCCGCTCGGCAGCGTGTCGAGGAAGGCGAGGACCTCGGCGGTCGTCACCACGTCGGCATATTTCGCGTTCATATCGCACAGATTGATGGCATGGCTCGCCTGCGAGCGGTCGAAGCAGCCTTCTTCGGCGAGCGCCACGCGGTAGTTGAGGCTGAAAGCGTCGAGCACGGTTGCCCGCACGCATCCTGAGGTCGTCGTACCGGTGACGATCAGGCTGTCGCAGCCGAGCAGGGTCAGGTAGCTCGCGAGGTTGGTGCCGAAGAAGCCCGACGGCTTCTGCTTATAAACCACGATGTCCTGCGGCGCCGGCGCGATCGGGGCGACGATCTCGTTGCCGTCGAGATTGGCCACCACGGTGCGCCGGTCCTCGTTGCCACGCGCGTTCTTCCACAGCCACGAGCCGCCGTCCCAATTGTCGGCCCGCCGCACGCCGGTCGTGTAGATGACGGGAACACCCTTGTCGCGACATTTTTCGATGAGTGACTTGATATAGGGAAGCGCCGCCCAGGCGTCTTCGCCGCACGAATTGCGCCACTTCTTGATCGATTGCAGGATCGGCTCCGGCTTGTCGCCGCAGAACGCCCAGTTCACATCGACCACGACGAGCGCCGGCCTCTTGCCGAACCCGCCGCGCGCCCCGTAGCCGGATGCTTCGAACACCGCCTTGTCGCGCGCCGTGAGGAATTGGTCCCAGATGCGTTGTGTCATGACGTGACGCCTCCACTTGGGCTCATCCATGGGCATGGTACGGCAGCGCATAGGCTCAAGTCGAGCAGGCAGCGAGGCCCATCGTTCACGTCCGTGACCTGGCAAGGCGAGATGCGAGCCGGAAGGGGTGCCAACGATGGGTTTCGCCGATGCCCAACGCATCGTACAAGTCTGCCACCCAATAGCATGCCGCTCGGCCGCCGATTGAGTGACCACAAATCTCGCCCAACTGCGAGCGACTGCCCCGCTTAGTGAAGGAGAAATATATGGACCGTTTCGCGCGCGGCCCTTTCCATGTGGGCTATGAGCGTCGCGTCGACCTGGACGCATTGCGCCAAAAGCGCATCGCCAAGGCGGACGAGCAACGCCGTGCGGCGGGTCTCGACGCCCTGCTCGTCTGGAAGGACGAAAACTGCCGTTATCTGACTGACCTGAGGCCGCAGCTGATCGCCGGCAAGACCACGGCTCTCAACGGTGCACTCCTGATCGAAGGGAAGGCCCCCATCCTGTTCTGCTCGGGTGGCGAGCGGGACCGGGTCGATCGGACGATGCCTTGGATCGAGGAGGCGCACACCATCCCCATCATCGAGGAAAAGGCGCTCGTCAATGGGATGGTGAAGGACATCCTCGGCCCGGTCTTACGCAATCACGGTCTCGCCGAAGCCCGCATCGGTCTCGACGAGTCCAACACCGTGTTCACCAAAGCGCTGGCCGGTCACTTCCCCAAGCTCGCCGTCGAGGATGGGGACACGCCGATGCAGCAGGCGCGGAAGATCAAGCTGCCGGGGGAGATCGTTCTGCTCGAGGAGGCGACCGCGCTCGCCGACGCCGTCACCGCGACCGCCACCGCAGCCGTCGCTGACGGCGTGCGCGAATGCGAGGTCGCGGCCGAGGCGATGCGAACGCTGTTTCGTCTCGGCGGCGAATACGCCCATGTGATGACTCCCTTCGTTGCATCGGGCGAGCACATGGCGCCGCCGCACCGCATCTGCAGCGACAAGCTGATCCGGCATGGCGACATCGTCTTCATCGATATCGGCGCCGCCTGGGGCGGGTATTTCGGCGATGTCGCGCGCACGATTATCTGCGGCAAGCCCTCGGAAGAGCAGAAGAAGATCTATACGGCCGTCTATGAAGGCCTGAAGGCGGGCATTGACGAGATGCGGCCGGGCCGCACCAACAAGGATGCCGCCGATGCGTTGATCCGGACGGCCGACAAATATGGATTGGGAGGCCGCTTCCTTTCGCTCTTCATTGGACATGGCGTCGGCATCGGTGCGAACGAGCCGCCCTATATCGGCGAAACCTTGCCGGGCGCGCCGACCTATGAGTTCCAGCCGGGCATGGTGTTCGCGGTCGAGCCGCTCATCTGGGTCGAGGGCGTTCGCGGCGGCGGCGGCGTGCGTCTGGAGGAAATGGTCCTCGTCACCGACGGGCCCCCGCATGTGATGTCGCGCGCGCCGTTCGATGAGAGGCTGATGCTGTGAATGGGCGAAAGCCGCTCGGCCGTCGCTCGGCGCATAGAGCGAGATCACTCTTGTTCGAATTGTCATCTCGCTCCGGCTCATTGTTGCAGCATGATCCCTCGGGTCGAGCCCGAGGGCAGGCTTTTTCCGAAAACCGGCATCCAGCCCGGATCAAGTCCGGGCCAAGCTTTTTTGGGGATCATGCCCTAGCGCCGCGGCACGTCGCCTTCATACTCGTCGCTGCAGAATGGCCCGCCCTGGAACCAGTCGCCGATCGGATCGGCCGCAAGCTTGGCCTGAGCGGCAAGCGCGGCCTCGCGGTGGTCTTCGCTACGGCCTTCGGGGTGATAACCGAAACGAAACGCCGCCTCGTTGTCCCACCAGCTCCGGTCGTTGTCGGAGGCGCCATAGAAGATCTCGTAGCGGATGTCGGGATGCTCGAGCCCGATGCGAATGAGCTGCACGAGATCCTCAGGCTTGATCCAGATCGACAGCCGCCGCCGGTCGACCGGCGCGTCGGCGACGTTGCCGATGCGGATGCAAGTCACGCGCAGCCCGTATTTGAACGCGTAGAGCGCGGCCACGGCCTCGCCGAACGCCTTGCTGACGCCGTAGCGGGAATCCGGACGGACCGGCGCATCGATGCCGATGCGGCGGTTGCGCGGATAGAAGCCGACGGCATGGTTGGAAGACGCGAACACGACGCGCTTGACGCCGTGCCGGCGCGCCGCCTCGAACAGGTTGTAGCAGCCGACGATATTGGCGCTGAGGATCGTCTCCCACGGGCCTTCGACGGAAAAACCGCCGAGGTGCACGATGGCGTCGACGCCGGCGACGGCGCGCTCGACCTGCGCCATGTCGGCGAGATCGGCGGGCACGAAGATCTCCTCGGCGGCAACGTCGGGTGGCGTCTTCACGTCGCTCAGGCGCAGACGCGGATAGACGCCTGCGAGCAGGACCTGCAGGCGCCGGCCGATGTCGCCTGCCGCTCCGGTGATGAGGACGGTCTCGATGCGTGTCATCGTCAATTGTCGCCCAACTCGGCCGCGAGCCGTTGATAGCGCTTGCGGCTGTTCAGAAGATGCCGCCGCATGGCGGTGCGCGCCGCCAGTACCGCATGGCTGCGAATCGCCCGCACGACCTCGCCGTGCTCTTTTTGGATCCGGTGCAGGTAGGCCTCGCGTTGCTTGGCCGAGCGGAGCGTTCCCCGCACGGTCTGGCGCGGAATGATGAAACGTCCGAGATATTGCAGGAAGCGCACGAATTGCGGATTCCCGCTGGCTTCGGCGATCCGACAGTGGAACGCGAAGTCCTGGTCGACGGCCGATTCGCCGCGTCGGATCGCCTGCTCGATGGCCCCATAGGCGCCGGCAATGCGGCGGAGGTCGGCGGGCGAAGCGCGCTCGGCGGCAAGCCCGGCGGCCTCCACCTCGATGCCGGTGCGCAGCTCCATGATGGCGATGACCTCGCGCAACGAATGCAGTTCGTCGCCATAGATGCGGAACGGCCGCCCGTCGGCGACGAACGCGCCGACGCCCTGGCGCGTGGTGATCAGTCCCTCGGCGCGCAACGCCGCCACCGCCTCGCGCACCACGGTCCGGCTCACGCCGGTGGCGGCGATCAGTTCCTGCTCGGTCGGCAGGCGCGCGCCCGTCGGTAGTTTGCCGCTGGTGATCTCGAACGTGAGCCGCTCGATGAGCGCATGCGTCAGGCTGCGCGGGGCGGGAAGGGGGCCGAGGGCGCCGAGCCGGGCGTCGCCGAATTTGGCCGTGGGTCTTGACATCTGGGCAGCCTGTCAGGTCATCATATGACATGATCATTAGCACTGCGTAGAGGTGACGATCAACCGGCGGGCGCGCTGTCCGTGAGCGGCGCGGCGAAATGCGGGGAGGAGATCAGATGGAACGGCGCAAGGTAATACTGGCCGTGCTCTTCGCCTTCGGCGGCCTGGGTTTGGGCGGCCCGGCATGGGCGCAGCAGAAGATCGTGCTCAAGGCCACCGACGTGCATCCGCTCGGCTATCCGACCGTCGAGGCGGTGGTGCGCATGGGCAAGAAGCTCGGTGAGGCCACCAGCGGCCGCATCGGCATCCAGATGTATCCGTCCATGCAGCTGGGCGGAGAGAAGGAGATGATCGAGCAAGCCCAGGTGGGTGCGCTCGCCATCGCGCGCGTCAGCGTCGGCCCGATGGGGCCGATTGTGCCCGAGTTCAACGTGTTCAACCTGCCCTTCATGTTTCGCGACGCCGCGCACATGGAGAAGGTGATCGACGGGCCGATCGGGGACGACCTCCTCAACAAGCTGTCCGACCATCCGACGGCCAATCTGATCGGCCTGTGCTGGATGAACGCCGGGACGCGCCACGTCTACAACAGCAAGAAGCCGATCCGGTCCGTGGAGGATCTCAAGGGACTGAAGATCCGCATGATGGGCAATCCGGTGTTCGTCGACACCATGAACGCGCTCGGCGGCAACGGCGTCTCAATGGGGTTCGACCAGGTCGTCAACGCCATGCAGACCGGCGTGGTCGACGGCGCGGAGAACAACGAGCCGACCTACACGACCGGCCAGCACTATCGCTATGCCAAGTACTTTTCGCTGACCGGCCACCTGATGATCCCGGAAGTCCTGGTGTTCTCCAAGAAGGTGTTCGCCGCGCTGGCCAAGGACGATCAGGAGTTGATCCGCCGGCTCGCCCGTGACGCGCAGCAGGAGGAGCGGACCCTGTGGTACGAGATGGAGAAGAAGTCGATCGCGCAGATGAAGGAGGCCGGCGCCGAGATCATCGACATCGCCGACAAGAAGCCGTTCCAGGCGGCGGTGAAGCCGGTGTGGGACAAGTACGGAGCCCAGCTTTCGGCCCTCATCGACCGCATCCAGAACGTGAAATGAAGGCGCGATACATTCGCCTGATGGATGCCGTCCACCGCGCCTGCCTGTTCGTCGCCGGTGCCTGCCTGGTGGTCATCACGCTGATCGTTCCCTACGGCGTCTTCACCCGCTACGTGCTCAACAGCGCCGCGTCATGGCCCGAGCCGCTGGCCATCTTGTTGATGATCGTGGTGTCGTTCCTGTCCGCCGTCGTCTGCTACCGCGAATACCTGCACATCGGCGTTGGCGTCCTGCCGTCCCTGCTCGACGGGCGGCCGCGGATCTATCTCGGCTGGGCGATCGAGCTCTGCATGCTGGCCACCAATCTGTTCATGCTGTGGTGGGGCATCAGGCTGGTGCAGGCGACCTGGCACCAGAGCGTCGCCGAGTTCCCGATCGTGTCGGTCGGCGCCGCTTATCTTCCGATCCCGATCGGCGGCGCGCTTACGGCGCTGTTCGTGGTCGAGCGCTTCCTGACGCAGAAATTCTTTTCCGAGCCCGAGCCCGAGACCGTCGCCCAGGTCGCGACCGAGTAGGAGCATGATCCCGAAAAAGCTTGGCCCGGACTTGATCCGGGCTGGACACCGGTTTTCGGAAAAAGCCTGCCCTCGGCTCGACCCGAGGGATCATGCTCCAACAATAACCTGGAGCGGGATGACGTTCGAAGAAAAGTCATCACGCTCTAGCGTCACAGCGGACGCCGCATGGACGTCTTGATCCTCGTCGGCACGTTCACGGTCGTATGCCTGGCGGGCATGCCGGTCGCCTATGCGCTGGGGCTTGCCAGTATCGTGACCGCCCTGTGGATCGGCATCCCGCTCGAAGCCGTGATGCTGAAGGTGTCGGGCGGGATGAGCGGCTTCTCGCTCCTGGCGATCCCATTCTTCGTGCTGTGCGGCGCCATCATGGCGGCGGGCGGCATGGCCGAGCGCCTGGTCAATCTGGCCAAAGTCTTCGTCGGCTTCATCCGCGGCGGCATGGCGCTCGTCAACATCGTCGCCTCGACCATGTTCGGCTGCATTTCCGGCTCTTCCGTCGCCGATACGGCCGCCGTCGGCTCGGTGATGATCCCGCAGATGATCAAGAACGGCTATCCCCGCCTGTTCGCCGTCAACGTCACGATTTCCGGCTCGCTGCAGCCGCTGCTGGTGCCGCCGTCCCACAACATGATCATTTATTCCATCGCTGCCGGCGGAACCATTTCGGTTGCGCGCCTGTTCTTGGGCGGCATCTTCCCGGCGCTGTTGCTCGGACTGTCGCTCATCATCCTGGTCCTCATCATCGCGCATCGGGACAAGTTCCCGAAGGGCGAGGTGGTCCCGTTGCGGCAGGCCGTGAAGATCGCCGCCGACGCGGTGTGGGGATTGATCACCATTGCGATCATCCTCGGCGGCATCCTGACCGGCGTCTTCACCCCGACGGAATCCGCGGCGGTCGCCTGCATCTACGCCTTTCTCGTCACGATGTTCGTGTACCGCGATTGCGCATGGAGCGAACTGCCGAAGCTGATCGCGCGCGTGGTGCGCACCGTCGGCATGGTCATGATCATGATCGGCTTCTCGATCGCCTTCGGCTACATGATGGCGATCATGCGCATCCCGGCCATCGCGACGGAGTTCTTCGTCGGCATTTCCAGCAACAAGTACGTATTCCTGTTGTGGATCAACATCCTCCTCCTGGTGCTCGGGACGTTCATGGATCTCGCCCCCATGCTGCTCATCTGCACGCCGATCTTCCTGCCGGTGATCAACACGTTCGGCATCGACCCGGTGCATTTCGGCATCATCATGATCCTCAACCTCGGCATCGGCCTGCTCACGCCGCCGGTCGGCCCCACCATGGTGGTGGGCTGCGCGATCGGCCGCGTCAGCATGGAGGCGGTGTCGCGCTCGATCCTGATCTTCTACGTGCCGATGCTGATCGTGCTGGCGCTCGTCACCTACGTGCCGGCCCTGTCGCTGTGGCTGCCGAGCGTGGTGCTGAAATGACTTTGGCCCAGATGAAGCGAAGCGGCGGGTTCCTGTGCTCGGGTGCGCTCAACGCACAGAACCAGCCCCTCGATCGACTAGAGGCGGAATGAGAACGCGCCGCGGGTGGGTGGCGACCTTCTCACGGCGCGGCGCGCCTAAGCGTGTGGGGCGCGCATCCTCAGCTGCCCCATCGTCGCTGCAGGATCTCCTCAGCCAGCGCCTGTACCTCCTGCGCGGCTTTGCCTGAAGGCTCGAGCTCGAGGACGGTGCTGCCTCTGCCCATGCTGGCCGCGAACCCGATTCGATTGCCGAGCTGGGCGTCGGCCGCCACACAGCCAAGCCCGCGGATCACCGCGATCATCTCGGCCGCGAGCTTGGCGCGCTGCGTCACGCGGTTGATCACGAGTAGCCCGCTCGCGCGTTCCCGCGCGATCATGGCGAGGGTGGAGTCGGTCGACCACAGATCGACCGGACTGGGCTGGATCGGGACAGCCACGAGATTTGCGGCTTCGATGGCGGGACGCGCCTCGGAATCGGATTTCGGCGGCGTATCCACCACGACGAAATCGTGGTCACGCGCGAGGTCGCGGGCCTCGCGCCGGGCACCCCAGCTGCTTGCCGTCCGAAAACGCATCCCGGTCGCTGCGTCGCCCAGGTGCCGCTCACGCGCCTCGAACCATTCCCCGAGGCTGCCCTGGGGGTCCACATCGAGGATCGCCACCGATTTGCCCCGCTGCAACAAGGCGACCGCAAGATGGGCGGCAACCGTCGTTTTACCGGTGCCGCCCTTTTGCTGTGCAACAGTGAGGATGAGGCCGGTCATGCGAATCGGCTCCATCCGCACTATCGCATTGCAACATGGGCATCGCAACTGCGCTGCCCTCCGGCATACTGCGGAATTTGGATCCAGAGCCGGTAGCGGCGCGAGAATATCCGTGAGGCCGCGGCTATAGAGCAAAGCCGACGCTGATCCGACCACAGTTTTGGAAGTTCGGGACCTTTTAGCGTCCGATAAAGCCGCCTTATCGGACGTGAGCGTTCCAACATCTGCTCATCGGTGAGCATGGACGGTCATTCGCCTCCGGCACGACAAACAGCCCGGGAAGCTGTCGTTCTACGACAGAACTAGGCCCGCGCCGGCATACCATAGACGGCGCGCCGAGGTCAGCCGATGCGGGCGAGCAGGTCGCGCCAGGAGTCCCGTTCGCGCGATGGGTCGAACAGAGCGGCGCGGGCCGCGCAATGCCGGCGCAGCTCGTCGAGGAAGGCGGGCTCCTGCTCCGCGCGCAGGATCTGCTGCGCCAGCGCGGCGGCGTCGCCGACCGGGTAATAGCCGGGATATTCCGAGCCAAGCAGGCCGACCGAGCCGGCGATGTCCGAGGAGATCACCGGCAGGCCCGCGACGACCGCTTCCGAGATCACATTGGCGCCGCCCTCCATGACCGAGCTCAGCACCATCAGGGACGCGCGTGCGCTCGCCTTCCGCACGACCGAGTGGGGCACGTCGCCGCGCCAGCGGTAACGCGCGTTCGCCGTCATTTCGGTGCGTGCCCGCGCGGCCCAGCTCTCGTCATAGGCGCCACCGTAATGGACGACGCGAATTCGCGACGCCGCCGGCAGACGGCGGCTCGCCTCGGCGGCGCGCAACGGATCCTTCTCCTCGCGCAAGTTGGCGATCACCAGCACCTCGAACCCGTCGCGCAATGGGGGCAATCGCCGGCGCAACGGCACGGCCGACTGGTAGATGATACCGAGCTTGTCATGATATCGTGGGGGGATCGCAGCGGGAACCAATTCGTGCAGTCCCACCAGACGATCCGCAAGGTCGAGCGAGCGCAGTGTCGTACCAGGATGCTCGTGGATGAAGTGGTAGATGTCCGTCCCGGTCAGCGCGACGACAAGCGGCCTTTCCGGATGACGCGTGCGGAAGCGCTCGATCGATGCAGCGCTGCGCCAGGCGTGCAGCGCGATCATCAGGTCGGCGGGATCGTCGGCATAGTCGACTGCCACGCGCACGCGATGGCCGAGGCCGCGAAGAATCCGCGCCCAGCGCGCCGCGGTCGTTCGATTGCCGGTCCGCGACTGCGGGGGCGCGGGCGTGATCAGGCTAATTCGCATGGACGACGCCAAGCCGGAGAGAATCCCGCATGACTGTTCCCGTGACCGCCGCACGGCTTGCCGACATGCTGCGCGATTCCCGCGACCGCACGCTGGAGCTGGTTGCCGGACTTTCGCCCGAGCAGCTTGTCGGCCCGCGCCTCGATATCGTCAATCCGCTGCTGTGGGAGATCGGGCATCTTGCGTGGTTTCACGAGCATTTCGCGCTGCGGCTCCTCGATGGCGGGGATACTCTGCTGCCCGATGCGGACCGTTTGTACAACTCGGCGGTCGTGCCGCACGATACCCGGTGGGACCTGCCGCTGCCGTCGCTCGACCGCACGCTCGATTACATGCGCGCCGTGCAGGATGCGCTCGTGTCCCGCCTCGACCGGCCGGTCGCCAGCGAGGAGGAAAGTTTTCTCTACCAGCTCACGACATTTCACGAGGACATGCACGACGAGGCCTTCACCTATACGCGTCAGACGCTCGGTTATCCCGAGCCGAAATTCAGGGGGTCGCGATCGCCCGCGGATGCCGACGCCGGGGCGTGGCCCGGGGACGTCGAAGTTCCCGGAGGGCGCTTCGTGCTCGGTTCATCGCCGGCCGCGCCCTTCGTCTTTGACAACGAGAAATGGGCGCATCCCGTGACGGTCGGTCCGTTCCGCATTGCCCGCGCGCCGGTGACCAACGCGGAATTCGCGGCCTTTATCGCCGAGGGCGGATATCGGCAACGAAAATTCTGGGACGAGCCCGGGTGGCATTGGCGCGAGACCGCCGGCGCCGAGCACCCGATCTATTGGATGGGCGACGGCAGCGGCCGCTGGGCCGTGCGCCGCTTCGACCGGGAGGAAGCATTGCGCCCGCATCGGCCGGTGATCCACGTCAACTGGCATGAGGCCAGCGCGTGGTGCCGCTGGGCCGGCCGGCGCTTGCCGACCGAGGTCGAATGGGAAGTTGCGGCGGCGGCCGAGCCGACCGGCGAGGGCGGGCTCGGCGAGCGCAAGCGGACCTATCCCTGGGGCGAGGCGGCGCCGACTGCGCGTCATGCCAATCTCGATGCCGTCGCGCTCGGCTGCGTTGACGTCGCCGCCTGCCGCGAAGGCGACAGTCCCTGGGGCTGCCGGCAGATGATCGGCAATGTCTGGGAATGGACGGAGAGCACTTTTGAGCCCTATCCAGGTTTTTCTCCCGACGTCTACGAAGAATATTCGGAACCCTGGTTCGGGACCCGCAAAGTTCTGCGCGGCGGGGCATGGGCGACCCGCGGCCGAATGATCAACACTAATTATCGCAACTTCTTCCCGCCGGATCGCCGCGACGTGCTCGCCGGTTTTCGCACCGTCTCGCTGTAGGCTGCGAAGCGCCGGCGCAGGCGCCGCAAACATGGCCGAGCATTTCCACCGCACCGCTGCTACGGACGAGCTCCTTGCGGCAACAGATAGGCGGTGAAAACCCGTGCCCGGTCGGCTGACCTGTTCATTGTCATCACCGGCATCACGGCAGGCGCTGCCCAGGCCTCCCCGGCCCGATACGTCTTCTGCTCTGCTCGAGGTCCCGACGTGACCTCACCCTCGACGACCAGGTTTGCGGCAAAGCCATGGTAAATCCGCTCGGCGCGCCAGCCGGGAGGCAGGTCCACGACTTGCTGCACGATCTCGGCTCGTGCCGGCAGCGCCGGCAGTGGAAATCTTGCCTCATACCGGACCGTTGGTTCGAGCCGAGACGGTTCCTGCGCGGTGGTTTGCGGCGCCCCTTTGGGGAGGAGAAAATTGGTGAGGAGGCGGGCGTTGCCGGTTCCGGTATTGCCGGCCGCGTGAAGCAGGCCCGTGCTGTCGGTCCACGCCTCACCGGCCCGATGGGCGCGGTCCACGCCGCCTTGGCGCAGCGTGATCTCCCCCTCGAGCACCAGGTTGATCGCTTGGCCGCCATGGGTGTGGAACGATGTCCAGGCACCGGGGGAGAAGTCCACCACCAGCTGGACCAGCTCGGCCTGGGCGGGCGGATCTGTCACCGTGAACCGCGACTCGGCAATGACGTCCTGTCGCGACACGCCGCCGAGATCGGGCTGGCCGAGAACCACCGCGCTGCCCGCGACCATCACGGCGGCCGTCACGACCAGCAGGCCAAGCGTCTTGCATCTGTTCAGCATGGGATCGACGCCGTGCCGCACCTGCTACCGACCGATCACGATGGTCGTGCAGGCGCTGTCGAGCTTGGGCAATTCGCGGCTCGTTGCCATCGTCACTGTCAGCTTGCGATCCTCGCCGCGGATGATCGGACAATAGGGATCGGGCGCGTCGAGCGCGTCACGCAGGCGGCGCCGCCCGGCGCAGCCGCCGCCGCAGGTCGCGTGATGGCGGCAATTTGCGCATGCCGGCGGCAGCGAACGCGCATCGGCGAACGCGTCGGTCGCGACGATGTCGGCACCGAGGTCGAGCAATAGGTCGAGCGGCGCGCCCACCCCGGGCCAGTAGACGCACGGCTGCACCGTCGCGCGCGGCGTGACCCGCACGGTCGCCACGCCGCAACCTCCGCGGCGTGGCGCCAGTCCGGCCATGGCCCGCACCAGCGGCTCGCCGATCGCAATCACGTCGGTGCGCGCAAACAAAGCCTCAAAGCTCCGCCAATATTCGTCGTAGGTCAGCGCGTAGAGGTCGGAGCGCACCGACTGATAGACATTGATGCGCAGCGGCGCGTCATACGCCTTGGCGATGTCAGCGATGGCGGCAAGACGGTCGAAATTCGACCGCATCATCACGGCGATGAAGGTGACCGGCATGCCGAGCCGGCGGCAACGCGCCGCCTGCTCATGCAGGAGGCGCCAATTGCCGGGCCCGCGCTGACGGTCCTGTTCGGCTTCGGTCGGGTAATCGAGGGAAAACTCGACGTCCTGGAACGCCATCACCTCCGCATCGTCCAACACGGCGATCGAATAGCCGTTCGACGTGATGGTGAGCTTGATCGGTTGTCGGCGCAGATAAGCCAGCATCGTTGCGAATTCCGGGTGCATCCCGTTTTCGCCGGTGCCGAGATTGACGGAACGGACGGGCAGTCCCTCCATCACGGCGCGGACCTGATCCAGGGAGAGCCGGTCGAGGCGCGTCGGATCGCGATAGCAAAATGAGCAGGCAAGATTGCATTCATTGGTCAGCCCGATGCCCAGCGCGAATGTGCGCTCGGCCGGCGCGGTCGGCAGCGTCCCGCTCGATTGCGAACGCGCGATGCTCATGTCGCTCACATCGTCGTGCCGGGTGCAAGGCGGCGCACTCTTGCTCCCCGTGCCGTCAAAGAATTTAGCGGCAAACTTTCAGCCGGACCAGCAACCGGTGCGGCGGGACCATCACATTGCGGTGTAGTGGAATCAGAATAGGTGGATTCGGAATTCCCTCGATGGCATTGATCAGGAGCCGTCGCAGGTTCTCGGCCGGGCGGCGCGGTCAGCGTCTCGCTAGATTGTGAAGCGGCGATGCTCATACCGGTCGCGCCGTCCTGCTACATTGGTCACATGACGCGTTCCTGCTCGCCGTGACGTCTCATGAATCTCGCGACAAGCCTTCAGCCAGATCAGCAACCGGCGCGCTGGGACGATCACGTTGCGGCGTACGAAGCGGTATTCGAGCCGCTGAGCCTTGCCTTCGCCCGTCGCGCGCTCGACCTCCTCGGCATTCGTCCCGGTGACCGGCTGATCGACGTCGGAGCGGGCTGCGGCGGCGCGGCGCTGGCTGCCGCCAATCGCGGCGCCCAGGTGCTCGCAGTCGATGCATCGTCCAGGATGGTCGCGCGGATGCGCGCCCGCGCGAATGGCACGAATGGCGGGGCCGGGAGAATTTGGGCCGTCGCCATGGATGGCACCGCCCTTGCCGTGCCGAATGCGAGCTTCGATGCGGCGCTCTCGGTGTTCGGCGTCATCCTTTTTCCCGATGCGGTTCGCGGCATGCGCGAGATTGTGCGCGTCCTCAAGCCGGGAGGACGGGTCGCCGTGGTGAGCTGGACCGAGACGGAGCGCTACGAGCTTGCGGCGCGCCTGATCGCGGCGATCACCGAGGTGCGCGGCCCGCAGCCGCCGCCGAGCGTGCTGCCGGCGCAATTGCGCTTCCGCGAGGAGCCGGTGTTCCGGTCCCTGTTCGCCCAGGCCGGACTGACGGTCCACGAAATCGTCCGTCTCGAGCAGCGCTGGCCTCTGCCGTCGGCGCGCTGGATCGCCGAACACATCGCGTTCGCGCCCGGCATGGCAGCCATGGTGCAAGGCCTCGGGGCCGATCGAACCCGCGTCCTCGATGCTTTCGTCGTCGCGCTCGAGCGCGACCAGGGCCGGGGCGAAGTGAGCCTTTCGGCAATCGCCCATTCAGGGCTTGCGACGAAGCCCGAATGGTGAAGAAATCGGTTCGGGGCGCGTAATCAATGAACGAAGCCGATCGAACATACGGAGTGCTCGTTCGCGTGTCGACGACGTGTTCGTTCGCGCGGCCGTGAACATTGGAGTGATCGAAATACGGCCGGCCATTCGAGAGATCAAGGGAGCGTTCCATGAAACGAGTACTGTTTGCCTTGGCGTTCGCGGGCACGCTTTTGGGTGGTGCCGCGGCGCAGGACAGACCAGCTCTGGTGTTCACCGCCATTCCGGATCAGGACGAGACCCGGCTGGTCGAGCGGTTCACCAAGGTTGCCGAATATCTCCAGGCCAGGCTCGGGACTCCAATGAAATACCTGCCGGTCAAGAGCTATCCGGCAACCGTCGCGGCCTTCAGCGCCAATCAGGTGCAGCTCGCCTGGTTCGGCGGCTTCACCGGCGTGCAAGCGCGACGGCAAGTCCCGGGCTCCGAAGCGATCGCGCAAGGTGCCGAGGATGTCGCGTTCAGATCGTTCATCATCGCCAACTCCAAGACGGGCCTTACGGCATCGCAGGAATTTCCCAAGGCGATCGCCGGTAAATCGTTCACGTTCGGCTCGCGCGCCTCGACATCGGGACGCCTGATGCCGGAATACTTCATCCGCAAGGAGTTCGGCGGGCGGGCGCCGGACGAAATCTTTTCCCGCGTCGGTTTCTCGGGCGACCACAGCCGTACGATCCAGCTCGTTCAGTCCGGCGCCTTCGAGATCGGTGTGCTCGACTACACGGTATGGGATCTCGACAGCAAGGCCGGCAAGGTCGAACCGTCGCAGGTGCAGGTGATCTGGGAATCGCCGACCTATCCCGATTATCAATGGACGATACGCGGCGACGTCGACCAGCGCTATGGCGCTGGTTTCAAGGAGAAGCTGCGCGCGGCCCTGCTCGCCATCGACGATCCGGCCATCCTGGCTCAGTTCGCCCGCAGCAAATTCATTCCCGCCAAGAACTCCGACTACGCTCCGATCGAAGAGGTCGCCAAAGTCAGCAACCTCCTCAACTGAAGATACGCACGTGTCGATGCTCGTGGAACTCAACAGCGCGTCGGCCGGCTACGCCGGCCACGCTGTGCTGCACGACATCGACCTGAAGATCAACGCCGGGGAACGGATCGCGGTGATGGGGCGATCCGGCGCCGGTAAGACGACCCTGCTCAACCTGCTTTACGAGAAACTTGCCGGCCGCGTCGCGTTGATTCCGCAAGCGACGGCGCTGGTGAAGACGCTCTCGGTGTTTCACAACGTCTATATGGGCCGGCTCGATCGCCATCCCACCTGGTACAATCTCCGCACCCTGGTGTGGCCAACGCGCCGGGACGTCGCCGAGATCGAGCAGGTCCTCGACCTGGTCGGCTTGACCGATAAGCTGTTCGCCAAGGCTGGCGCTCTCTCCGGCGGGCAGCAGCAGCGCACTTCGGTTGCCCGCGCCCTCTACAACGGCCGGCCGATCGTCATCGGCGACGAGCCGGTTTCGGCTCTCGACCGCATCCAGGGCGGCGAAATCCTCGGGGCGTTGTGCGCTCGTCATGAAACCGCGATCCTGGTCCTGCATGATATTCCGTTCGCGCTCGGCACGGCCGACCGGGTGGTGGTGATGGAGGCCGGACGCATCGCCCTCGATGCGCCGGCGCGCGAGCTGACCGCGGCCGACCTCGTGCCCTATTACGGCGGATGAGGGGTCGATGACGCCGCGAAGCCTCGCCCTGCCGAAACTCGGCTACCTCTCGGCCACCCATGTGTTTCTGCTGCTCGGCATTTTCGCATTGCTGAGCGCCGATCTCGCGGTGAGCGCGCTCGATCCTTGGGCCGAGATGCGGCGCCTCGTCTCCGGCCTGCTGCGACCGGATCTGTTCTCGATCGAAGCGATGAGCGTGGCATGGACGGTTGCCTTCGCGGTGATCGGCGTCGCACTTGGCGCCAGCGCGGGCTTCGCGCTGGCGCTCGTGTTCGCTCGCTCGCGTGCGGTTCGTATCCTGTCCGCGTTCTTGCGCTCGGTGCACGAACTGTTCTGGGCGCTTCTGCTGATCCAGGTGACGGGCATATCGGCGGTGACGGGAATTCTCGCGGTCGCCATTCCGTATTCCGGCATCTTCGCCAAGGTGTTTGCCGAGATGATCGAGGAGGCCGACCTTTCCGCCGAGCGCGTGCTGCCGCCGGCAAGCTCGATCGTCGCGCGGTTTGCCTACATACGCATTCCGGAACTGGCGCCGCAATTCTGGACCTATACGCTCTATCGGCTGGAGTGCGGCCTGCGTTCGACGCTGGTGCTCGGATTCATCGGCCTGCCGACCATCGGCTTCCATCTCGATTCTTTCTTCAAGCAAGGCCATTATGCCCAGGCCGCCGCCTTGCTGCTCGCCTTCTACCTGCTGATTGGAACGCGCCGCCTGTGGGCGCGGCCGGCAACGGTGCCGCTCCTCATCATCGCGAGCCTGCTGGTGTTGCCGGAAACGATCGGAGCCGGCTCGATCTCCGGAAACCTCCTGCGTTTCCTCGGCCACGACATCGTGCCCACGCCGCTGCGCAACACGGATTTGCTTGTCGGTGCAACATGGACGAATTTCGCCGCATGGTTATGGCCGATCGTGGTGAAGCAGGTCCTGCCGGGAATCGGACAGACGCTGGTGCTCTCGCAGATCGCGCTGGTCGCCATGGGCATGATCGCGCTGGTGCTGTTCCCGTTCATCTGCCGCCGCTTCGCCGGCCGGATCGGCCAACCGTTTGGGCGCGTGGCGCTGGTGGTCGTGCGATCGACGCCGGAATACATGCTGGTCTACGTGTTGCTGCAGTTGCTCGGCCCGTCGATGCTGCCGGCGATCATTGCCCTGTCGGTTCATAATGGCGCTATCGTCGGGTACCTGATGGGCCGACATGCCGACACGCTCGACTACCGGCCGGATGCGCCGAAGGGCGTGAACCTTTATTGCTACGAGACGGTGCCGCGGCTCTACGGCCAGTTCCTCGCCTATGCGCTGTATCGGTGGGAGATCATCCTGCGGGAAAGCGCGGTATTCGGGATCCTCGGCATTGCCACGCTTGGCTACTACGTCGATGCCGCGATTTCCGAGATCCGGCTCGATGTTGCTTTCGTGCTGATCATCGCCACGGCCTTGCTGTCGATGACAGTTGATGCATTCTCCCGCGGCCTGAGGCGGCGGCTGCGGATCGATACCCTGCCCACTCGTCTCTCCGCGGCGCCGAGCGAGGCGCGGGTCGGCGCTGCCAGTGGCGAGCCGAGATTCGCATGAAAAACGCAAACCAGCCTGTCATCAAGGATGTCGTATTGGTGGGCGCCGGCCATGCGCATGTCGCGGTGCTGCGCATGTTCGGTATGCGGCCGATCCCCGGCGTGCGCTTGACCCTGATCAGCCGCGAGGTGCACACGCCCTATTCCGGCATGCTGCCCGGCCTCGTCGCGGGACTCTACAGCATCGACGATGCGCATATTGATACCGGCCCGCTGACGCGGTTTGCCGGCGCGCGGCTCTACCAGGACGAGGCCACCGACATCGACCTGGCGGGCCGGCGCGTGATCTGCCGCGATCGACCGCCGGTCGCGTACGATCTGTTATCGCTCAACCTCGGCTCGACCCCGAACACCGGGACGGTCGAAGGCGCCGGTCGGCATGCCATCCCGGTCAAGCCGATCGACGGCTTTCTCAGCCGTTTCGAAGCGCTCAAGGCGCGCGTGCTTCAGCGCAAGGGGCGCACGCGCATTGCGCTCGTCGGGGCCGGCGCCGGCGGCGTCGAGTTGCTGTTGTCGGTCGAGCGTCGGTTGCGCCGGGAAGTTGCCGCCGCCGGATTCGATGCGAATGGGCTCTCCTTTGCCCTGGTCTCCGACGTGCCCGACATCCTGCCGAGCTTTCCGGCAGCTTTCCGCACCCGTTTCCACGCCATCCTCGCTGCACGCGGCATCACCGTCGTCACCGACGCACCCGTGGTCCGGGTCGATCCCGGGTGCCTCGTGCTCGAGACCCACGCGCCGATCGAGACCGACGAAATCCTTTGGACCACGGAAGCCGCGCCTGCGCGCTGGCTTGCGGAAACCGGACTGCCATGCGATCACCGGGGCTTCCTCAAAGTCGACGATACCTTGCGCGTGACCGGGCGCGACGACGTCTACGCCGCCGGCGATACGATTGCGTTTTCCACGCGCGGGCTGCCGAAATCAGGCGTATACGCGGTGCGGGCGGGGCCGGTTCTTGCCGCCAATCTCCGCCGTGCGCTTATCGGCCAGCCGCTTCGGCCATTCCGCCCGCAACGCGATGCGCTCTATCTCGTCTCGACCGGTGAGCCCTATGCGCTCGGCACGCGCAACGGCGTCACGTTCGAAGGCGCCTGGGTGTGGCGCTGGAAGGACTGGATCGACCGCCGGTTCATGGCGAAGTTCAACGCGCTGCCGGAGATGGCTGCGGCCGAAACCGGATCGAACTCGCCGCTTGCCGACCGGCAGGCGCTTCAGGAAATTTCTGCCCTCGCCATGCGCTGCGGCGGCTGCGGCGCCAAGGTCGGCGCCACCGTCCTGTCGCGCGCCCTTGCGGCTGTCGAACCGCTGCCGCGCCCGGACGTCATCGTCGGCCTCGACGCGCCGGACGATGCCGCCCTGGTCGATACCGGCGGCGACAAGCTGTCGCTGCAAACGGTCGACTACTTCCGCGCCATTATCGATGATCCGTACAAATTGGGAATGATCGCCGCCAATCACGCCCTCGGCGACGTGTATGCGATGGGCGGCGAGCCGCAATCTGCGCTCGCGATCGCGACCGTGCCGTTCGGTTTGGAAGCCAAGATCGAAGCCGATCTATCGGCGATGATGGCGGGCGCGAACGAAGTGCTGCGCGAGGCGGGCTGCGCGCTGGTCGGCGGTCACACCAGCGAGGGCGCCGAGCTCGCGCTCGGGTTCGCCGTCAACGGGCTCGTCGCGCGCGCCGCAGCGCTGCGCAAAGGGGGGCTCAAGCCCGGTGATGCGCTGATCCTGACCAAGCCGATCGGGACCGGCACGTTGCTGGCCGCCGATATGCGCGGCAAGGCGAAGGCGCGCTGGGTGATGGCGGCAATCGCCCACATGATCCAGTCCAGTCGCCGCGCGGCGGAGATTCTCCATCAACATGGCGCGCATGCGGCGACCGACGTGACCGGTTTCGGCCTGCTCGGACACCTCATCGAGATGGTGCGCGCCTCGGAAGTGGATGCCTCGCTCATCCTGGATCGCGTGCCGCTGCTCGACGGAGCGCGCGAGACGGTGCAGCTCGGCATCTTCTCCTCGCTGCAACCGCAGAACGCGCGCCTGCGCCGCGCGATCGGCAATCTCGACAGCGTCGTCAAACACCCGCTCTATCCGCTGCTGTTCGACCCGCAGACCGCCGGCGGCCTCCTTGCTTCGCTGCCGACCGCGCGCGCGCAAGCTTGCGTCGAGAGCTTACGTCGCGCCGGCTACGTGCATGCGGCGATCATCGGTTTTATCAGCAATCGCAAGGAGCGGCTCGAGCCGATCACGCTGATTTCAGGCGACGCATTTGAGATCGACAACATCGCCGAAGCGACCGAACCGCTCACCAGCCTGGCGAGGGAAGCCGATGCGCACGAATCCGTTCCTTGACGCCTGGATGTTCCTCATCGGCTCGACCGATGATCACGAGGCACTCGGCTTCTTCAAATACGTGTTCGTCGCGCTGTTCCTGCTGCTGCTCGCGGCGAGTGCATGGATCGCCATCACCAATTGGCGGGAAGACCCGGGGCAGCGCAAAGGATCGCACGCGAGCGTTTTCGTGTGCCGCGTCCTGATCGGCAGTATGTGGTTTCAAGGCTGCCTGTGGAAGCTGCCGTTGCCCGTCTCCGGCGGATTTCAGTATTGGACCGGACAGATGACGGACAATGCCGCGTTCGAATTCCACCGCACGCTCGTGAAGACGGTCTATTTGCCGTATCTGCACTTCATTGACCCCGTGGTCTTTCTTGCCGAAATATCGTTTGCGACGTCGCTGCTCCTTGGCTTCGGCGTGCGTTTATTTGCCTTCGTCGCGATCTTTTTCGCACTGCATCTTTGGCTGGGCCTTTATCTGCATCCAGCGGAATGGCCGTGGAATTACATGTTCCTCGCCATCATCCACGTGCTGTTCGTCGTGACTGCCGCGGGTCGCAGCCTCGGCCTCGACGCCTGGCTGCGTCGCAACGTCCCGGCCGTCGGCAACCCAAGCATATGGTGGGGCAGACTTCTCGGCGCGATCGGCTAGAGCCGCATATTTGAGAAATCTGGAGCGGGCGATGGGACGACAGGCAATCGTGCAAATGTCGAACGTCAGTGATCACTCAACCCGCACAGCAGGCAATCGCGCCGGTCGCGCTGGAAAGCCCGGCCTGGATCGGCGGGCACGGCGCCGAACCATAAGAGCAGAACACGCAACAATCTCCGTGCTCCGGACGCAGCATCGCGCCGCAGCCGGTGCATTCGTGCAACAACGATTGACTGTCTGCGCCGCGAAGAGTGAACGGCGGCGCTGAAGCGCTCACTGCGTCGGCACGATGCCGAGGTCCTTGGCGGCCTGGGCGAGGCGGGCGCGCTGCGCCTCGATGGCGGCGTGGAACTCGGTCGGTCCGCCGGGATTCGGAACCTGGCCGGTGAGCGACAAGCGCTCCTCGATGACCGGATCGGCCGCGGCTTCGCGGATGTCCGCCGCGATGCTGTCGCGCAGTTCCGTGGGCATGCCGGCCCAGCCGAAGAAGCCGACCAGTCCGTCGAACGTCAGGTCGGGGAAACCGGCCTCCTTGGCGGTGGGCAGATCGGGCAGCGTGGGGGCGCGCGCGCTGTTGGTCACGGCGATCAGCTTGAGCTTGCCGGCCTGCAGCTGCGGCCGCACAATCGCATACGCCGCGGCATAGAGCTGGACGCGCTCGGCGGCGACGTCGTTGGCGGCCTCGACCGGGTTGCGGTACGGCACCTTCGACATGTCGAGGCCGGCGGTCTTCAGGAATCCGGCAACCACGAAATCGACTCCGCCGGTGGTGCCGGCCCAGTTGAGCTTGCCGGGCTCGGCGCGCGCCATCGCGGCGACGTCGGCGAGCGATTTGACCGGCAGGCTCGTTGGCACCGCGACGGCGATGATCGTGTTGGACAGCCGGGCGATCGGCACGAGATCGCTCGGCTTGTACGACAGGTTCCTATAGACGTGGGGATGGTGGGTGAACGACGAGCTCGGCGACGCCAGCAGCACGTGATCGTCGTTGCCGGTGACGAACGCATTCATGGCGAGGAGCCCGTCGCCGCCGGGACGATTCTCGACCACCGTCGGCTGGCCCCACTTCTTGCTCAGCTTGTCGGCGACGAGGCGCGTGCCGATGTCGACGCCGCTGCCCGGCCCGAGCGGCACGATGAATTTCACCGCGCGCTGCGGCCATTTCTGCGCCGCCGCCGGCATGGCCCCGGCGACGAGCGAGGCGACAAGGCCGCCGGCAACGGCAATCAACCAGCGCCGCGTGCTGAGCATTTGGTTCTCCTCCGACATTCTTGCACCGCCCGCGCCGGTACGCCGCCGAGCAACGATGAAGACGCCCTCGGGCGAAGCCTTAGCGCATCGGGGTGAGGCGGCCAAGCACGGGGGCGGGCGCACAGTGGCGACCCCGGGAGGACTCGAACCTCCGACCTTCAGCTTAGAAGGCTGCTGCTCTATCCGGCTGAGCTACGGGGCCCCGGCGCCTGCAGAACATATAGCCCGCGGGCGCGCCGCGCGAGAGTGGCCTGTGGAGGGATGCGGTGATCGTTACCCGGCTCAGAACGTCATGAGGCCGCCGAGATAGCCGGCGATCGCCAGGAGCCAGAACAGCGCGAGGCCGGTGACGAACCGCAGCAATACCTGTCCTTCCGCCGGCTCCATCTGTTTGCCCCGGTTGACGTACCAGGTTCGCGCCGCGAGCAGCGTGCAGAGGAGGAGGACGGCCAGGAACGCGAGGGTGAAAAACGCGCGCATGCGGCTTGCCGAGTGAGAAACATCGTGCGCCGGAGCCGCAGCAGTCCTGCGGCCCCGGCGCAGTTATCATCAACGTTCAGCGCGATGGGCTGTCAGGTCAGCGTGAACTCGAGGTCGCCGAGCTTCTCGATCGAGGTCGCGATCTTGTCGCCGGCCTTGAGCCACACCTGCTTCTCCTTCGGGTATCCGGAGATGACGCCCTCCGGCGTGCCGGTGAAGATGATATCGCCGGGCTTGAGCGTCATGTATTTCGAGATGTAGCTCACCAGCTGCTTGCAGTTGAACACCATGTCGCTCGTGTTCGAGGACTGACGCACCTCGCCGTTGACGCGGCATTCGATCTTCAGGTTGTCGCCGTCGGCAAGATCGGCGGTGACCAGCCAGGGCCCGACCGGGGCGGCGCCGTCGAGGCTCTTGCCCAGCATCCACTGGCTCGAGCGGCTCTGCAGGTCGCGCGCCGTGAAGTCGTTCCCGGTCGCATAACCGAAGATGTAGTTGGGCGCGTCCTGCTCGGTCACATTGCGCGCCTGGCGGCCGATCACGATCACCAGCTCGGCCTCGTAGTCGAAGTTCTGCGCGTCCTCCTCGGTCACATTGATGGTGCCGCCGTGGTGGTTGAGCGCGGTGTTGAACTTGTTGAACAGGATCGGCTGCTTCGGCACCGGGTTGCCGGTTTCGGCTGCGTGCTTGCGGTAGTTGAGGCCGATGCAGACGATCTTTTCCGGGTGGGTGACGCACGGCCCGAAGGTCGCCTTGTCGAGCGGAACGAAAAAGCGGTCGGGCGAGGCATCGGCGTTCACCCGGTCGAGCAGGCGCTTGAGGCCGTTGGCGTCGCCTTCGCCCTTGAACAGCGCGTCGATCGTGGTCGGGGCGTTCTCGCGCAGGTTTCCTTCCGCCAGGGCGACATCGAGGATGCCGCGCTCTGTTCTTACGCCGAGGCTGTAGCCGCTCGGGCGGCGCAACGTCGCGAGAACCAAGCCCTTCGGCAGCTGCTGCGTTCCGCTGGTCGGCGCCGCCGCGCGCTGGGCCACGGCCGGGGCCGCTAAGGCGCCCGCGCCCGCCGCCGCTGCTCCGGCGAGAGCGGTCGTTTTCAGAAACGTTCTGCGATTTTGGCTCATGCTTTCCTCCTCGTTGGCGCCGTCGCGGCGCTTGCCCCACAGTCTATACCAACCGCAGCGATTGTTGACCCTCCATCGACAAAGCCAGGCTTGTCCGCCGTCGCGGCGGCAGTGGGTGCCGCAAATCTGCCGCAGCGGTCACGACCTCGCCAAGATTTGCCGCTCAACTGGCCGCACCGCACGATCCCCAGGCCCCGGGGAGGAGGTTCTCACAATGCGCGCGCTCTTTCGCGCCGGCGCTCTCGCCGCGCTGGTCACCCTTGCGTCGTTTTCCGCCATTGCTGCCGACAAGCCGTTCCAGCGCGATGACTTGGCCGACGCCGCGGTCAAGCTCGAAGGCCAGATCAAGCAGGACGCCGGCGCCGTGGCAAAACCGGTGGCAACGCTGCGGCGCGAGGCGGACGCTGCCTTCGAGCGGCGCGACCACCGTGCCGGCATGCAGATCCTCGGGCAGATCGTCGCGATCGCCCCGAACGAGAGCGCCGATTGGCTCCGCCTCGCCCGCTCCATCCTGCAAATCAGGCCGAGCGACGACCGCGAGCGCGCGCTGCTGCTGGAGCGCGCCGGAACGGCCGCCTATATCGCCTACCGACGCACCGACAACCGCAACGAAGAGGCGGAAGGTCTGACCCTTCTGGGGCAGACCTTCGCGGATCGCCGGGTGTGGCGGCCGGCCCTCGATGCCCTGCGGCTGTCGCTCGAATTGCGCGAGGTTGCCGACGTCCGCGCCCTCTATGAGCGGCTGCGCCAAGACTACGGCTTCCGCATTCTCGACTATACGGTCGATTCCGATTCGGCCTCGCCGCGCGCGTGCTTCCAGTTTTCCGAGGAACTGCCGGGGAAGCGCACGGATTTCTCTCCGTTCGTGGCGCTTGCCGGCCAGGACAAGCCGGCACTGTCGGCGGAAGAAAAGCAGCTCTGCGTCGAGGGTCTCAGGCACGGCGAGCGCTACTCGATCACCCTGCGAGCAGGCCTTCCCTCGGTGGTGAAGGAGACGCTGTCGAAATCGGCCGACTTCACCATCTATGTCCGCGATCGCAAACCGTTGGTGCGTTTCACCGGCAAGGCCTATGTGCTGCCGCGCACCGGCCAGCGCGGTATCCCGCTGGTCAGCGTGAACACCGAGACCGTCAAGGTGTCGATCTACCGCGTCGGCGACCGCAACCTGATCAATACGGTCTTGGAGAGCGATTTCCAGCGCAACCTCGGCCGTTACCAGCTCGACCGTCTGGGCGAGCAGCGCGGCGTCAAGGTTTGGGAGGGTGAGCTCAAGGTCGAGCCCACGCTTAATGCCGATATCACCACGGCGTTTCCCGTCGACCAGACCGTGGGCGAGCTCAAACCCGGCGTCTATGTCATGGCGGCCGAGGCCGCGTCGGCGAAGTCCAGCGATTACGAGGACCTCGCCACCCAATGGTTCATTGTTTCCGACCTTGGCCTCACGGCGTTCTCCGGCAGCGACGGCGTCAATGTCTTCGTCCATTCGTTGGCGACGACCGAGCCGAAGGCGGGCGTCGAGGTGCGGCTGATTGCCCGCAACAACGAAGCGCTTGCGACCAAGACCACCGACGCTGCGGGCTTGGTCAAATTCGAGGCGGGTCTCGCGCGCGGCGAGGCGGGGCTTGCGCCCGCGCTCGTCACGGCGGCCGAGCCCAAGGGCGACTATGCTTTCCTCAATCTCAAGAGCCCGGCTTTCGATCTCTCCGATCGCGGGGTGGCCGGCCGCGAGAGCCCGGCGGGCCTCGACGCCTTCGTCTATACCGAGCGCGGCGTCTATCGCACCGGCGAGAGCGTCCACATCACCGCGCTGCTGCGCGATGCGGCGAGCGTCGCTGCCCTCGGCGTTCCCCTCACGCTTGTGGTCGAGCGGCCGGACGGCGTGGAATACCGGCGCGTCACCGCTGCCGACCAGGGCGTCGGCGGACGCAGCCTCAGCATTCCCATCATTTCGACGGCGCCGACCGGCACCTGGCATGTCCGCGCCTATACCGATCCCAAGCGGCCGGCAGTTGGCGAGACGACCTTCCTGGTGGAGGACTATGTCCCAGATCGGCTCGAATTCGACATCAGCTCCGCGAGCGGCCGTATTTCAAAATCCGCGCCGGCCGAGGTCGCGCTCGAGGGCCGCTACCTGTACGGCGCTCCCGCCTCCGGTCTCGAGCTGGCGGGCGAAGTCGTGGTGCGGCCGGCCAGCCAGCGCCCGGGCTTGCCTGGCTACCAGTTCGGCCTCGATGACGAGGAGCAGGCGAGCGAGCGCGAGTCGATCGAGAACCTGCCCGAGACCGACGCCGAGGGAAAGGCGCGCTTCGACGTCGCCCTGGAGAAGCTGCCGCAGTCGACGCGACCGCTTGAAGCCGAGATCGTCATCCGCATGGCGGAGCCCGGCGGGCGCGCGGTGGAGCGCAAGCTGACGCTTCCCGTGGTTCCGACCTCGACCATGATCGGCGTCAAGCCGCTGTTCTCCGGGAAGTCGGTGGGGGAGGGCGAGAGCGCGGGCTTCGACGTGCTGGTGGTGGCGCCCGACGGCAAGACGACGTCGCGCCCAGGATTGAGCTGGCAGCTGCTCAGCATTGAAACCAAGTACCAGTGGTACCGTCAGAACAGCTTCTGGCGCTACGAACCGGTGAAGTCGACACGCCGCGTTGCCGATGGTCGCCTCGATGTCGCCGCCGATCGCCCCGGCCGCATCGCTGTGCCGGTGACCTTCGGCCGCTATCGCCTCGAAGTCTCGACTGACGATCCGAGCGGACCCGTCACCACGGTGCTGTTCGATTCCGGCGTCTACGCGGAATCATCCGCCGATACGCCCGACGGGCTCGAGATCGCGCTCGACAAGGCGG
>JBJMSU010000126.1:0-10910 GCA_045801465.1 Xanthobacteraceae bacterium | reverse complement strand
CCACCCGACGACGTATGCCGATGGGTGCTGTTGCGGCGCCGATGTTCCACGCTATGGTCGACGATCACTGTCGGAGTTTCCCCACATGAATATCGATCTTTCCGGCCGCGCCGCCGGGTTCACCGGCGGCAGCAAAGGGGTTGGGCTCGGCGTGGCCACGCAGTTCGCAGCGTCCGGCGCCGACGTCGCCATCGTGGCGCGCGGACGCGCCGCGCTCGATCAGGCTGCGGGCAGCATCGGTCGCGCGACGCGCGGACGCGTCATCGCCCTGCAGGGCGATGTTGCGGTCGCGGCCGACGTCCGGCGCGTGTACGACGAAACCATGGCGGCGTTCGGCAAGATCGACATCGTGGTGAACAATGCCGGCGAATCGCGCACCGGCGCTTTCGAGGAGATCACCGAGGAGATCTGGCGGGAAGACTTCGATCAAAAGCTGTTCGCCGCCATCCGGCTGACGCGGCTGGTCTGGCCGCAGATGAAGGAACGCCGCTGGGGGCGGATCATCAACGTCCTCAACATCGGCGCCAAGGCGCCGCGGCCGGGCAGCGCGCCCACGTCGGTGACCCGCGCCGCCGGCATGGCATTGACCAAGGTGCTCGCCAACGAAGGCGCGCCCTACAACGTGCTGGTCAATGCGCTGCTGATCGGGTTGATCGAAGCCGACCAGCACGTGCGCCGTGCCGCGCAGACCGGCGTCGCTCTCGACGACTACATGCGCGCGCGAGGGAAAGAGATTCCGCTCGGTCGCATGGGAAGGCCCGAGGAGTTCGCCAATATCGCCTGCTTCCTCGTCTCCGACGCCGGCTCCTATATCACCGGCACCGCCATCAACGTCGACGGCGGCCGCTCGCCGGTGGTTTGACTTGACATCACCGAGCGGTGAAGCTGCCCCCCAGTGATGGCCATGGCTGACGTTTTCATCACCTACTCCAGGAATGACCGAGAGCAGGCGGCAAAGATCGTCGAGGCGCTGCGGCAGCAGGGCTGGTCCGTATGGTGGGATGACGGCATTCCCGTGGGTCAATCGTTCGACCGCGTCATCGAGGACGCGCTGGCGTCATGCAGTTGCGTCGTCGTGCTGTGGTCGAAATCATCAGCCGAATCCAATTGGGTCAAGGCTGAGGCCAACGAGGGCCTGAAGCGCGGCATGCTCGTTCCGGTGCTCTTGGAGGACACTCCGATTCCTCTCGAGTTCCGCAGGATCCAGACCGTCAACCTCGCTGCTCCGAACGAAGACCAGGCCGTTTCTCAATTCAACAGGTTCATCGACGCCGTCGCGGAAACTCTGAGGAAACCCGCGCCGCGGCATTGCGAGACGAATCCCATTACGGTGCGAACCGCCCGTCCGCAGTTTCTCGAATACGTGGCCCTGCTTGTTCGGCGCTACATCGATCTGTGGGTCAGAACGGTCCGCGACCCCGTCTCGGTGATTTCCCAGATCGATCCTGCGGGATCGACGATACCGACACTGGGCTTCTTCGTTTTCATCTATATTGTGGTGTTCTTGATCCGGCTGCCCGTGTTCGTCCTGCTGTCCAAATCGATCGCGACCGATCCCGCGCTGCTGTTTTCCATCTTCGTGATCAATACAGTTTCGGCGATTCTGTTTCTGTTCATTCTGCATGTTTCCGCCAAGATGCTCTTCGGAAAAGGGAGCATCTGGCAGTCGTTCCACGCCGCCGTACATTTGTTGGCCTACTGGCCATTCCTCCAGATCGTGCTCTACGTTTCTTTCAGCAGTCCTGTGATGCGGAGCACCTATCTCGGGCAACCCAGTGCGCCGATGCTGACCGGCGACGTCATCGCAATTCTCGCAGCCGCTATCCTTGCGCTTGCGTTCTATTGCTTCTTCACCGCCAAGATGATCCCGGTCTTGCGCTACATTCATGCGATCGGCACGGTCCGCGCGGCGATGATATCCATCGTGACGTTGGGCGCCTGGATCACGGTTACACTTTGGACAACCGAACCCATTCACATCGAGCTGATCAAATCGAGCAAGAAGTCGCCGTAGAGCATGATCGGGCTACCGGTTCCAAAATGGGGATCCAGTCTTGTCGATGCGTGCCATCGTGTCTTGCTAGAGCGCGACCGGGAAGCACAGGACGATGCGCGAGCCGGTGTCGACTTTGACGAACTCGATGCGTCCCTGGATCTGCTGCGCGAAGGCTTCCACCAGGGAAAGGCCAAAACCTTTTTTTGGCGGAACGGGCATTCCTTTTCCGTCGTCTTCGACCGTAATGCACGCCTCGCTGGAATTGCTGATCGGCGCGAAATTTATCCTGATGCGTCCCCCGTTGTTGCCGAATGCATATTTGATGGAATTGGTGACGAGCTCGTTGACCACCAGGCCGGCCGGGACGGCGCGGTCGATCGGGATTTCGACGGGCTTGGCCTGCACCTCGATGGTCAAATCGGGGCGCTGGGGGTCGACATTGACGCATAACGAGCGAAGATAGTCGCCGAAGTCGACGCTGCTCGTCTGCTTGCCGATCGACAGAAGGTCGTGCGCCAACGCAATGGCCTGCACGCGCCCCATGACGGAATCGAGTCTTTCCCTGACTTCCGCCGATACGTCCTTGAGCTTCAGCGACAGGAAGGCGATGATGATCTGCAGGTTGTTCTTGATCCGGTGCTGAAGCTCGCGCAGAGCCATTTCGGATTGCGCGCGTTCGCGCGCTTGCTGTGCCTGCGCCTCGATGTTCTTCTGCTCGGCATCGTGCAGCGCGAGGCAAGTCCCCAGCATGTTTGCCAACGTGCTCAGAAAGCTGACGTCCCATTCATCGAACCATGAAGGCGTCGTGCTGTCGACTTCCAGGACGCCCCACGTGAATCCGTTGACCATCACCGGGACATTGAGGAGCGAAACGATGGCGTGCTCCCGCAGCAGCTCGGGCATGCGGAATTCCGAATTTTCATGAATGTTGTGGATAGCCACGGGGGCGGCTGTCTGGAACGCGCGGCCTGCGGGCGAGCGATGATCGACCGCCAGGGTGGCATGCCCGACCACGCCGGGATTCCACCCGACGCCGGCCTCGATCAGGAGATCGCCCTTGTCGGCGCGATAGCGCATGACCTTGGTGCGCTCGATGTGGGTCACGCGCGAAACTTGGGCCGCCACATGATGCATCAGCCGGTCGGGAGGCAGCATCTCGGCGCCAATTCGGCCGAATGCCTCCAAGGTTCGTTGATATTCCCGCAGCCGGCTCAATGTCTGCTCGGCGGCTTTGCTGCTGTTGCTCATGGTTCGGCGCCCTGGATGGAACTCTTGCCGGCATTAACGGCGCCCGGTGCGGCGTGTTCCGCGCTGGGCTGACGAGACAAGGTCGCGCAGCCGACGCAATCCGGTCGCCGCCGCGAGCTCCTGGATGAACAACTGCTCACACCGGGCGCATGTCGCCCACGTCGTCCTGTCTGCGGGGAACTTTTGTTCCCGTTCGCCCGTTCTGGGGGCGACCTTCGCGCCCCGTTTTCGGGTCCGGCGCGGATATGGAGGCGACAATGAACGGTCTGATTTACCTCGTGGGTTTGGTCGTCGTCGTCTTGTTCATCTTGTCTGTCCTTGGCCTGCGCTGATCTCCAACACCGGGAAGGAATAGGGCGATGGCTACTCAAGACGTGCTTGCTGCAGAGGCGCGTACCGAGCCGCTTGCTGAAGGAATGGTCCCGTATGTCCACTGGAGTGCGATCATTGTCGGTGCTCTCGCCGCCGCGGCACTTGCCTCCGTCATGCACAGCTTCGCAGCCGCAATCGGCCTCGCGGTGAGCTCGACGGCTCCAACTTGGCGCGACGCCTCGCTCGCGCTGGTGGCGCTTTCCGGGCTCTATTTGGTGCTCACGGCGCTCATATCCTACGGCGTTGGAGGCTATGTCGCCGGACGGCTGCGCGGTCGGTTCAGCGGCGGCACGGCTGACGAAATCGAGTTTCGCGACGGCATCCATGGCGCCGCGGCGTGGGCGCTTGCCACGTTGTTGACGGCGCTGATCGTTTTTGGCGGAACACAAGCGCTCACGCGTCTGGCAGCCCCCTCGAGCGGTGCGGCAGGGCCGTCGACGTCGGTCGCCGGCGAGAACGTCATCGCCTACGACCTCGACCGTCTGTTCCGCGGCGCGCGCACGGATGCCAACATGGAATACACCCGCGCCGAGGCCGCGCGCATCCTCCTCACGGCATCGAGCCACCGGGGAATGCCGCCCGAGGATCGCGCCGAGCTGGTGCGGCTGGTCAGCGCCCGTACCGGGCTGGCTCAGCCGGAGGCCGAGCGACGCGTGGACGACGTCACCGCCCGGGCGAGGGAAAATATCGCGCGCGCCCGCAAGAGCGCCGTCATCCTGGCGTTCAGTGCCGGAGCCGCCGCGTTGATCGGCTTGGTGGCTGCCTGGTTCGCGGCCATCGAGGGCGGGAAGCACCGCGACGGCACGCCGCCATCTCTCGTGTGGGGCCGACGGTGGCCATGATCGCGCCGACAACGTCGATTGCTCCTTACCGCACGATACGCGGAGGCTCTCATGCATTTCCTCTGGGTCATCCTCATCGGCTTCGTCGCAGGAGTCATCGCCAAGTTCCTTCACCCCGGCCCCAATGAGCCGTCCGGTTTCATTCTCACGACGATTCTGGGAATCGTTGGGGCGTTCGTCGCGACGTACCTCGGGCAGGTGATCGGCTGGTACCGCCCCGACGAAGGCGCCGGGCTGATCGGCGCCGTCGTCGGCGCCATCATCGTCCTGGTGATCTGGGGCCTGTTCGCCGGCCGAAGCCGAACCGTTTGAGCGCGCAGGGCGGATAACCGGCAGCGTATCGACCAACGATCATCAACGGGCTGGAGCATCTTGCCGGCGCAAACCGCGGCGGAACACGGCCAATTGTGGTCGCGATGATTGCGCGGTGATCGGCGGGCCGGCGTGCCGTTGCCGCACGGACCGTTTGGCGCTGGCGACGCTACGCGAGAAGTTGCTCCTCGGCGGGCGGTGATCCTTCCATAAGCTCCTGGGGCGAAGAGGACAATTCTCACGCGATCAGTGAACCGAATGGTTCCCTCGATCGACAATCAACGGGCCGATTGGCACGTGGGCCTTTTTCGTGCTCCGCCAATAGCTGGCCATTGCAGTCGTGCGGGAGGCGCACATGCCGATCTTCGTGGATATCGACAACTCGGACGGCAACGATAAGCGGTTCAATGCCGCCAACACCGGCAAGGCCGCCGCCAAGGCCGAGGAGGCAATGCAGAAGGCCGCGAAGGAATCCCTTACCGGCAATGCCAAGTTCACCACCAGCAAGCCCAAGAACCCGAAAGGATACGAGATCACGCTGACGGTCACCAAGGTTGTTTTCGATAAGGACAAGAACACGACCAAGTGCTTTGTCTCGGGCGTGATCGCCCGGGTTCCGCTGCAAGATACCAAGAGCGGGGCAAAGGGCACGGACATGCTCAGCGGAGGCTGGACCGGCAGCGGCACGGTCGGAGGCGGCACGTCGGACGACGACGTGGTCTTCTGCGTCGGTGGGGTGGTCAAAGATATGATGAAGAAGGACGGCATTCCCGCGATGGAGAAGGACTTCGCCGAGCGGAAGTAGGATTCTTTGGAAGAAAGCCTCACCGATCATTCGGCGGCAGGTCGTTGTGCATATGGGTGGCGGCGATGGCCGCCTGTCCGGTGGCGACGCTGATCTGGTCCAGCTGCAGCGTCACGTCGCCGGCCGCGTAGAGGTTCGGCACCGTCGTCTGCATGTGCTCGTTGACGATCAGGCAGCCCGCCTCGTTCGCTTTGGCGCCGAGCCGCGTGGCGAGCTCCGAGCGCACGGTTGCGCCCATCGCCGGATAGAGCACATCGATCTCGATCACCGCTCCGCTCGCCATGGTGGCCTTGATGGTGGTTGCTGTCGTGTCGAGGTCGGCGAGCGGCTCGGTCGGGAGCGGGATGCCGGCCTGTTCAAGTGCGGCCCGATCGTCGTCGGCGAGGCGGATCTCGCGATCGAGCGCCAGGACCACCAGCCTCCTGGTATAGGTGCGCAGGAACAGCGCCTTCTTGACTGCCCGCCGCAGCCGCCCGACCACGGCGATGCGCTTGTCCATCGCCTCGTAGCCGTCGCACACCGGGCAGAAGCGCACACCGCCGCGGTAGATGAACTCGGGCAGGCTCGGCAGCGCCGGCTTTTCATCGACGATGCCGGTCGCCAGCAGCACTTTGCGTGCCGTGATAGCGCCGCCGTCGAACTTCGCCCGCAATCCCGGCTCGCACGTCTCGAGCATCTCGACCTTGCCACGCTCGCGCACCGCGCCGTAGCGCTCGGCGTGTTCACGCAGCTGGGCGAGCAGTTCGGTGCCGGAAATCCCCGAGGGGAAGCCGGGGTAGTTGTGGCTTTCCGGGATGAGCGCGGCCCGGCTCGCGCCACTGTCGACGAGCACCACGTTGCGGCGAAATCGGGTGAGATAGATCGCCGCCGTCAGCCCGGCGGGGCCGCCGCCGATGATGAGACAGTCGACCTCCGCCATCGTTTCGCGCATTGCGTCCTCGCCAGCCCACCGCGCCTGCCGATCCAGACATAACGGCACGCGCCGCGTTCGGTTGCGCCCCGGGCCGTTCTCGTGGTGCACTCCTTGCCTGGGGCGAAGGAGAGGCCGCTTTGCGGGCGTCGATGAAGCTCAGGGCCCTGTTGGCGGAACGCACCGTGGTGGCGCCGGGCGCGTTCGACGGGCTTTCGGCGCGGCTGGTGGAACAGGCGGGATTCCCCGCCGTCTATGCCAGCGGCGGTGCCATCGCGCGCAGCTCCGGCGTTCCCGACATCGGCCTGATCTCGCCCGACGAAATCGTGGCGCGGCTTGCCGCCATGGTGGACGTGGTCTCGGTCCCGGTGATTGCCGATGCCGACACCGGCTACGGCAACGCGCTCAATGCCCAGCGCGCGGCGCGCGCGTTCGAGCGTGCCGGCGTCGCGGCGTTCCACCTCGAGGACCAGACCTTCCCCAAGAAGTGCGGCCACTACGAAGACAAGGCGCTCATCCCCGCCGACGAGATGGTACAGAAGCTCGCCGCCGTGCGCGACGCGCTGCACGATCCCGACTTCGTGCTCATCGCCCGCACCGACGCGATCGCGGTGGAAGGGTTCGCGGCGGCGCTCGACCGCGCCGCAGCTTATATCGAGGCCGGGGCCGACGTGATCTTCGTCGAGGCGCCGCGGTCGGAAGACGAGATCGCCGAAATCGCCCGAACCCTGCCCGGGTGGAAGCTCATCAATATGTTCCAGGGCGGCAAGACGCCGCTCCTTCCGGTCGCGCGCCTTCAGGAGCTCGGCTATCACCTCGTCATCATCCCGAGCGACACGCAGCGCGCCGCTATCAGGGCGATGCAGCGCGTGCTCAGCTGCATCGCTCGCGACGGCAGCGCGGCCGCCATGAGCGCCGACATGGCGACGTTCAAGGAACGCGAGGCGGTTGTCGACACCGCAGGATTCCTGGCCCGCGACAAGCGCTACGCCTCATGAGCGCGAGCCCCGGCAGCAATCCTGCGACACGCGGGATCGCCGCATTCGTGGCGGGCCTGACCTACGCGCGCATTCCCTCCGAGGTGATCGCCCGCATCAAGCTCCTCATCCTCGATGCGCTCGGCTGCGCCTTGTTCGGCACCTCCCTGGAATGGAGCCGCATCCTGCTCGCCACGCTGGCGCGGCTCGATACCTCGCGGGGCTGCGGCGTCTGGGGCACGGGTGAGCGCCTCTCGGCGCCGCATGCCGCACTCGTCAATGGCACGCTGGTGCACAGCTTCGAACTCGACGACGTGCACCGCGCCGGCGTGCTGCATGTCGGTGCCGTCACCCTGCCAACGCTGTTCGCGGTCGCCGAGCTCAAAGGCGGGATGAGCGGTCGCGATTTCCTCACCGCGGCGGTCGCCGGATATGAGATCGGGCCGCGCGTCGGCCTGTGCATGGGGCCGGAGCATATCGGTCAGGGCTGGCATTCGGGCGCGACGGTTGGGGT
The DNA here is from genome assembly GCA_045801465.1 of Xanthobacteraceae bacterium. Taxonomy (GTDB): domain Bacteria; phylum Pseudomonadota; class Alphaproteobacteria; order Rhizobiales; family Xanthobacteraceae; genus DATFWC01. The sequence goes on along the minus strand of JBJMSU010000126.1, from coordinate 2,934 downwards.
CTTTTCGGCCGCCGCCGGCGCGGCGGCGGCCTTGCGGCTCGCCGACGACAAGGTCGTGCACGCGCTCGGCATTGCCGGCACGCAAAGCGCAGGGCTGATGGCGGCGCAGTACGGCGCCATGGTCAAGCGCATGCACGCCGGCCGCGCCGCGCAAAGCGGGCTCTATGGGGCGCTCCTGGCGGAGGCCGGCTTCACCGGCATCACGGATGTGTTCGAGAGCCCGTATGGCGGCTTCTGCACCACGTTCTCGCGCTCGCAGGACCGGTTCAATCTCGCCGAGCTCACGGCCGGACTGGGCGAGCGGTTCGAGACCATGAATGTCGCGCTCAAGTTCTATGCGTGCGTTGGCTCGAACCACACGGCGCTCGACGCGATCCGCGCAATCCAGGCGCGCCGGCCGTTCCTCCCCGAGGAGGTGGACAAAATCGTCGTTCACGGCTCGCAGGCGACCGTCGATCACGTCGGCTGGCCTTATCGGCCGCAAAGCCTCACCGCGGCGCAGATGAACCTGCCGTTCTGCATCGCGACCCTGCTCATCGAGGGCGACGTCTTTGTCGAGCAGTTCAGCGCTGCGGTCGTCGCCGATCCCCGCCGGATGGGGATGGCCGGGAAGGTCGAGGTGCGCCATGATCCGGCGATCACCGCCCGCGGCGCCAAGCTCCGTCACATGGTGCGGATCGAGGTTCACCTCGCCGACGGCACCCGGCACGATGAGACCGTAGAGGCGCCGCGCGGCAGTGAGCGGCGATTTGCCAGCGAAGCGGACGTGGTCGCGAAGTTCGCCAAGCTCAGCCGGCATCGCTTGAGCGACCGCGACGCGGATCGCATCCGTGACCTGGTGCTCGGTTGCGACAAGCTCGCGGATATCGGCGAGCTGGTGCAGTCGCTGGCAAGGCCCTCATGATGGAGAAGGCGATGCGAACCATTCACACCCATCTGTTCGGCATTCTGACGGCGATCGCCGTCACGGCCGCCGCCCCGACCGCACTGGCCGAAAGCAATGAGCTGCGCATTTCCAGGGGCTTCGGCATCCACTACCTGCCTCTCTACGTCATGGACCGCCAAAGGCTGGTGGAAAAGCACGCGGCGGCGGCAGGACTGGGCGACGTCAAGGTGAGCTACCGCGTCATCGATGGCGGCAATATCATCAACGACGCGATGCTGTCGGGCGCGCTCGACGTCGCCGCCATCGGCGTCCCGGGATTCCTCACGCTGTGGGACAAGGCGCGCCTGATCCCGGGTCGTGAAGTCATCGGTCTCGGCGGCGTCGGCGGCGGGTCGGTGTGGCTGATGACGCGCAATCCCAACGTCAAGACGCTGGCCGATTTCACCGAGAGGGACCGCATCGCGGTTCCCGGCATCAAGACATCGTTCGTCGCCGTGGTGCTGCAGATGGCGGCGGCGCAGGCCTTCGGCCTTGAGAACTACGCCAAGCTCGATCACCTCACCGTCGGCATCCCGCATCCCGATGCGCTCGCCGCCATGCTCTCCGGCCGGACGGAGATCACGGCACATTTCTGCTCGCCGCCGTTCTCCTATATCGAGTCCGACACGCCCGGCATCCACCGGGTGATCAACTCGTCCGATGTGCTGGGCGCGCTGACCATCATCATGGCCTATACGACGCGCAAGTTCGCGGATGGCAATCCCAAGCTGGCGCAGGCCTTCGTCTCCGCCCTCGACGAGGCGGCGACATTCATCGCCGGCAACAAGCAGGAGGCGGCCCGCATCTATATCGAGCTCGCCACCACCAAGCCCAAGCTCGACGAGATGATGCGCATGCTCAACGATCCCGACACCCACTACGGCGTCGCACCGGAAGGCGCGATGAAATACGCCGAGTTCATGCACCGCATCGGCACGATGAAAGCAAAGCCGGCGAGCTGGAAGGAATTTTTCTTCTCAGGGCTCCACGACCGCCCGGGAAGCTGAGATTACTCAAACGCGTGTGTCCCGGGCGCAGCGCAGCACGCAGCGATGCGGAGTGCCCTTGCGCCGACCGGCGTGATCGCCTCTACTCGCGCGCCGTTGGCGGGTCGTCGGGGGCGGAGTTGAGCCATGGGCCTTGCGATCATGATCCTGGGGCTTGCGGTGTTCATCGCGCCGCACGTCTTCGTCACGCGCCGGGAGCCGCGCGCCGCCGTGATCGCCCGCGTCGGCGAGGGGCCGTACAAGGGCCTGTTCGCGCTGGTCTCGATCGTCGGCGTCATCCTGATTGCCTGGGGTTTTGCTCGCTATCGCGCGACCGGCTGGATCGACGTGTGGTCGCCGCCCGGGTGGATGCACCACGTCACCGTCGCGCTGATGTGGCCGTCCATCATCTTCATCGCCGCCGCCTATATCCCGGGCAACATCAAGCGCGCCCTCAAGCATCCGATGCTGGTGGGCGTGAAGCTGTGGGCTTTCGCGCATCTCTTGAACAACGGCGATCTCGGCTCGATCGTATTGTTCGGCGCCATTCTGGCGTGGGCGGTGTTCGATCGCATTTCGCTCAAGCGACGCACCGATCCCGGCGCGCCGCCGATCGCGATCCGCGGCTGGGGCAATGACATCCTGGCGATCGTGGTCGGGACCTTGGTTTATCTCGCCCTCGGACTCGTCTTCCATCCGCTCGTGATCGGCGTGCCGGTATTCGGAACGCCGGCCTACGGATCCTAAAGCCATGTCGACCCAGGCCGAGGTCAAGCGCCTGACCGCACCGGACATCCGCGCCCGCAAGGGTGCAACGCCCATCGTTGCGCTCACCTCCTATCATGCCCATACGGCGCGCATCGTCGACCGTCATTGCGACGTGATCCTGGTCGGCGACTCGCTCGGCATGGTGATGCATGGCCTGGAGACGACCGTGCCGGTGACGCTCGACATGATGATCCTGCAGGGCCTGGCGGTGATGCGCGGCTCGCGCCGCGCCCTCGTGGTCGTGGACATGCCGTT
>JBJMSU010000093.1:0-8083 GCA_045801465.1 Xanthobacteraceae bacterium | reverse complement strand
GGAACGCCGAAGTCTTATATCCGTGGTGCGCCACTATCCCGATCGACCCGCCAATGGACCCGACGATCGAAATCGCCGTCCGCCTCGCCGCCTTCGCGGCCGTGTTCGCCGTCATGGCCGCCTGGGAGCTGTTGGCGCCGCGGCGGGAGCTGTCGGTCGGGCGCCAACCGCGCTGGCCCGGCAACCTCGGCATTGTCATCGTCGATGCGCTGGCGGTGCGGCTCATCATCCCGACGGCGGCGGCCGGCACGGCGCTGATCGCGGCGGAACGCGGATGGGGCCTGCTCAACATGCTCGCGACTCCGGGCTGGCTTGCCGCCATCCTTGGCTTTCTTCTCCTCGACCTCCTCATTTATGCGCAGCACGTGGTGTTCCATCACGTGCCGGTCCTGTGGCGGCTGCATCGCATGCATCACGCCGACCTCGATATCGACGTGACCACGGGCGGCCGCTTCCATCCGATCGAGATTCTGCTGTCGATGCTGATCAAGATCGCCGCCGTGCTGACTTTCGGTATCCCGGCGGTCGCGGTGGTGATCTTCGAAGTGGCGCTCAACGCAACGTCCATGTTCAATCATTCCAACGTGGCCATGCCGGAGCGGCTCGACCGCATCGTGCGCTGGCTGGTGGTGACCCCGGATATGCATCGCGTGCACCATTCCATCGAGCGGCGCGAGACCGACAGCAATTTCGGCTTCAATCTGCCCTGGTGGGATCGGCTGTTCGGCACCTACCGGTCCGCGCCCGCGGCGGGCCATGTGGCCATGACGCTCGGAATCCCGATCTTTCGTGACCGGCGCGAGCTGCGCCTCGACCGGCTGTTGACGCAGCCGTTCCGCAACGATCAGGCGGCGGAGCCGGTCAGCGCGCGATCGCGCGCCGGTGCGGCCGCGGACGTGTCGGACTCGGTCGGCAGCGTGAAGCCGTCGTAGATCCATTCGAGGCAGCGAAACACGTCCTGCTCGGACCACCGGCGGCAGGTGTCGTTGCGCACATCGCGGGCGATGCCGTCCAGGTGGTAGAACTCCCACATCGATCGCGACTCGAGCTGGATGCGCGCGGTGCGCAGCAGGCGGGCCGCCTGATATTGCCGAAACGCCGATGCGCAGTCTCCTTGCGCCAAATCAATGAGTTCCGCCAGGCACACGGCATCCTCGATCGCCATGCAGGCGCCCTGCGCGAAAGACTGGAGGGTGGGATGCGCGGCGTCTCCCAACAGCGCCACGCGGCCCTTGCACCAGTGGCGGACCGGGTCGCGATCGCCGATGGGCCAGCGGCGTTCCAGGTCCATCATGCCGAGCAGCGCCTTCATGGTGGGATGCGCTGCGCGATAGGTGCGCGCGAGCTCCGCCCGGTAGCCGTCGACGTCGCCTTTTTCCGCGTAGGTCGAGGTTCGAAACACCGCCACGATGTTGAACAGGGTCCCGTGCCGCAGCGGATAATGCACGATGTGAAAGCCCGGGCCGCCCCAGAGAACGACGTCGGTCCGATGCACATCCGCCGTCACCTCGGCCATGGGAACCATCGTGCGATGCGCCACGTAACCGATCGGCCGCGGCTCCCCGTCGTCCAGGAGCTGGGCGCGGATGCGCGAGCGCAGGCCGTCGGCGGCGATCAACGCTTCGCCTTCGATGGTTTCGCCGCGCTCGGTGCGGGCCACCACGCGATCGCCGAGATCGTCCACGCCGGTGACGGTGGTGGACGATTCGAGCTCGATCGCCGGCACCACCCGGCACGCATCCATGAGCACATGGTGCAGATCCACCCGGTGCAGCACGATATAGGGATGCCCGAACCGCTGCAGCAGCGAGGCTCCGGTCGGCACGCGGACGATTTCCTCGCCGGTGAGCGCATCGAGCATGAGGCAGGCGCCGGGCACGATGCTCTGCGCCATCACGGCATCGCGGATGCCGAGCCGGTCGAACATCGGGAAAACGTTGGGACCGAGCTGGATCCCGTAGCCGATCGCGCCCAGTTCCGGCGTCTGCTCCAGCACGCGAACGCGCCACCCCTTGCGGCCGAGCGCCAGCGCAGTGGAGAGCCCGCCGATCCCGCCGCCAACCACCAGAATGGGCTTACCGTTGCGTGGCAAATGCGCCTCCTTCGCTGAAGCTTCGGCGGGCAAGGGCGGTGCCCGTCGTGCCCTGCGGGCGAAGACGGCAGAACATGCGCCAGTCAAGGAGTTCCAATCAAGTCTTGGTTGTTGATGAGGCGCCGGGGATACGGAGCTCTCGCCGGCTGCGCACAAGCGGCCGCCTATACAGCTGCTTGCGCTTGGCGCACCTGTGTGCCGGACCAAAACACGAAATAGCGGATCGCGCGGCTTTGGACCGCTCAAGCTCGGGCGGCTGGTCAGTCCGGATTCGTAACGGGCGTTCCGCTTCCGGATTTGCGGCTCAATTTGATCGACTGAGCGGCCGCTTTGATGAGGTCAACATGACCGATAATGACGAGGACGGCAAAGCCCGCCACCAGCGCCGGAACAATCACATCCATCAGCATGGCAGCCTCTCGCCGTTGCCGTTGAAACGGATCGAAGGATGCTCTCGGAAGTCACACGTTTTCGTTTTTCTTCATCGCGAAAGCTTTCACTGCCGGTCGAGATTACGTTAGGCATTCTTCGGCCCACGTCGCCTTGGTTCAGCGATGGCCGGCGACCAGAGCCGCCGTCATGCCCACGAAGCCGAGTCGGTTCCGGGGTCAAGGGTTGATCGGCAGCAGCGGCACTTCGTTTTCAGACGTTACTGGGGCTCGTTCCGGCGTGCCAGAGCTAAGATCCTCATCGTCCAGCCAAAACTGGCGGCGCATTCGTATCCGCAGAACCGCGTATTCGAACGGTCCTGCTAATAACCAATGACCATTCGTATCCCGGCAACACTGTTCCATCTCCGCTAGGTAATGCAACCGGTAATAACTAGTCCGTTAGAAGTAAATCATTTGGTGTTTTCTTTGCCCAAGCGCGACAGCGCCGGCAAAAGCTACGCCGACGGCGGCACGTTAAGACATTCGAAAGCATACCATTGGTATTTCTGCAATCCCCAATCCTGGAGCATACGACATGGTTTTCAAAGCATGGGCGCCGCTCTCGATGGCAGCCGGTTTGGTTTGGTCGGCAGCGACCGTCACGCATGTGCTTGCCGGCGAGTGGGCGACGAAGGAGGAAGCGCAGGCCATCGTCAAGAAGGCGGTCGCCCTGATCAAGGAGCAAGGTCAGGACAAGGCCTATCCCGCCTTCATCAGCAAAACGGGAGGATTTACCGACCGAGATCTCTATGTCGTCGTCTACCGGCACGACGGGAAGGTGCTCGCCCACGGCGCGAACGAGAAGCTCGTCGGCAAGGACATGATCGAGGCGCAGGACGTGGACGGCAAGTACTTCGTCCGGGAGCGGGTCGAGCTCGCGCGCAAAGGATCTCCGTTCTGGCAGGACTACAAGTTCGTCAACCCCACGAGCAAGAAGGTCGAGCCGAAACAGATGTATTGCGAGCCGCTGAACGATACTGCCGTCTGTGCCGGAGTGTACAAGTTGTAGGCGCGGCGACGAGCGCCGGCCTGCGGGGATGGCGCGGCCGGCGGCAATCTCCATTGGGGACACGCCGATGATTTCTTGGTTTCGAAATCTGCGCTTGCGGTGGCAGATCCTGTCTGCCCCCGCCATCCTGATCGTCGTCCTGATCGGGATCGGCGCCCATGCGCTCGTGAGCCAACGCGCAAACCAAGCCACGGTGGACGCGCTGATGAGCGGTCCCGTGCGCGACGCCGAGGCGCTCGCCGCGTTCGAGACAGCGACGTGGACCGCCCAGGCACGCCTCTATCGCCTCACCGCCACGGCCGCCAACGAGAGCGACACCAAGAAGGTGAAGGCGATGGCCAGCGAGACCGCCAAATCGCTCTCCGAAATTCCGGAGAAGCTGAAGGCAATCGAGTCCATGAGCAGCGGCGGGGCTAAAGCGGCGCAGCTTTTCGGGAAGCTCGAGACGTCGCTTACGGCTTACCGCAAGCAGGCCGGCAACGTCATCGAAATGGCGGATGGAGATGCAGGCTCGGCATTGATGTTCATGAGCAGTGCGCAGAAGAGTTTTGCCGAGATCGAACAGCTGATAGACGATCTGTCGGACACCAGCAAGGAAAGTCGAGACCTCGCGATCGCGCGCGCCAATATGACACTGCAGCAGCAGGAAATGCTGCTCGCCGCCTTGGTCGCGGCCGCGGTCATCATCGGGTGCGTCTTGGCATTCATCGTGAGCGCCGGCATCGCCCGCCCAGTCGTCCGGATTGCGCAGGCGATCAAGTCCATTGCGCAGGGCGATTACGATGTGATGATTCCCGCGATCGGCCAGCGGGACGAAGTCGGCACGATCGCCGATGCCGTCTTGGCTCTCAAGGCATCGAGCCGGGAAGCCGAAGACCTGCGGCAGGATCGGGAGGGCGCCAAAGTTCGCGCCGAGTTGGAGCGCAAGGCGCTGCTGCAACAGCTGGCCGCCGATTTCGAACTGCGCTTACAGCGCGTCCTGACTTCCGTTTCGCAGGCCGCTCAGGCGGTGGGAGAGAATGCCGGAGAGGTCGTGACGATTGCCAAAACGGCCGGAGAGCGCACCGTTGCCGTGTCCGGTGCGGCGCAATCCGCTTCCGCCAGCGTTCAGGCGGTGGCATCGGCGGCCGAGGAGATGCTCTCCTCGATCGAGGAGATTGCGCGCCAGGTCGTGACCGCGCGCACCGTTGCCGACGACGCCGTCACGCGCGCCAATGGATCGGATCGCGTCGTCCGCGGCTTGGCCGAATCGGCGCAACGCATCGGCGAGGTGATCAAGCTCATCAGCGACATTGCCGAGCAGACGAACCTGCTCGCGCTCAACGCCACGATCGAAGCCGCCCGCGCCGGCGAGGCGGGTCGCGGATTCGCCGTCGTCGCCTCCGAGGTCAAGGCGCTGGCGGGACAGACCAGCAAGGCGACAGAAGAAATCCAAAGCCAGGTCGGCACGATCCAGATGGCGACCAACGAAGCAGTCAAGTCGATCGAACAGGTGACGGCCGTCATCCGCAGGATCTCGGAAATCTCCTCCGCTATCGCTTCGGCGGTCGAGGAACAGGGCACCGTCACACGTGAGATCGCCAGCAACATCGACAACTCCTCCCGGGCAACCCGGCAGGTATCGTCGGATATGACGCAATTGGATGCTGCGGTCGGCAGGACCGGGAAGGCATCATCCGACATGCTCAATTCAGCCGAACTGCTGCACGACCACGCTCGGCAACTCAATGCTGCGGCGGAGCGATTCCTCACTGAATTGCGGGCAGCGTAGTGGCGGACGGAAAGTGGCGTAAAGCTTGACGCCGGCCGCTGCGCGGGCCGAGCGCCGGGAAGACTCCGTCGCATCGATCCAGATCGTTGAATGCCAGTCCCGGCTTGGCGCCGCCCTTCGCACAGGACGGCGCACCACGCGCGCCGGCCAATTCAGAGCGGCAGCACCGGCAACTCCGCCATATCTGCCGCCCGAACAAGGCCGCGGCAGCATTTGTTCCAGCGGCCGCGGATTGCTACGCTTCCCATCGGTGTTCGCCGCGACATGAGACCGGGCGGCACGCGGGAGAATCCACATGAGGGCCGAGGACGTCATCGCCGGGAGGCCACGTCCCTTCACCGGGGCCGAGTACCTCGAGAGCCTGCGCGACGAGCGCGAGGTGTGGATCTATGGCGAGCGCGTCCAAGACGTCACGGCGCATCCGGCCTTCCGCAATGCCGCCCGCTCGATCGCCCGGCTCTACGACGCGCTGCATGATCCGGCGCAACAGAGCGCGCTCACGTGCCCGACCGACACTGGCTCAGGCACCTTCACCCACAAGTTCTTCCGCATCGGCCGCTCGCGCGACGACTTGATCGGCCAGCGCGACGCCATCGCCCACTGGGCGCGCATGACCTACGGCTGGATGGGCCGTACGCCGGACTATAAGGCATCGCTGATGAACACGCTCGCCGTCAACGACGAGCTGTATGGCACGTTCGCCGCCAACGCCAAGGCATGGCATCGCCGCGCGCAGGACTACGTGCTGTTCATGAACCATGCCATCGTCAATCCGCCGGTCGACCGCGGCAAGGCCGCCGACCAGGTCAAGGACGTGTTCGTCACGATCCAGAAGGAAACCGACGCCGGCATCTATGTGTCGGGCGCCAAAGTGGTCGCCACCTCGTCGGCGCTGACCCACTACAACTTCCTCGGCCAGAACGCCGCGATGCCGATTCACGATTCCGATCTCGCGGTCATGTTCATCACGCCGATGAACGTGCCGGGCGTGAAGCTTCTCTGCCGCACCTCGTACGAGATGGCGGCCACCGTGATGGGCACGCCGTTCGATTATCCGCTGTCGTCGCGCTTCGACGAGAACGACGCGATCTTCGTCTTCGACAATGCCTTCATCCCATGGGAGAACGTGCTGGTCCACCGCGACTTCGAGAAGATCAAAACCTTCTACACGCGGTCGGGCTTTCTCAACGGCTACCAGTTCCAAGGCTGCACGCGGCTCGCCGTGAAGCTCGATTTCATGGTCGGCGTCATCGCCAAGGCGCTGCACGCGACCGGGGCCGACGAATTCCGCGGTAACCAGGCCATGCTCGGCGAGATCATCGCCTGGCGCAACCTGTTCTGGGCGATCTCCGACGCCATGGCGCTGAACCCGGTGCCGTGGGTCGGCGACAGCGTGCTGCCGAACGCGCAGTCGGGGGCGAGCTATCGCGTGTTCGCCGGCGACGCCTATGGGCGCGTCAAGGAGATCGTCGACAAGATCATGGCCTCGGCCCTGATTTATCTTCCGTCGTCCACCCGCGACTTCAAGAATCCGGCGGTCGACAAGTATCTCGCCCGCTACGTCCGCGGCTCGCACGGGATCGACTACAAGGAGCGCATCAAGGTGATGAAGCTTCTGTGGGACGCGGTCGGAACCGAGTTCGGCGGCCGCCACGAGCTCTACGAGATGAACTACGCCGGCAATCACGAGGACATCCGCATCCAGGCCTTGTGGAACGCGCGCGGCTCGGGTGCGCTCGACCGCATGATGGGCTTGGCCGAAGAATGCATGGCCGACTACGACGAGGACGGCTGGATCGATCCGACCTGGCTCAATCCCGACGATGTCGCCGGCCCGAGCCGTCCCGCGCGCGCGGCGGAATGAGGCGAGATGAGCTGGATCGACCAACGGCCTGACGACGCCATGGCCGGCGCCTTCGAGGCAATCGGACCGGAGCCGTTCAACAGCGTGGAGGCCGCCGCCTTCCGCGAGGCGATGAGCCGGCTCGGCGCCGCCGTGCACGTGGTGACGAGCGCCGGTCCGGCCGGGCAGACCGGCTTCACGGCGACCGCGGTGGCATCGGTGTCGGACCAGCCGCCGATGCTGCTGGTATGCCTCAACCGCCGCAGCATCTCGGCGCCGGTGTTGAGCGCCAACCGGGTGTTCTGCGTCAATACGCTGCGCGCGGACGAGGAGGCGATCGCCGACTTGTTTGCCGGGCGCAGCGGCGACCGCGACCAGCGCTTCGCGACCGGAGAGTGGATCACCCTGAGCACGGGCTCGCCGGTGCTCGCCTCGGCCGTGGTGGCCTTCGACTGCCGCGTGAGCGACGTGAAGGCGGTGGGGAGCCACAACGTCATCTTCGGGGTGGTCGAGGCGGTTCGACTGGGCGCCGCCGGCGAAGCGCTGCTCTATCACGAGCGCGCCTATAAGCGCGTATAAAGCTCTGAACGCCTTCGCATTTCCTGGCAGAACGAAACGAGGGTCGGATGCGTTGTCTTAGCAAGCGCAAAGCAAAGCTTGGAGGTAGCGATGGCAGGCAAACAGTTCGGCCAGAAGGAAGGCCGCTCCGGCAAGCAGAAACAGCAGCAGCAGGAAGGCAATCTGGGTCAAAACGAAGCTCGCCAGGAAAAGGAAAAGCAGTCGGAGCTGTCGCAGATGGGCGAGATGTCGGATCAATCCGATTCGAACCGCAAGGACTAGTACCAATCGGCAATTGCCGCGCGAGACCGCGACGCCGGCGCTTTTAGCTGATGCAGCAAGCGCCGGCGAACGCGCGCAAGGCTTTACCTGCACTGCG
>JBJMSU010000088.1:0-3002 GCA_045801465.1 Xanthobacteraceae bacterium | reverse complement strand
CCCCGAGCAATCGCTGCATCGAGCGCTGCAAGACGTGTCTCGCGCTCTTGGATGAGCCGGACGCCCTCGCGCAGGACTTCGCTCTTGGAGTTGTAGCGTCCCGATTTGATGAGATTCGCGACGAATTTTTCCAGCTTGCTGCCAAGATCGACACTGCTCGCCATGACACCCTCGCGTTTCGCTCTCCCATAATAGTTATTAACCGGCGGCATTCAAAGTCGTTTCGCTATTGCCTCATTCACTCCGGCCACGGCTCGGCCGTCGCGGCGGCGGCGTCGCGACCGACCGCATCGGCAAGCGAGTCGTAGCGTCCGAGCCGCAGGAAAGTCACCAGATCGGTCTTGATGGCGGAGACAAGCTTGAGCCCGCGGAACACGAGGCCGGTGTAGAGCTGCACCAGGGTTGCTCCCGCCTTGACCTTGGCGAAGGCAGCCGCACCGGAATCGATGCCGCCGGCGCCGACGAGCGGGAATTGGCCCTCCACCCGCACATAGGTCTCGGCCAGCATGCGGGTGGCGAGCCTAAATAGCGGCCGGCCGGACAGCCCGCCCTGCTCCATCGCACGGGCGGAATCACGCAGGCTCGCCGGGCGCATGATCGTGGTATTGCCGACGATCATTCCATCGATGCGACGTGCGCGCGCAATGCCGACCACGTCGTCGAGATCGCCGAGCGACAGATCGGGGGCGATCTTGACGAGCAAGGGGATCGGCTTTGCCCCGCGTGACGCGCGATCGCGCGCCTCCTTGACGCGCGCCAGAAGATCGTCGAGCGCGTTCGCCTGTTGCAGGTCGCGCAGGCCCGGCGTGTTCGGCGACGAGATATTGACCGTGAAATAGCTTGCCACCGGCGCCAGAGTCGCGATCAACGCGACATAGTCGGCGACGCGATCCGGGGATTCCTTGTTGGCGCCGATGTTGATGCCGACGATGCCGCGCGGGAGCGATGCGGCGAGCCGGTTGAGCACCGCTTCGCCCCCTTGGCTGTTGAAGCCGAGGCGATTGATCACCGCCTCGTCGGCATCGAGCCGGAACAGCCGCGGGCGCGGATTGCCGCCTTGCGGCCGCGGCGTGACCGTCCCGACCTCGGTGAACCCGAAACCGAGGCCCAGCACTGCGCCGGCCGCTTCCCCGTTCTTGTCGAACCCCGCCGCGAGGCCGACCGGATTGGGAAAGGTCAGGCCGAACGCGTTTACGCCCAGGCGCGGGTCGTCGGCCGCAGGACGCGACAGCGGCAAGACCCTGAGGCCATTCACCGCCAGCCGGTGCGCGGTTTCCGGCGCGAGCACCCGCATGATGGGCCGCGTCAGTCCGTCGAGAAAACCGATCACAGCGGGCGGGACGGATGCCATCACGGATCGAGCTCCGGAAACACGTGGCGGCGGTCTGGACCGAGCGGCAGCGGCTCCACCCTGTGCACCGCCGCCACGGGAAGCTCGCCATAGAGATGCGGGAACAACGCTCCGCCGCGCGAAGATTCCCATCGCAGCCGGTCGCCCAGCCGGCTGGCATCGACGGCCACCAGAACGAGGTCGCCTTCGCCGGCGAAGTGCTTCGCCGCCGTTTCGACCACCTGGGCTGCGGTGGAAAAATGAATGAAGCCGTCGCGGCGATCGGCCGGGCTTCCGCGGAAGGCGCCGACGCGTTCCGCCTCGCGCCACAAAACAGCAGGGCAAATCTTATAGATCGTGGTGGCCACGAGTGCCGCCGATTTGAAGTTCCTACAGAGCCTGCGCAAACTCGCATAGGAACTTCAAATCGAAAAGCCGCACCAGGACCATAGACTCACGAGTGCCCCCTTTGCTTGCGAAGTTCGTGTCAGGAGGGTGCCGCCATGTATCGCGAACTTCGGAAGCGGGGCACTGCTCATCCCGCTCGCGGACCGTACGGCGGCACCGCGCGCCTTCAAGACGTGCCGCATCCAATCATCTGGCATGCCGATCATGACAGCGCTGCAACTCGCCGTCCCGGCCATTAAGCCGCTGCCGCAGCGCGAATTGTCGTGACAACCAGGACACGTTAGGATAAAAGTCTCACATTGCCCCAGGACGTCTTCCCTTCCATGCTGACCCACGCCCAAATCTGGACGGCCCTCGACCGCCTGGCGGCGCGCTCCGGTCTTTCGGCTTCGGGTCTCGCCAAACGCGCCGGTCTCGACCCGACCACCTTCAACCGCTCGAAGCGCATCACGCCGGACGGCCGCGCGCGCTGGCCGTCGACCGAATCGATCGCCAAGGCCCTGGCGGCGACCGGCACCAATGTCGACACTTTCGTCGAGCTGATCACCGAGAATGCCCGCAAGCCCACCCATGGAGTGCCGGTGATCGGCTTTGCCGAAGCGGGCAGCGGCGGCTATTTCGACGACGGCGGGTTTCCGGTGGGCGCCGGCTGGGACGAGATCCCGTTTCCGGCCGTCAATGACGAGCACGCGTATGCGCTGGAGATTTCCGGCGAGTCCATGCAGCCGCTTTACCGTGACGGCGATATGATCGTGGTTTCCCCTTCCTCGCCGATCCGCCGCGGCGACCGCGTCGTGCTCAAGACGCGCGAGGGCGAGGTCATGGTGAAGGAGCTCAAGCGCAAGACCGCGAAGACGATCGAGCTGAAATCGCTCAATTCCGAACACGGCGACCGCCTGCTCTCCATGTCCGACGTCATGTGGGTGGCGCGGATCGTGTGGGCGAGCCAGTAGGTCACGCCGAGCGGGCGAGCGCGCCGTCGATCATATCGATCGTGTTCTGGATTCCATAGACGGCGACGAACGAGCCGAAACGCGGGCCCTTCTCCTGGCCGAGCAGCACCTGGTAGAGCATGTTGAACCAGTCGAGCGCGACGCCCGGCTTGCCATCCTTCGGATTGACCTTGCCGGCCTTGTCGAGGAACGGCTCGCGCCGCCCAATCTCATAGATCACGTCCTGGATCTGCTCCGCGCTGGCATCGGCCGGCAATTGCGACAGCGCATCACGGAGGTCGATCAGAGCGGCGCGCTCCGCCTCGGTGGGC